>CANFHZ010000111.1 GCA_947446885.1 Comamonadaceae bacterium
TGGAAGACATCGTGCCCGATAGCGGTTCAAGGCTGGATACCGAGACGCTGATCGTTTACCTCTGGTACCCACAGGCTTTCGCCATGGGTATTGACGAAGAAGACCTGCGTGACGCCTGGGCCGACTCGGCCACCGTGGGCGTGCTGGGCTACAACCTGAACGCCTTTGAGGCCACCAGTTCTTCCGCAAGTTCGCAGTATCTGGGCCTGAACGCCCGCCTGTCGGCGGGTAACTGGGGCTTTGAGCACCGGGGTGCGGTATCGCACAGCGGGGGTACTGCTACCGCCTACCAGACCAGCAGCTTCACGGCCAGCACCGGCATTGCCGCGCTGCGCTCCACCGTCACCCTGGGCAGCCTGTACGCCGGGGGTGGCTTGTTTGAGGGTACGGCTATGGAGGGCGTGGTCCTGGCCACCGACGCCCGCATGCTGCCCGCCTCGCAGCGCGCCTACTCGCCCATGATCCGGGGCCAGGCCCTGGGCAATGCCAACGTCGAGGTCTGGCAGTTCGGCAAGCTGGTGCACAGCATGACGGTGCCGCCCGGGCCTTTTGTGATCGACAAGCTCTACGCCCTGGCCTTTGGCGGCGAGCTGACCGTGATCGTTAAAGAGGCCGACGGCACACAACGCAGCTTCACCGTGCCCTATGCGCCCACGGTGGATTTGATGCCGGTCGGCAGCATGCGCTACAGCCTGGCTGCCGGCGAGGTCACCAAGTCCACCCTGGGTCACCCCGTGCTGGAGGGCACGGTGCGCTATGGCCTGAGCGGCCAGCACACCGTGCAAGCCGGCGTGCAGTGGTCTGAAAATTACAACCAATTGATGCTGGGCAGCAGCTTCAGCACCGCGCTGGGTGCGGTGGGCATCAACCTGCGGCGCTCGGAGCTGCAATTGCCCGCACAGGATTTACAGGTAGGCGGGCGCGGCGACCTGAGCTGGATGTTCGCCCTGCCTGCCACCAACACCCGGCTGAGCCTGGTCACTTCGCGCTATTCCAGCTTTAACTACTACGAGCTGAGCGAGGCCATGGGCAGCCTCAACGCCGCGCTGGTGGGCAATACCGCTTACGGCCGCTATCCCACCCAAGTTGTCACCAGCGCCAACATCCAGCAGCCCCTGTCGTCCGGCGCTTACCTGTACCTGAGTGGCACATCCACCACCAAATGGGACCGCAGCTACAACAGCCTGTCGTACCAGCTGGGCTACTCGGTGCGCTGGCGCCAGGCCAGTATCAACTTGAGCACCACCTATTACGAGTACGCATCCGGCCAGACCAGCAGTCTGCTCGCGGTGAGCTTGAGCATTCCCCTGGAGGCGACAAAAAACAAGTTGTACAACGCCTACACCAGCGTGCAGCAGGACCAGAACGGAAACTTGTCCAGCAGCGTGGGCGTTTCGTCCGTTGTGGCGCAGAACGACCCCCTGAGCTACGGCGTCAATGTGTCGGAGTCCATGTCCAGCCAAACAACCAATGGCAACCTGAACTACCAGGGCACCTACGCCAACCTGAGCGCCAGTGCCTCGGGCACCAACCAGGCCGGTTTGAGCCAGCTTTCGTTTGGTGCCACGGGCACGGTGCTGGCCCACCGGGGCGGGCTTTCTTTGGCCCCTTACCTGGGCGATGCCTTCGCCATCGTGCAGGTCGAGGGCGGCGAGGGCGTGCGCATTGCCGACGCCAGCAGCACGCCGGTGAACCGCAAGGGCTACGCCGTGGTGCCCTACCTGAACCCCTATGCCAACAACACCCTGCGTCTGGACACCACCGACGCCGAGCCCGGCCTGGAGTTTGACGAAGACACCCAGACCGTGGTGCCGCGTGCGGGCACCGGTGTGTTCCTCAAGTTTGCGCCCCGCCCGGGCCTGCCCGCCCTGATCCGCGCCAGGCTGGAGACCGGCAAACCCCTGCCCTTTGCCGCCGAGCTGCGCAATGAAAAAGGCGAGCTGATCGGCATGGTCGGGCAGGGCGGGCAGGTGCAGGCGCGGCTCATGGAAACATCGGGCGTGCTCTACGCCAGCTGGGGTGATGACGCCGAGAGCGCCAGCAGCTGCGCGCTGCCCTACCAGGTGGCCGCAGGCGGCAAGCGCGCCGCAGCGGGCATCCTGCAGTTTGACGGCGTGTGCACCACCACCGCCCAGGCCAAAACCCCAACAGCCCCCTACCAGGCCCAGGACGCAGTGCCCGCCACACCGCGCACCACCCAGGCCGCGCCCCCGGTACCCGCACCGCGTCCGGGCGAGGTGTTCTCGCTCAACGGCGCTGGGCCACGGTCCTAGCCAGCCTTTAGTTGTAGGTCACGGTGTAGGTAGCCGTTGCGCCCGTTATGGTGCCCGCCGTGGCGGTTTGGCTGGATGCTTTGGCGTAGCGTGCCTGCATGGTGTAGGTGTAGCTGGTGGCCGATGACATGGTGCCAAGGCTCGTGGCTTTGGATGTGTTGGTGGCGTCGGTAGCTGCCAAGTTGGCCAGCACTGTGCCGTTGTAGCCCACTTGTACGCCCACGTGGGCGGCTGTGCCTCCCGTGGGAGCGATGATGCTGGAGCCTGTTCCGTCCAATTCGGTATAGGTGAAAGCGACGTAGGCCGTGACGGCGGAACTCATGTTGACGCAACTATTCAGCCCAAAGGACCATGTGATCCAAGGTGAGTAGCCGTCGGTGTTTATCAAGCTTAATGCTGCGGTTGGCAAAGTCACGGTTTGTGATGCAGCGGTGGCGACGCAGCCGAGGGCAGTAAAAGTGACGGCTTTTCCAGTGCCAACCAGGGTGGTGCCGCCAGCATTCAACATGTTGGCGGTGTAGAACCAGCCTGAATAAGCACTTCCACTGATTAAATTAGTTGCTGTTACTGAACCGCCGGTAGTTGAAGCACTATTTGTAGTAATCGCTATCGTCCATTTAAGTGTGCAGGTGTAGGAAGCGGTTAATGAATAAGCGGCGGAAGCAGAATATAGGGAAAACCCTTCAGAATTTTTTTGCATGCTGAAGTTGGCTAAGGAACCAGTAACATCTGTCGTGGTGCAGGTCGCTGAAACAGGGGTCGGCGTAACGGTTAGCGCTGAAACACCTGAAACTATACCTGAAGGAGGATAAAATAAGAATGCAGTTATGGTATTGCTGAATACACACCCCTTCAAAACCCAAGTGGCAGTGCCGTTGTAAATAGATACTCCGGAGCTACCCGGGAAATAAATTGTTGATGGAAGCGAACTATTCGTAAAAGTTACTGTATTGCTGCTGCTGCATTTCACGGGAATAGCCTGCGCTTTTTGCATAGGTAATAAACAAACTAAAAAAAATATACAAAAAATTAACTTGTAATCAAAAATTTGATTTTTTATATGCATTGGGTAAACCAATTCACTTTGTCTCGGCTTGCGATAAAGCGAAGAGATAAAATTTAATACTATTTGAGTATTGGTAACGCACATAATTTTTATCCTTTGTCTTTTAAATAAGACTCTGCAGAGCGGGTTATTCCCTGGTCATCAATATACTCATACTGCAGCGAACTAGCATCCCGCCAGCTGATTGTTGGTTCTGTAATTGCCAAGGTTGTGCTGCCAAAAGGCTGGACTAAGCCTGATTGAATCTCTTGTAATACTTCGGTGCCACGCAGCAGCCGAATATGCGC
The DNA here is from genome assembly GCA_947446885.1 of Comamonadaceae bacterium. Classification (GTDB taxonomy): domain Bacteria; phylum Pseudomonadota; class Gammaproteobacteria; order Burkholderiales; family Burkholderiaceae_C; genus Allorhodoferax. Next base: position 3,627 of record CANFHZ010000111.1, read on the forward strand.
CAGCGATAGAAAATACGGCGAGGGGTTGTTCACCACCAATTGCGCTGGAGCATCCGGCGGACTGATTTTCCACACCAAGGCTTTGGCCGCCAATATCGGGTCGCCCGCCAAACCCGCAGGCCGGAAAAACACCTTGAACCGGCTGCGCACATTCATGCGCATGTAATTGGCTCCGGTATTCTTTTCCGGCGGCGGCGCAATATCCAGGATATTCAGGTAATACAAAGTTTCCCGGTCGCTGGACGGCGGCGCGCCGGTGTAGCTGATGCGCAGGGTTTGCGATTTGCCGGGCTGGATTTTGCTCACCGGTGGCAAGACCAGAAAGGGCGCTTGCGTGTCCTCGGGGCGGGCGTCCACGTCGCCCGCGTCCACCCAGGCCTGCGCGGTGATCAGGCGCTTGCCGTCGTTGGTCATGGTTAGTTCTACTTGCCGCGCCCCTACCGGGTACACCAGCCGGCTGTTGCTGAGCAGCAATTGCGCGCCGGCCGCGCCGCAACAGGCCCAGAGCGCGCACGCCGCCCAAACCGCCCAAACCGCCCACACGCCCGGCACAAGCCCAAACCCCAGGCACCGCCCCCCGGCCCGGCGGGCCCATTTGCGCACATGCATGCTCGTGTTCTCCTTCATTCCAACCGGGCGATGCCCCTGGCAGAGATTCTTTGGCGCAAATGTGGAGACATTGTGTGCGTACCCCCGGCCCCCGGCCAGGGCCTGCCCGCAGGGGACGGGCACCCGGTCGCACAGTATTGAAGCCCTTGGGCTTAGCGCATTACAGGCCTTTGTTGACGGCCTCGCGCAGCGCTGCATTGATACGCGTCTGCCAGCCTCGTCCCGTTGCCTTGAAGGCGTCGAGCACATCGGGATCTACACGCATATTCAGTGTCGGACGCTTGATGGATGCGCTTGGGCGTCCCCGGCCGCGTTTCACACTGGCTTGCTGCCAGTAGGCGGCGACCGCAGCGGCATCATTAGGGTCATAGGGGCCGTCGCTGGCGGTGTAGGCAATAGGCGCATTCTGCGCAGCGTCTTGCTGAACACGCGCCCAATCGCTTGTTGTGGGTTTATTTGGAGTGGTGGGCATTTATTTATTGTATAGGCATTAATTAAAAGCCCGCTGCTTAGCAGCCGATCCATCCGTCAAGCCTGCGTGCCCTTTCCCACGCTGGGCATGGGCTGCGCGGCAACTATCGCAACAGCCAGGTCAAGACTTCGGGCAGGCGGGCGCGCCAGTGGTCTTCGTTGTGGCCGGTTGCGGGGTAGATGCGGCTTTCTAAATGGGTGCCCAGAGCCCAGCCCAGGGCTTGCAGGCGTTCCGTGGCGCGGGCGTGGTAGGGCGCGTAGGCGGCTTCCAGGTAGTCGGTGCCCCGGTCTATCCACAGACGGCGCGCAGCGGGCGCGCCCAGCTTGGATTGCAGCCAAGCGTCCCACAAATTGATGAGCGTGTCCTGGGTCTCGTCCTCCAGGGGCGGCAGCATCACCGGCCAATGCGGGCTGAGGGCGGCGACGCGGCCATAGACCTGCGGCAGCTCGGCCAGCGCATGGCAGCTGATGAGCCCGCCCATGCTGGAGCCGACCATGGCGGTATGCCGGGGGCCGGGCCGGGTGCGAAAGCTGCGGTCCACGCAGGCCTTGAGCGGCCCGCTGAGCCAGGCGATGTAGGCGTCCCCCAGGATGGCGCGCTGCGCCCGTGCTTTGATGTGTTGGCGCAGGGTGTCGGGCGCTTGTTGCGCCAGCCAGTTGGGCAGGTACTGGCGGCTGCGGTCGTAGCCCGGCGACCACACGCCGACGATGATGTGCGGCGCAATCAGCCCGGTGCGTGCGCATTGCAGCATGGCCTGGTCGGCGGCCCAGACCTTGTTGAATGCGGATACGGACGGGTCAAACAGGTTTTGCCCGTCGTGCATGTACAGCACAGGGTAGGCGCGCTGCCCGGCGGTGTAGCCCGGTGGCAGCCAGACGCTGATGCGCTGGGTTGGCAGGCGGGCCGCCAGAATGCCCGAAAAGTCCAGCCGGTGGCCATGCTGGCGGGTATGGCGCGTGGCCTGCAGCACATAGCGCAGGGTGAGCCCTTCGAGACGGCAGGCCAGCAGCTTGTTCGCGGCGGGCATGCCGGGCTGTTCACTTTGCATATAGGTGCCCGTCAACATTTTGCGTTGAGTAGGCCTGTGCGGGATGGAGCCGGTGTGGGCATGTCTCCACATTTTTTCCATGATCGGGCGCGAGCATGAGGACGTTCACGGTGTGCCTTCCGAGCCCGCGCCCCCCAACTCCACGAACTGGCCTTGATGAAAATTGTTCTGACAACCCTGCTGGTTCTGGCACCTCTTGTGTGGCTTGCACCTTCTGCCATGGCCCAGTCCGGCACCATGGCGCAGACGGCCCGCACCGGTGAAGAGTCCGAGGTGCTGGACAAGGGGGAGGGCGGCACGCTGAGCCTGTCGGCCCGGGTTGCGCCCGACTACGCTGACAGCGGCAGGTCGCGCGTGGCGCTGATGCCGGGTCTGGAGTACCGCTGGGCCAGTGGCTGGTTTGCCAGTACGGAGCGCGGTGTGGGCTACAACTTTGCCAAGGGCGCTGCACTGCAATACGGCTTGGGGCTGGGTGCTGACATGGGGCGCCAGGCGTCGGGCACGCTCAGCGGCATGGGCGATGTGGATGCACGGATGGAGTACGCGGCCTTTGTGCAGTACGCGCTGGAGCGCGATGTGCAGCTGTCGTCGTCGCTGCGCTACGGTTCGGGCAATGACCGGCAGGGGCTGGTGGTGGATGTGGGTGCGGCTTACAGCACGGACCTCGCGCCCCGCTGGAAGTTGGGCATTGGCGTGGGTGCGTCCTGGGCCAATGCGCCGTATATGCAGACCTATTTTGGTGTGAGCGATACGCAGTCCAGCCAGGCCGGATTCGCGGTGTACACGCCCGGCGCCGGCTTGCGTGACCTGACGTCCAACCTGACGCTGGGCTATGCGCTGGCGCCCGGGCTGACCCTGGCGGGTGGGCTGGCGGCCAGTACCCTGCTGGGGGATGCCCGCAACAGCCCCATCGTGCAATCCAGCAACCGGGTCTCGGCGTCGCTGTCGCTGCGGTATGCGTTTTGAAGGGCGCGGCACGGTGCGTGCCGGTGTGTGGCGGGGCGCAGCGGCGTTGCTGTGGGCTGCCTGAATTGGCGTGTCCTGTGCCATTGGGCTGGCCGGGTGCGGGCTTGACCCGTGCCCCGCCGCTTGGGGCGCTTAATCCAGCACGTCAAACCGGTAGCCCACGCCGTACACGGTTGCGATGCATGTGAAGCCCGGGTCGACTTTTTCGATTTTTCTGCGGATGTTTTTGATGTGGCTGTCAATGGTGCGGTCGTTGACCTCGCTGCCATCGATGTTGACGCAATCCATGATCTGCGCGCGGGTGAACACGCGGCCTGGCCGGGTCAGCAGCATGCGCAGCATGAGAAATTCAATGCGGGTCAGCGACAGCCATTGGTCACGCCAGGCGATTCTGAAGTTGGGCTCATCGACTTTCCACGGGCTGGAGCCCGGCACCAGCCGGCCCTCGGCGCGGCGGATCAGGGCACGCACGCGGGCGACCACTTCGCGGGGCGCAAAGGGTTTGCCCATGTAGTCATCGGCGCCGCAGTCCAGCCCTGCGATGCGGTCCAGCTCCTCGGCGCGTGCGGTCAGCATGAGGATGGGGACGTCGGTGCTGTTGCGGGCCGCTTTGCAGATGCTGATGCCGTCCAGGCCGGGTAGCTCCAGATCCAGGATGACAGCGGAGGGGGTCGCGGTCTGGATTTCACGCAAGGCAATATGCCCGTCGCCCACTGTTTTGGGCTCAAAACCTTCGTTGCGCAGGTAGTCCATTAAAAGCTGGGCAATCTTTTTGTCGTCTTCGACAACGAGTACCCGGCGTGTCAGCGATGTGTTCATGGCGAGTCCTTGAAATGGGCAGGAAGGCAGACCTGCATGCGAATGCCACCCAGCTCCGATGAAGAAGCCTGAATCGATCCGCCGTGGGCCTGCACGATGATTTGGCAGATGGCCAGCCCCAGGCCACTGCCCTCGGCGTTGCGCGCACGCGCTGCGTCGGTGCGGTGTAGCGGCAGAAATATCCGCTCGGCATCGGCTTGAGATACGCCGGGTGCGGAGTCGTCAACGGTCAGGATGACCTGCATGCCATCGGACTCCAGGGCCACGACGATGCGTCCCGGCGCGTCGGTGTAGCGCAGGCTGTTTTCCAGCAGGTTGCGCAGCAGTTGTTCGATGCGCCTTGCGTCCCAATGCACCGGCAGCGGGTCCTGGGCTGGCGCTACAAATTGCAGTGCCATGCCCTGCTTGTGGGCGCGCAGTTCGTAGCCGGCCACCATGCGGCGAACCAGGTTCAGGGCATCGCATTCCCTGCGCTCGCAGGGAAAGCTGGACAACTCGGACAGGGCGACCAGATGGAGGTCATCGATCAGGCAGGTCAGCCGAACAACCTCCTCGCGCAGCGACACGATGGCATTGGGCTCCAGGGGCCGGACGTGGTCGATCAATGCGTCAATTTCGCCCCGCAAGACGGCCGACGGCGTGCGCAGTTCGTGCGAAATGTCGGCAATCCAGCGTTTTCTGCGGGAGTCGTCGGCGCTGAGGCTATTGGCCATGCCATTGATCATGCGCAGCAGGTCGCCGATTTCGTCGCCCCGTGAACTCTCCAATTGGCCGACGAATGTGCCGCTGCCGATTTGCTGCGCGGCAGACTGGGCCTGCTTCAAAGCCCTGACATCCCGTTGCGCCAGCGCCCA
>CANFHZ010000112.1 GCA_947446885.1 Comamonadaceae bacterium
CAAGCGGCGATCACCAAGGAATTGTCCGAGATCGTTGCCGGTGCGGCGGCTGTCTGATTTTTATTTTTGGAGCGAAATAACATGGCGCATGAGACCACCCATACGAACGCTGGCGTTCAGGGAAAGATTGTTCAATGTATCGGCGCAGTCGTGGACGTGGAATTCCCGCGCGATCACATGCCCAAGGTGTATGACGCCTTGAAGCTCGAAGGCACTGCGCTGACGCTGGAAGTGCAGCAACAACTCGGTGACGGCATCGTTCGCACGATTGCCCTGGGTAGCTCGGACGGCCTGCGCCGTGGACTGATGGTCACCAACACCGGCGCGGCCATCACCGTCCCGGTCGGTAAAGGCACTCTCGGCCGCATCATGGATGTGCTGGGCACGCCCATTGACGAGCGCGGCCCTGTGGACCAGACGCAAACCGCGTCCATCCACCGTAAAGCCCCGGCCTACGACGAACTGAGCCCCTCGCAGGAGTTGCTGGAAACCGGCATCAAGGTGATCGACTTGGTCTGCCCCTTCGCCAAAGGCGGTAAGGTGGGCTTGTTCGGGGGTGCCGGTGTGGGCAAGACCGTGAACATGATGGAGCTCATCAACAACATTGCCAAAGCACACAGCGGTCTGTCCGTGTTTGCCGGTGTGGGTGAGCGTACCCGTGAAGGCAACGACTTCTACCATGAGATGGCTGACTCCGGCGTGGTGAACCTGGAAAACCTGGGCGAGTCCAAAGTGGCCATGGTCTACGGCCAGATGAACGAGCCTCCTGGCAACCGTTTGCGCGTGGCCTTGACCGGTCTGACCATTGCGGAATCGTTCCGCGACGAAGGCAAAGACGTGCTGTTCTTTGTAGACAACATCTACCGCTACACACTGGCCGGTACCGAAGTGTCCGCGCTCTTGGGCCGTATGCCTTCCGCCGTGGGCTACCAGCCTACGCTGGCAGAAGAAATGGGCCGTTTGCAGGAGCGTATTACTTCCACCAAAGTGGGCTCCATCACCTCCATCCAGGCCGTGTACGTGCCCGCAGATGACTTGACCGACCCCTCTCCCGCCACCACCTTCGCCCACTTGGATTCCACTGTGGTGCTGTCGCGTGATATCGCGTCGCTGGGTATTTACCCCGCTGTGGACCCGCTGGACTCCACCAGCCGCCAGTTGGATCCGCTGGTCGTTGGCGAAGAGCACTACAACACCGCCCGCGCCGTACAAGGCACCTTGCAGCGTTACAAAGAACTGCGCGACATCATTGCCATCTTGGGCATGGATGAATTGGCACCGGAAGACAAGCTGACCGTGGCACGGGCGCGCAAGATCCAGCGTTTTCTGTCCCAGCCCTTCCACGTTGCCGAGGTGTTTACCGGTTCGCCGGGCAAATACGTCTCGCTGGCGGAAACCATCCGCGGCTTCAAAATGATTGTGGCCGGTGAGTGCGACCACCTGCCCGAGCAGGCCTTCTATATGGTCGGCACGATTGACGAAGCATTTGAAAAAGCGAAGAAGGTCTAAGCCATGAACACCTTCCACGTCGATGTGGTGAGTGCCGAAGAGTCCATTTTTTCCGGTGAGGCGCGTTTTGTCGCCCTGCCCGGCGAATCAGGCGAACTCGGCGTCTACCCGCGCCACACGCCGCTGATCACCCGGGTCAAGCCCGGCTCGGTGCGCATTGAGATGGCCGATGGCAGCGAAGAATTTGTGTTCGTGGCAGGCGGAATCATCGAAGTCCAGCCGGATCGCGTCACCGTCTTGTCTGACACTGCAGTTCGCGGCAAAGATCTGGACGAGGAACGGGCCAATGCGGCGCGCCAAGCGGCACAGGAAGCCGTCAAAAATGCCAAGTCCGACCTGGATTTGGCAAGCGCCCAAGCCGAATTGCTGATGATGACGGCCCAACTCGCCGCCATTCGCCGCCTGCGCGGCCATCGCTAAACATGCTGATTCGGGTCTGAGGCTCAGCGCAGGCGCTGGGAGCCCTGGGCGCTAATCTGGAAGCTCTACGGTGCGCCAAGCTCCCTCTTTTGCCGCCATTCTCGGCGGCAGCCCTGACGATGTAGACGCTGCTTTCTACGAGGCGTTGCAGTCTGGCGATATCAACAAACTGATGGCCTGCTGGGCTGACGATGAAGAGATTGCCTGCATCCATCCCGGCGGTGCGCGTGCCATCGGTACCGCGGACATCCGCGCAAGCTTTGAGACCCTATTCGCCAATGGTGCAGCTATTGACGCCCGCCCCCAATGCGTAGCCCGCTGGCACAGCAGCCACACCGCCGTTCACCACCTGGTTGAGAGCGTCAGTGTCATGACGTCCACCGGCCCTGGAACCGCGCTGGTTACAACTACCCATGTGTTCCACCGCGCGGCACAGGGCTGGCGTTTGGTGGTGCACCACGCCAGCCCAGGCTCGCCACAGGATTCCCGGCCGCAGGAGCGTGCGCCGCAGGTTCTGCATTGACGCACTCCGCGCAGTCCTCCCCGCTGCCCTGGAACTACCCAGCCCCTTGGTGGCTACCCGGCGGCCACGCACAAACCATCTGGGCATCCCTATTCAGCGATGCCGACCTGCGTACCGGTATCAGTTACCAGCGGCAGCGCCGAGACACCCCGGACGGCGACTTCATCGACCTCGACTGGCTGGTGCAGGTCACCGTCCCGCAAGCCATGTCTGAGCGGCCCTTGCTGGTGCTGTTCCACGGGCTGGAGGGCAACTCGCAAGGACATTACGCGCAGGCCTTCGCCCGCGCAGCGCAGGGGCAGGGCATGGACTTTGTGGTGCCCCATTTCCGGGGGTGCAGCGGCGAAATCAACCGCGCACCGCGCGCCTATTTCGCAGGCGACTACGAAGAAGTTGACTGGATACTGCACGGCCTGCGGCAGCGGCACACCGGGCCGCTCTACGCCGTGGGCATCTCGCTGGGCGGCAACGCCCTGCTGCGCTGGGCTGAGGAAGCCGGTGATACCGCGCGCCAGACGGCGTCTGCCATCTGCGCGGTATGCGCGCCGCTGGATCTGACTGCCTGTGGCTTGCACATCAGCAGCGGCCTGAGCCACCTTCTCTACGGACGCCGCTTTTTGCGTACGATGAAGCACAAGGCCTTGCAAAAGTGGCAACAGTTCCCCGGCTTGTTTGATCGCGCCGCTCTGATGCGCGCGCGCACACTGCAGGACTTCGACCAGGTTTTCACCGCCCCATTGCATGGCTTTGACAGCGCACTGGACTACTGGAGGCGCGCGTCCGCGAAACCGCACCTCGGCAAGCTGCGCGTACCCAGCCTGATCGTCAACGCACAGAACGACCCTTTCGTGCCAGCCAGGAGCCTGCCAAACAGCCATGGCCTGGCACCCGGGGTGCAGCTATGGCAACCCGCGCACGGTGGACATGTGGGCTTTCCCAGCGGCGCACCGCCGGGCCATCTGGACTTTTTACCTTCGCAGGTACTGGGCTGGTTGAAGAAAGTTGCTTGAGTATCAGGCGGGCGCGAGGCTATCAAGGGCACAAGCGGGTTCCGTGCTCCTCAGCGCAACACAAAACCAGCGCCTCCCGGCGCCGGCTCCAAGATCCAGCTGCGGGTATGGAACTGCGCCAGGCCTTCGCGGTGGGCAATCGACACCATGCCGCCACCGCACGCAGTAGTCATTGCGACTAAACGGCCATAAACCGCTTCCTGCGTCGCGTCGTCCAGCGCGCTGGTGGCTTCATCGGCAAACACCCAGGCCGGGCGTTTGAGCAGCACACGGGCAATCGCCAGGCGCTGCTGCTCACCACCTGAGAGCGTCTGGCCCCATGCCGCATGCCTGTCCAAATCTTCCGCCAGCTCCGGTAAATGCGCGGAACACAGGGCCTCTCGCAACTGTGTGTCGCTATAGCCTGCTGGCATCTCGGGATAGGCCAGCGCCTCGCGCAGCGCGCCGTTGGGGAAATACGGGCGCTGCGGGATGAACATGGCGTCCGGGCTGCGCTGCACCGCGCCATTGGCAAAAGGCCAGATGCCGGCGAAGGTACGAAACAGGCTGGATTTGCCGCTCCCTGAGGGACCTTGCAACAGCACCCGCTCGCCGGCCATGGCACGCAGACTGTCGGCGGCCAGCAGCAAACTGCCATCGGGCAGGCAAACCCGCAGATCGCTGGCCTGCACGCCCGAGACGGCCCGTACATCCGCCTCCCCGTCCACCGACGCAGCACCCGGCCTAGCCTGCGCTATTGCGGCTAGGCTGCTGGAAAAACCGGTCAACCGGTCGGTGGTGGCGCGCCAACCCGCCAGCGTGCTGTAGCTGTCCACAAACCAGCTCATAGCGCCCTGCACCTCGCCGAAGGCGGATGAAATTTGCATCAAATCGCCCAGCTTGATCGCGCCGCTGAAATAACGCGGAGCGGCCACCACAAACGGAAATACGACCGCCGCCTGCCCAAAAAAACTGGTGAACCAGACCAGATTTTTTTGCGCCCGCAGCAAGCGCATGAAATTTCCCAGCACGCTTTCAAAGCGCCCGCGCAGACGCTGGTTCTCGTTGTCTGCGCCGCCGTCCAGAGCGATCGATTCGCTGTACTCGCGCACCCGCACCAGGTGGTGGCGGAAGTCGGCCTCCAGCCGCTGCTGCTGGAAGTTCAGCGCAATCTGCGAACGGCCAATGTAATGCGTCAGCACGCTGCCCACGCCGCAATACAGCAGCGCCATCCAAACCATGAAACCCGGTACGGCGTACTCTGTGCCACCCAGGTTAAAACCAAAATCACCGGAAAGTGCCCACAAAATCCCCACAAAGCTCGCCAGCGTGACCACCGCATGCAACAAGCCCATGACCAAGCCCAGTGTCATCGCGGTGAACTGGCCAATGTCTTCCTGGATGCGTTGGTCCGGGTTGTCCGGCTGTGCGCTCTGGGCCGGGCCGAAGCGCGCCAGCTCCATCACATAAAAGGCCTGGTCGGATAGCCAACGCGTGAGAAATTGCTGCGTCAGCCAGGCCCGCCAGCGGATCTCCAGCAGCTGCGTCAGATAAAACTTGTAGACCGCGATCACGATGTAGGCGAAAGCGAGGTAGCAAAAGCGCCACAGCTGCGCCCAGAACACGGCACTGTTTTTCTCCTGCAGGCTGTCGTAGAAAACCTGGTTCCATTGGTTAAAAAGCACGGCCAGGTACACAAAAGCCAGGTTCAGCGCCACGACCGCGGCCAGCAGCCCGCAAGCCACCCAGCGCTGCTCGGACACAAAGTAGGGGCGCGTCAGTGCCCACGCCCTGGAGGCCGTATCTCGGATCGTGCTCCAGTGGCCAACCGGGTAAGCGCCATCCGTGACCAGCATGCCCTCAGTTCCTCACGCCACTGGCGACATGGCCGGCCGGCACATGACGGGCGGCAGACTCGATGTGGCCAGTCTGGTCATCAAAGAAAAAATCCGGCTCGAACTCACGCAGAAACGCGCCCTTGTCCAGCCCGCCCAAAAACATGGCCTGATCGACCTCGATGTTCCAATCCATTAGCGTGCGGATAGCGCGCTCATGCGCCGGCGCGCTGCGGGCAGTAACCAGCGCGGTGCGGATGCGCATGGCCGGGCGCGCTGCTTTCTGCAACTGGTGCAAGGCGACCAGGAGTGGCTTGAAAGGGCCATCGGGCAGCGGCCTTGCGGCATTGGCGACCTCGTGGCGTTGGAACGCATCCAGGCCGCCGGCGTGGAAAACACGCTCGGCCTCGTCGCTGAACAACACGGCGTCGCCGTCAAAGGCGATGCGGACCTCTTGGGGGTAGCGCTGGCTGGCACGCGCCGAATGCGGGTAGACCTGCGCCGCTGGCACGCCGGCCTCCAAGGCGGCGCGCACATCGCTCAAGTGGGTGCTCAAAAACAAATTGGCTTTGAGCGGTTGTAGGTAACGCCAGGGCGACTCGCCGCGCGTGAAGGTGCAGCGGATGATGGGCAGCGCGTAATGCGCAGCGGACTTCATGACGCGCAGGCCACTGACCGGGTCGTTGCGCGAGAGGATGACCACCTCGACCCGCCGCGCGGCGTCCGAGCTGTCGTCACTGCTGTCATCGTTGAAGGCCAGCAGCTTGCGCACCAGCGAGAACGCCACACCGGGGGTGGCAGGCGTATCAATACGACTGCGCTGCAGGGCCATATAAGCGTGGTCGTCGCCCTGCTCAAAAACCCGGTTTTCCTCTTCAAAATCAAACAGCGCGCGCGAGGAAATCGCCACCACCAACTTACCGTCCAGGGTTGCTGCCACGGCCGGCCTCAGGTTTGCAAAAACATGCGGTACACCGGGTTGGCAGTCTCTTCCACATAAGGGTAGCCCAGCGTCTTCAGAAAATGGGCGAAGGCTCTGTCGTCGGCCTTGGGCACTTGCAGGCCCACCAGAATGCGGCCGTAGTCGGCACCTTGGTTGCGGTAGTGGAAGAGGCTGATGTTCCAACCCGGGCGCATCAGGCTCAGAAACTTCATCAAGGCACCCGGACGCTCCGGGAACACAAAGCGCAGCACGCGCTCGTCTTGCGCCAGCGTCGAGTGGCCACCCACCATGTGGCGGATATGCTCTTGCGCCAACTCGTCGTGGGTCAGGTCCAGCGCATCAAAACCGTGGCGTACAAAGTTCTTGGCGATACGGCCTGATTCGCCCGGCCCCTTGGTGCTCAGGCCTACGAACACATGGGCGCGTGCAGTGTCGCTCATGCGGTAGTTGAACTCTGTGACGTTGCGCGGGCCGCCAGGCAAGTCGCCAATCAACTCACAAAAGCGCTTGAGGCTGCCGCGCTCCTCAGGAATCGTCACCGCAAACAGCGCCTCGCGCTCCTCGCCCACATCGGCGCGCTCGGCCACAAAGCGCAGGCGGTCGAAGTTCATGTTCGCGCCGCACAAAATCGCCGCAAAAGTGTGTCCGCGCAGCTTGTGCAGCGCCACGTATTTTTTGATCGCCGCCACCGCCAGCGCACCGGCGGGCTCAACAATCGAGCGGGTATCGACAAAAACGTCTTTGATGGCCGCACACACCGCGTCGGTATCCACGGTGATGAAATCGTCGACCAGCCCGCGCGCAACCCGGAAAGTTTCCTCGCCCACCAGCTTGACCGCCGTACCGTCCGAGAACAATCCCACATCGGGCAGCGTCACGCGCGCACCCTGCGCAACCGACTGCATCATGGCGTCAGAGTCGTTCATCTGCACGCCAATCACCTTCACGCCCGGGCGCACCGCCTTGATGTAGTTGGCTACGCCGCTGATCAGCCCCCCGCCGCCGATCGCCACAAACACCGCGTCCAGCGGCCCCTGGTGCTGGCGCAAGATTTCCATGGCAATAGTGCCCTGCCCGGCAATCACATCCGGGTCGTCAAAAGGATGGACAAAGGTCAGGCCTTGCTTTTTTTCCAGGGTCAGCGCGTGGTTGTAGGCATCGGTATAGCTCTCACCGTGCAGCAGCACTTCTCCGCCCAGGTTGCGCACAGCGTCCACCTTGAGCTGCGGCGTGGTCGTTGGCATAACGATCACCGCCCGGCACCCCAGGCGCTTGGCACTCAGCGACACACCTTGCGCGTGGTTGCCGGCCGAGGCGCAGATCACGCCTTGTTTCAGCTGGGCCGCGCTCAGATGCGCCATCTTGTTATATGCCCCGCGCAACTTGAAGCTGCGCACCGACTGCTGATCCTCGCGCTTGAGCAATACCGTGTTGTGGATGCGCTGGCTCAAGGATTTCGCCACCTCCAACGCCGATTCCACTGCCACGTCGTACACGCGGGCATTGAGGATTTTGGTGAGGTAATCAGCGGGCTGCAAGGGCTGCACAGCAAACGATTTTTTGGCGGCGGACGTGGTTCTTGGCATAGTTAATAGAAGTGGTGAGCGGATGATAATCCCCGCACCTAGAACGACACTTTGAACGGAGCACCGCCATGGAATGCACAGTCAGCTGGACCGGCCACCTCAATACCCGCTCGGGCATGGGCTTCGTCGCGGAAACCGGCAGCGGCCACATTGTCAATATGGATGGCGCACCGGACGCGGCCAAGCCCGAAAACGGCGGTCAAAACCTGGCACCACGTCCGATGGAGTTGCTGCTAGCAGGCACCGGCGGCTGCACGGCGTATGACGTTGTGCTCATCCTTAAACGCGGCCGCCACGCGGTGCAAGGCTGCACTGTGCAGCTATCGGCGGAGCGTGCCGAGACCGACCCCAAAGTGTTCACATCCATCCACATGCACTTTGTGGTGAC
>CANFHZ010000113.1 GCA_947446885.1 Comamonadaceae bacterium
CACCGGCGTAGGGACCGAGACCCTGGTGCTGACCGGTACCGGCTCGGTACCGAGCTCGCATGTCGCGGCCGGTTCGCAGACGGTTACCGTTGGCACGCTCGCCCTCACCAGCGGCACCGGCACCGCCAGCAACTACACGCTGACTGGTGGCACGCACAGCGGCACCGTTACCACAGCAACATTGAGTCTTTCTGGCTCGCGCGCCTATGACGGAACCACCGCATTTGCGGCAGCGGCCTTTGGCACTTCGGGTACGGTGAGTACCGGTATCGGCACCGAGACCGTAGTGTTGAGCGGATCTGGTTCCGTCACCAGTACCAACGTCGCGGCGGGTTCACAAACCGTCAGCGTCGGAACGCTGGCCCTGACCAGTGGCACGGGAGCCGCTACCGACTATGACCTGACCAGCGGAACCCATAGCGGCACCATCACGGCCATGCCCATCAGCCTTTCCGGATCACGTACCTACGATGCGGGCACCAGCTTCGCCGCCGCAGCTTTCGGTACCAGCGGCACGATCAGCACCGGCATCGGCACCGAAACGCTGTTGCTCTCCGGCACCGGCTCGGTCCCTAGTGCGCATGTGGCCGATGGTTCGCAGAGCCTCACGCTGGGAACTTTGGCGCTCAGCAGCGGGACGGGCGCGCTCAGCAACTACACGCTGACTGGTGGCACGCACACGGGCACCGTCACCACAGCGACCATCAACCTTTCGGGCTCGCGCAGCTATGACGGCACCAAGGTGTTTGCGGGCACTGACTTTGGCACCATCAGTACGGGGGTCAATAGCGAGACCCTCACGCTGAGTGGTTCAGGGACGGTTTCCAGCGCGCACGTAGCAGACGGTTCGCAGACGCTCAGCACAGGCAGCTTGGCGCTGGTCAGCGCTACAGGCACCGCCACAGACTACGACCTGAGCGCGGGCACCCACACCGGCACCATCACGGCCAAGGCCCTCAGTCTTGTGGGCTCGCGAACCTACGACGCCAGCACCAGCTTTGCAGCGGCTGCGTTTGGCACCAGCGGCACGGTGAGCACAGGGGTTGGCACCGAGACCATCATCCTGACGGGCTCGGGCTCGGTTCCTGATGCCAACGTGGCCACCGGCACGCAGACCGTGACGGCCACCGGACTCTCCATCACCAGCGATACCGGCACCGCCAGCAACTACACGCTGACTGGTGGCACCCACACCGGCACGATAAGCACCACCACACTCAGCGTAACGGCCGACGACCAGACCCGGGTTTATGGCAGTTCCAACCCCACGTTAACCTTGACCATCAGTGGTTACGTCAATGGTGAAACCTATGCCACGGGTGGTTTGAGCGGCAGTGCCAGTGCCAGCACCACGGCAAGCACGCTGAGCCCCACTGGAAGCTATGTGATCAGCGCCAGCACCGGGAGTTTGGCCGCCAGCAACTACAGCTTCAGCGCAGTGGACGGGGTCTTGACCATTACCAGCTTGAACGTTCCCGACAGTTCGTTGCCGGAGCTGACCAAGCACAGCTCCACGCCGCTGAGCCCATATCTCTGTACGACGCCCTCCAGCCGATACGCTGGGAAGCGGCCCTCAGGTGCGGGATTCTTCCGGGGCCGTAGCTTTGTCTGCGATGCAATAGGGTGGAACGCATCTCCCACATAATGTTGCAATTAACTCGTCGCAGCGTTATGAACACTATTACCCAGCACCCCAACCCCTTGCCGCAGTTCGCGCTGGATCGGCGTGCCAGCTGGTTTGAATTGTTCTTTGACCTTGTGTTTGTGGTGGCTGTGGCGCAGCTCAATGGCGCGTACGTAGCGCACTACAATCTGGCCGGTGCCGCGCAGTTTGCGTTTGGCTTTCTGGCCATGTGGTGGTGCTGGCTGGGTCATACTTTTTATGCCACCCGCTTTGACAACGACCTACCCACGCAACGCACGCTGGGGCTCTTGCTTATTCTCACGGTTGCATGGTTGGGCTACGGTGCGGCGGATTACGCGGGTGACCTGCATGGAATTTTTGCCTCGGGCATTGCGTCATTCAAGCTGCTGATGGTCGTAGCCTATGCACTGGCCTGGCGCTGGCCGGCTGCGCGTCCAATGATCCGGTTCTACGGCACGCTGTATCTGTTGCAAGCTGCCCTGTGGCTGCTGTCTGTAGATGCTGCACCGGCCATCCGCTGGTCGCTGTGGAGTGCGGCTTTGTTGCTGGACGTGGTCTCGCCCTGGCTGGCTGGCCGCTTCGCCCATGAGATCCCCCCGCACGCCGAACATCTGCCCGAGCGCTTTGGCCTGTTCACCATTATCCTGCTCGGTGAATCGGTGGCATCAGCCGTCCATGCGCTGGGCCATGGTGCCGAGCCCGCCTTGGAGGCGCGGATCGCGGCAGTGGGCGGCACGCTGCTGACTTTTATGGTCTGGGTCGCCTACTTTGAGCGCACCCGCGCCCACCAGGGACGGCACATCGCAACCGCGCATGACGGATTGAAGATGCGCCTGTGGGCTTTCGCACACTTGCCGCTGTATCTCGGTATTGCAAGCCTTGCGGCGGGCACGGTTTACTTGTCCGGGCAGGCGCTGCTGCAACCGGATGCGCAGGGGATTTTTACCAGCGGTATCGGCATGATCATGTTGGGCTTGCTCGTCCTCAGCGCTGCGCAAAACGGCGAGAGCCGAATCCGGTTTGGTCCGCGTGTATGGTTGCAGATGCTTTTGGCTGCGGGCTCGCTGTTCGCGTTGGCGGCGATCGGTTTTGCGCAGCCCGTGTATCTGTTGATCACCACGGGGGTTGCTTTTATTCTGCAGCTTGCAGTGGCCAGCGAAAGGGCCGTCGGTGGGCACTAGTGGCGGCCACGCGGCGGGTTACTGGTGTGGATCCTTGCGCTGGCCGCTTATGCACCCATGCAGCGGGCCGAGGCGGCTACCGCTACATGTGGGACATCCACTATGAATATGTATAAGTCCGACGGCACCGCGATGCCGACATCGATGACGTTCGAACCCCGCGAAAAACAACAATCTGGAAGGGTACGGGATTGGGGTGGGCCGATGCAGCATCGGGACTGTTTGCAGACCTTGCTTTTCCGGGCGGCGCTGAGTCCCAGGGCCTGAACGATCCGGGCCGCAATCTCTTGCGGGCCCGGCAGCCCGGTTGCCGTGGCATAGGCCCCGCGCGGGGGCAGGCCAGAATGGCAGGTGGGCGCGGCCCGTGATAAGCTGGAATGCCTCGCACGTTTTGTAGCCAACTTGAATTACCTAAGCCTATGAGTCCGCTTTTGGGGTGCTTGCAGCCCGTTATGCACGGGCTCAAGGGCTTGCACCGACAAACCCGCCACGCAACCGGAATGCTGTGTTGGGTAGTGGCGGGATGTCTGGCCGGTCAACACGCTTTGGCAGCGCCAGCTACTTGCGAAACGTCCACGATGGTGATGCAAGATTCCAGCGGGAATGCAATGCCCTCCAGCATCATCTTTGTACCCAAGGCGGCGGTGAACATCTTCAGTGGCAAGATGGTATGGACCGTCACAAAGTGCAATAGCCAACAGCACACGTTTACCAGCAATCTCACCGGTACAGCGCTCACCGGCAATCCGGGAATCAGCTTTACCGCCGCTACCCCCAGTGTGGCGGGAATCTGCCCGCTCACTGCGGCTTCCTCCACTGAAATTTCGGGAACCAAAACGGGTCGAGGGACTTTCGATTGTGTGATGACATTTCCCTTCACGATTGACACAACGAATTCGATGAGCGGTAGCAACATCCGAAAGACGGTGATTCCTTCGGGTTTGAGCTTTGGTACAACGACTACAGTGAAAGCGGGACGCGGAGGTGGTTCACTGGACGTGGTGTCATCCACAGCGTATACGCTGGCTCCAACGAATCCATGTACGTCTATCCTGCCCTCACCAGCGGCAGTGAATCTGGGAACGTATTCGGTACAGATCTTCAACAACCCCGGCTACACCGTGTGGCAAACCTTTAACGTGACCTTGAACGGTTGTTATGACTTGAGCAACGCACAATTCACCATGGCATACGCGGACCCCAGCAAACTGAATCTGATAACGAACACCGGTACGGCGCAGGGAGTGGCTGTGGAGTTGTATACCGCTGGCAATCAGCAAGCGGTGATCGCCAACGGCCTTGTCTTCAGCCCGGAATTGGTTACGGTTGGCTCCGCCAAAACTTTTCCACTCATGGCCCGCATGAAAAAAGTGCCGGGTGCGGTAGTCCAGGCAGGAAGCGTGGCGGCTAGCGCCACCTTGACGCTGACCTATCCATAGACCCATCTTTGACCGGTTCAAGCCCTCGCGCTTGACACTGTGCCGCGCTGCTGCATGTGCCGTGCCTGCTTGGTCGGTAGCAGCGCCAGACATGGTTAAACAGACTCAGGGCAAGGCCTGCGGGGTATCCGCCGCAGTGGCCGATGCAAGCTGTGCACACCAGACTGCGTGGTACTGCGCCAGACCGTCCACAAAGCACGGATGGGCGGCTGCTACGTGTTGGGCGTCCTTGCGACCCCAGTGGGCCAATAACCAAGCACCGCGTGCAGTGCCCTCCAGGGCATCGGCACTGGCCAGGCACGTGCTGGCGGGGGCGAGGGTTTGGAGTACCTGCATGAAGACCGGGTTTTGCGCCAAAGGGTCTTCGACAACTATGCGCGATTGCAGCGTCCCGGAATCAGCCCACAGGTAGTGCACCAGCCACGCCCAATGATGCAGCAGCCTGGCGCAAAGAGAGGCCATCGGCACCGTGCTCGGTGATCAATGCCAGTGCCAGCGTTTTGAGGGCCTGCCGCAAGTCGCCGTGGTGGTAGCGCGTGCGCGAGGCCGGAAATGAAGTGGATTCACACATTTAGGTTGCTGAATAAAAATTGCAGTTTTAGTTTTAAAAATGGTTGACGGCGTCTATTTATGGGTTAAAGTTAACCACGCTCACATAGTGTGAGCCTATCAAGAAAGGAAAGTTCCCATGAAAAACCGTCTGTATGCAACAAGTATCGCCAGCCTCACCGTCTTGCTCTTGCAGGCGGGCGCGGCATGGGCCCAAACAACGGCAGTGGGACTGTGGCGCACCATTGACGACAGCACGGGCAAACCGCGCGGGGAGGTGCGTATCACCGAAACCAGCAATGGCTTGAGTGGGCGTCTGGTGCGCAGCCTTGCCGCAGACCCCTCGAAGGAATCAAGCACCTGCAAAGTCTGCACCGATGACCGCAAAGACCAGCCCATGACTGGCTTAGAGATGGTTCGCGGTGGCAAATTGGCTGCTGACGGCCAGTGGTACGAGGGCGGTGAAATTCTGGACCCTGACACTGGCAAAACCTACAAACTCAAGATGCGTGTGGCCGAAGGGGGTGCAAAACTCACCATCCGTGGCTACATCGGGCCGTTCTACCGCACCCAAACCTGGGAGCGCGCCGAATGAACACATCCCTCAAAAACGTTGAATTTGCGCTGATCACCGGTGCCAGCAACGGTATCGGCATGGAGCTGGCAGGTCTGATGGCCCGGCGCGGCCACAACCTCATCCTGGTCGCGCGCCGTGCGGACAAACTGCAAACCGTGTCCAAGGCTTTAGCTGCAGAACATGGCGTCACCGTGCACACGCTGGCACTGGATTTGTCCGTTCCCGGTGCCGCACAAAGGGTGTATGACCACTGCCATGGCCTGGGGCTTTCGGTCAACATCCTGGTCAACAACGCGGGTTTTGGTGACTACAAGCCCGTGGCGGATGCCGATGCCGGTGTGTACCGTGAAATGCTACAAGTCAATGTGGTCACCCTGACCGAGCTGACCTGTCTGTTCGTCAAAGACTTCAAACGCCAGGGCCATGGCCGTATTGCCAATATTGGCTCCACATCGGCCTATCAGCCCTGTCCCGGCATGGCCAGCTACGGCGCCAGCAAGGGCTATGTGATGCAGTTCACCGAGGCGCTGCATGTGGAGTTGCAAGGCAGCGGCGTCACCGCCACGGTGATCAACCCCGGCATGACCGCCACTGGTTTTGTGGATCGCGCGCAGATGGGCAATTCTGCTTTGGCTATTGCGGGCATGGCTAATGCGAAGGATGTGGCTCAGGCTGCTTATGACGCCTTGATGCGAGGCGAAATGAACCGCGTGGTGGGGTGGGTCAATAAATTGTGGGCGCAATCCACCATGTTGGCTGGCTCTCGCCATCTTTTGGTGTGGGTCTCCAAGTGGCGCTTGCGTTAGCGCGTTGCGCTTACTCCCGCGCGTGCAGTGAGATGTGAGATTCTGCCTATACGTTGGCAGCCAAATTTGTATAAGTATTCACCGTTTTACGACTATGTCCATCCCATATTTCCGTGAAATCGCCGCGCTACTTGGAGGTCTGTTAAGTGTTGCCGCGCTGGCCAATCCCTACTTCAATCCCACGGCACCGCACCACACCGACAGTGGGTTTCGCAATCCGGCAGACGGTGCACAACCCCGCACACTGGGAGAGTTGCTGCGTTGGCGCTGGGATGCAACTTTGAATAACTTGCCCCCACGGCCCCAAACCCCAACCCCTACGGCAGAGGCGGATTTGGCGCGCATTCAGGCCTATCAGCGTAGTGCGCCAGGCAGCAACGCCGGGCGTTCGGTATCTGAGCCTGCTGTGACATGGATTGGCCACGCCACAACACTGGTGCAAGCGGGTGGCCTCAATGTGTTGACCGACCCTGTCTTCAGTGAGCGGGCTTCACCGGTGCAATTTTTCGGCCCCAAGCGTGCGCAAGCCCCCGGCGTGTCTCTGGACGATTTGCCGCCGATCGACGTGGTTGTTATCTCGCACAACCACTATGACCATCTTGACCGCGACAGCATTGTGGGCTTGGCTGCGAAGGCCCGGCAGGAGGGCAACACCACCGTGTTCTTGGTACCGCTGGGACACAGGCTGTGGTTTGAAAACCTGGGCGTCACCCAGGTGGTGGAACTGGACTGGTGGCAAAAACACTCTGTGCGCGGGGTGGATTTTTATCTGACGCCTTCGCAGCATTGGTCAGCCCGTGGCGTGCTCGACCATGCCAAGGCCTTGTGGGGCAGTTGGTCTGTGTTTGCGACCGATTTGCATTGGTACTTTGCTGGCGACACCGGTTACAGCGGCGACTTTGTGAACACGCGAGCGCGTTTTGCAGACCGCCAGACGCCTGCATTGGGTGGAGGGTTTGATCTGGCGCTGATTCCGTTGGGGGCCTACGAGCCACGCTGGTTCATGAGCACCCACCACATCAATCCTGAAGAGGCTGTACAGGTTCATCACGATTTGCGAGCCAAGCTCAGCGTGGGTGTGCATTGGGGCACTTTTGCATTGAGTGATGAGGCGCTGGACCAGCCGCCCAAAGATCTTTTGACTGCACGCGCGGTCAAAGGCTTGACCGATGCGGATTTCACCTTGCTCAAGATCGGCGAGACCCGCGGCGTGCCCGCGCGGACAGTGCCCTGAGGTCTTGGGTTTTAGAACTTTGATGGAGAAAGACCATGATTGATTTCTCATTGGCCGTGACCCACCATTTGGTGGTTTTTGCTTTGTTGGCTGTGTTGGTCGCAGAACTCGCGTTGGTGCGCTATGGCATGGACGCAGCGGCGGTGGACGCCGTGGGGCGCATCGATTTAGGCTATGGCGCTCTGGCAGCTATCGCGCTGGCGGTGGGCCTTGCACGTGCTGCATATGCGGCCAAAGGATGGGATTTTTATAGCCACAACCTGTTCTTCTGGCTCAAGTTAGGCGTCTTTGTTCTGATTGGCGTTCTCTCTGTGCCTCCCACCATGAAGTTCATTCAGTGGCGGCGGGCGCAGCACGTACCCACCGATGCACAGATCAAATCAGTGCGTACATATTTTTGGGTGGAGCTTGCATTGTTTGCCGTACTGCCCGTTTGTGCTGCTGCCATGGCTCGGGGGTATGGGTACTACGCCTGAGGCCTCTCGCCAGCCACACGTGCAAGGGCGGCTAGCCACGCCGCGTGGTAGGCGCCCAGGCCCTCGACGGGGCACGAATCAGGCTGCACGGTGTGCTCTGGGGCCTTGCGGCCCCAGCGTGTTAACAGCCAGGCACCGCGTGCGGTGCCCTCCAGGGCATCCGCACTGGCCAGGCACGTGCTGGCGGGGGCGAGGGTTTGGAGTACCTGCATGAAGACCGGGTTTTGCGCCAAAGGGCCTTCGACAACGATGCGCG
>CANFHZ010000114.1 GCA_947446885.1 Comamonadaceae bacterium
CCCAGGCTTTCGCACAGCAAAGCGCCCACACCCACACCCAGCGAAAACAACACCAGCAGCAGCGAAGCCACCTGCTCGTCCCCGTGCAGCACGTCTTTGGCAAAGGCCGGGAACTGGCTCAAAAACACCGCCCCGAAAAACCACATCCAGCTGATGGCGAGCATGGAACGGAACACCACGGCGTCCTGCGCGCCCAAACGCAGATTGGCCCGCGTCTCGGACAGCGGGTTCCAGCGCATTGGCGCGCTGACCACCGGCGCGGGCCCCGCCGGAATCCGGCCTGCGGCAAACCGCCCGGCCACAGCAATCAGCACACAGGCCAGGGCCGCTGCGCCCTGCCCCACCCCCGGCAAGGCCACCAGCAGGCCACCCAACATATTGCCCAGCACAATCGCCACAAAAGTGCCCATCTCCACCATGCCGTTGCCACCCACCAGTTCGTCGTCTCGTAAGACCTGCGGCAGGTAGGCAAATTTGGCCGGGCCGAACAGGGTGGAGTGGCACCCCATCAAAAAGGTACAGAGCAAGAGCACCGGCACGTGGGCGGCCAGAAAACCATAGGCCGCCAGCAGCATGATGGCGACCTCCAGGTTCTTCACCATGCGCATCAGCCGGGCCTTATCCCAACGATCAGCCAGCTGACCGCTGGTCGCCGAAAACAGCACATAGGGCAATATGAACAAGGCCCCGATCACCAGCCCGGCCAGGTGGGGCGGCAACCACTCCACCTGCACCTGGTAGGTCACCAGCACGGTGAAAGCAAACTTGAAAACATTGTCATTACCCGCCCCGCTGAACTGCGTCCAGAAAAAAGGGGCGAAGCGGCGCTGGCGCAGCAGCGCGAACTGATTGGGCCGGGGCTTGTCCATGCTGCGGTGCTTTACGGGGCGGGGCGGCCCAGCGGCAAATACAACATCAGCGGCGCATCGGCACAGGGTATGAAGCCATGGTGTTGGTAAAAGCCCGCTGCGTCTGGACTTTTTGCGTCCACGAGCAAGGCATAGGCCGCGACCTGCGCCCGCGCCTGCAGGCACCGGTCCACCGCCAGACCGAGCAGGGTTGCGCCCAGGCCCTGGCCTTTGCGCGCAAGGCTGCAGGCCAGACGACCCATGCGGAAACAAGGTATCGGGTAGGTGGGCAGTTTCTTCCGTTCGGTCGCGCTGAGTTGATCGGAACTGAGCTGCGCCGCACTCAAGGTGTAGTAGCCCAAAACGGTTTGGGGTTCCCGGGTATCGACCACAACAAAAACCGAGCTCACCCCTTTGGCGTGCTGCTGGGCCGCATATTTGTGCAAGTAGGCGTCCAGAACGGGTTCACCACAGCGAAAACCTGCCCGGTCATGCAGAGCCGGGTTCAGCGCCAGCTCACGGAGCACGTTTGACCTTGCCCGCCGCACGCAAAGCCTTTTGCAAGGCCGTATTAGGTTGGAAAGCGCCCTGTACCGCTTGGTGGAAATGCAGCATGTCCTGCCTAGACAAGACAATGCGCGCCTCTTGGTCGACCAGGCTGCGGGCTTTTTCCTTGGCGGCGCTGCGAACAAAGCCCGCCATGGTGGTGCCCATGAGGCTGGCGGCGCGGGACAGGAGATCCTTGTCCACGGCGTCCAATTTGAGGTCAAAACGGGCGATTTCAGCCATGCCTAACTCCTAAAAACATACGGTATTTTACCGTATGAATTTCTGCCTATTCCGGCCGCTCGCCGGTCTGCAATCGCCACAACGCCGCGTAACTGCCGCCGCGCGCCAACAGGGCGTCGTGGCTGCCGCTTTCGACAATCCGCCCGGCTTCGACGACGTGGATGCAGTGCGCCTGGCGCACGGTGGACAGGCGGTGGGCGATGACGATGGTGGTGCGGTTGCGGCTGACCACGTCCAGCGAGCGTTGGATGGCGGCTTCGGTTTCGTTGTCAACCGCGCTGGTGGCCTCGTCCAGGATCAGGATGGGGGGGTCTTTGAGAATGGCGCGCGCCAGAGCCAGGCGCTGGCGCTGGCCACCCGAGAGCTTTTGCCCGCGCTCACCCAGCCGGGTGGCAAAGCCCAGCGGCAGCTTGGCGATGAATTCGGTCGCGCCCGCCGCCTCTGCTGCGGCGGCAATCGCCGCGTCGCTTACCGCGTCCAGGCTGCCGTATGCGATGTTTTCGGCGACCGTGGCGTCGCTCAAAAACGCGTCTTGCGCCACATAGCCGATAGCGCGGCGCAGGTCTTGCAAGTTGAGGCTGTCAATCGGTGCGCCATCGAGCAGGATGCGCCCCTGCTGCGGTTCGTAAAAGCGCAGCAGCAACTTCACCAGCGTCGATTTACCCGAGCCGGTGGAGCCGACAAAGGCGGTGGTCTGGCCGGCTGCTATGGTCAGGTTGATTTCGCGCAGCGTCGGCGTGGCCCCGGTCGTGGCGTAAGAAAAGCCCACGTCCTCCAAACGCACTTCACCGCGCACGCTGGCCTTGCTGAAATGCGTGCCCTCATACGGGATATTGATTGGCGTATCCAGCAGGCCCATGGCGCGCTCGATCGCGGCCATGGAGCGTTGGTACATGTCGGCCACATCGGCCAGCGAGGTCATGGGCCACAGCAGGCGCTGGGTCAGAAACACCAGCACCGAGAACGCGCCCACGGCCAGTTGTCCATGCAGCGTCAACCAGCCGCCGTAGAGCAGCGTGGCGGTGAAGCCCGCCAGAATCGCCATGCGGATGACCGGCGTGATGGCTGCGCTCACGCGGATCGCGCCCTTGTTGCTCTGGCGGTAGCGGTTGCTGGCGTCGCTGATGTGCTGCGCCTCCAGGTTCTCGGTAGCAAAGGCCTTGATGGTGGCTAGCCCCAGCAGGTTGTTGTTGAGCCGCGCACCCACATCACCCGCCGCCTCGCGCACTTCGGCGTAGCGCGGCGCCAGGCGCTTTTGGAACCAGAACGCGCCAAACAAAATCAGCGGAACCGGCAGCAGCGCCATCACCGCAATACCCGGCTGCATCGCAAAAAACACCGCACTCACCAGCACCGAGGAACACAGCACCTGGATAATCTGGTTCGCCCCGCCGTTCAAAAACCGCTCCATCTGGTTGATGTCGTCGTTCAGGATCGCCATCAGGTTGCCGGTGCGCTGGTTCTCGAAATAGGCCATGTCCAGGCGCTGCACGTGGCGGTAGGTATCCAGCCGCAAATCGTGTTGCAGGTTCTGCGCCAGCTGCCGCCATTGCACCTCGTACAAATACTGAAACAGCGACTCGCCACCCCACACCAGCACATTGAAGACACCCAGCGCCAGCAACTGCTCCCAGGTGCTGGTGATGCCCAAACCGCCCAGTACGTTGCGCGCCAAAAAACTCTGCTCGCCCTTGACCACCACATCCACCGCCGCGCCAATCAGCACTTCGGGCAGGATGTCGAAGAACTTGTTGAGAACCGAATACAGCGCGGCTTTTTGGAAGTCGCTGCGGTAGGCGGCGGCGTAGTTCAGGAGTTTGCGTAAGGGGTGCATATTCATGGGGGTAGCGCGACCAGCGGGTCCGCGCAGGCCACGCCCAGCGGTTTAAAGTGTTTCAGGTTGCGGGTGAGTAAAAGGAGCCCTGCGTTCTGGGCCAGCGCAGCAATCGCGACATCGGCGAAACCGGGGTGGCGGCCTTGCGCCATCGCGGCATCAGAAATGTCTCCGGCCAGCCGGGCGGCGGGCGCGTCCAGTGCCAGGATGCGGTCCGCATACTTCTCCAAAAGACCGTCTAACCAGCTGACCAGTCGATCAGCCCGCTCCGTTCCACCGGCACGACGCAATTTGCCAATCCCTTGTGCCATTTCGGCAATGGCGATGGACGGCAAATAAAGCTGCTGGTGGTGGGCTTGCAACCAGCTACCCCAGGGCGAAGGTACAAGGGCTTCGCGCCCCGGTGCCAGCGCAGACACCACGCTGGTGTCCAGCAAATACCCTTTATGCAAAGTCAACGCCCCGTAGTGGCGTTCGATCACGCTCGGTCGCCAGCGGTTCGGGCAGCGCCAACAAGTAATTGGCCAGGTTGGGCATCTCCAGTGGATACAGGCGCGCCCCGTCGGCTACCGGCACGATCATGGCGCAGGGCTGTCCGTGGCGGCTCACGAGCGTGGGGCGGCCTTTTTCAGCGGCGGCCACCAGGGCCGAAAAACCGGCCTTGGCATCGCGGATCTGTACGGTGTCCATAGCGACCTCTTTGTGACTACATGTGGTTATTTTAGCGGGCATCTCTGGCAGTCCATTTGCTGCAGCCATCAAGTCCGCCACAGCATCAGGATCGCAAAGCCAACACAAGCCAAGCCGAACCGGCACCGAAATAAGACGACCGGGTTGGCTGAAAATGACCGATACCTGTCTCCATCTGCTTTGAATCGTTTTGATTTATTTGAAAAAATGGCCCAGTCTTTAACAAAAACCCAAGATAAAAATCATGAATACCTGTCTCATAGTGATTGACGCCCAGGAATCCTTTCGCCAGCGCCCTAGCTGGAATGAAGCGCTGGCGGCACCCTACTTGCAACACCAGAACGCCCTGATTGCCGGAGCCACGGCGCGGGATATGCCCATCGTGCGCATCTTCCACACCCAGGCTCCGCAGGACACGGGCAACCCCTTCTCGCCCGCATCCGGACATGTTCGTCCG
This sequence comes from Comamonadaceae bacterium, assembly GCA_947446885.1. GTDB lineage: Bacteria > Pseudomonadota > Gammaproteobacteria > Burkholderiales > Burkholderiaceae_C > Allorhodoferax. The sequence continues at coordinate 4,619 of CANFHZ010000114.1, forward strand.
CTCACGGGCCTGCAGGACTTTGCCCCCGCCGCGACCTTTAGCAAAACCCGCCACAGCGCCCTGGTCGACACCGGGCTGCAGGTCTGGCTGACCCAAAACCACATAGGCAAGCTGATCGTCAGCGGCATCCGCACCGAACAGTGCTGCGAAACCACCACACGCCACGCATCGGACTTGGGCTGGGCTGTGGACTTTGTGCTCGACGCCACGCTCACCTTCGACATGACCCGGCCCGACGGCCAAACCCTGTGCACCGCCGACATCAAGATGCGCACCGCCACCGTGCTGCAAGACCGCTTTGCACGGGTTTGCAGCGTGGCGCAGGCCTTGGACGCGACCTCCTGAAAGGCCAAAGTATGCCCAGCTTGCACATCAAAATTCTGGCCTTCGACGGGATGGAGGCCCTGGACTTCGCGGGGCCGTTTGAAGTGTTCACCACTGCAGCACGCATGCATCAGCGGCTTCAGTCTGAACCCCGCATTGAACCGTGGTGCGAAGTCCGCTGCGTGGCCCGCACGGCACTGCCAGTTGCCGCGCGGGCAGGCCTACGCGTACTGCCCGACAGCGCTTTTGCTGATGGCGAGGCGCGCAGCGCAGATGTCCTGCTCATTCCCGGTGGTGTCGTCGATGCAGCGATGCAAGATGGTCCGACCCTGGAATGGATAGGAAAAGAGTCCGCGCGCTCAGGCATCACGGCCTCGGTGTGTACCGGCGCGTTCCTGTTGGCGGCCAGCGGCGTTATCACCCAGGAAAGCGTGACCACACACTGGGAAGATGTGGACGATTTGCGCCGACAGTTCCCGCAGCTCACCGTGCAGACCGGCGTGCGCTGGGTGGACACCGGCCGCATCGTGACATCGGCGGGCATCAGCGCGGGCATCGACATGAGCCTGCATCTGGTGGCGCGGCTGGGCGGCATGGCGCTGGCCGAACGCACGGCAGAGCAAATGGACTTTGCATGGACGAGGAACTGACGCGCACACCGCAATGGGATGTGCTGTTTCTGCTTTTGCCAGACAGTCTGATCCTGGACTGGGCGGGGCCTGCCGAGGCTTTGCGCATGGCCAACACCGCCTGCGTGGCGCAGGGCACTGCAGCACCTTTTCGCTTGCGATTTATCAGCCCCAACCCATCCACGCGCAGCTCAGTCGGCGTAGCGGTGTCCGGGCTGGAGGCGCTGCCGCCGTCATTCGCGGTGCCGACCTGGATCGTCGTGGTGGGTCAACCCGGCGCGGTGGTGTCGGTCGATGGTGAACCCATGCGCGCCGCGCTGCACTGGTTGCGTGGTCTGCGTCTGCTCCCCGGTCAGCTGGAGCTGATGACGGTATGCGCAGGTGCCGTGATTGCGGCCCATGCAGGGCTGTTGGCGCATCGACAGGTAACCACCCACCACCACCATCTGGAGGAACTTCAGGCGATCGAACCCGCGTGCCGGGTCTTGGCTAACCGGGTGCTGGTGCAGGACGGCCCGGTCAGCAGCAGCGCCGGGATTACCACGGGCGTGGATTTGTTTTTGCACCGCATTGCCCAGGTATGCGGAGCCGCCATCGCCGCAGAGGTGGCGCAGAACATGGTGGTGGCCATGCGGCGCGGACCACAAGACCCCGCGCTGTCGCCCTTTCTCGCACACCGCAACCACCTGCACGCAGCCGTACACCGGATTCAGGACGCCCTCAGCCATGCGCCCGCCCAGCCTTGGACGGTGCCGGATATGGCCGCGCTCGGCTACACCTCGCCGCGCCATCTCGCGCGCCTGTTTGTCGAACACGCAGGCATCACGCCGCTGGACTATCTGCGCAAGATCCGGCTGGCAACTGCGCAGGCCGCGCTGCAATCGGGCCGCAACGTCACGCAGGCCGCTGCGCTGGCGGGCTTCAGTTCCGACACCCAACTGCGCCGGGCCTGGAAACACTTCGGTCTGGTGGGCACGCCGTCACGCGCGGGCGATGGCGCAGGCTGAACCGGTTGCCCGGGCTACGCTGAAGTGGCGTCCGAGCCGTCCGCTCCAGCCTTGTCGCCCACCAAAGCGGCCATCACCCGGTTCCACCCGTCCTGCGCTTCGGGTCCTGCCCGCTCAAAAGCGTGGCGCAGCTGCACAATTTGGGTACCGCTGAGCTGGGCCTCCAACCTAGCCCCAGTGCGCGTCAAAACCAGATGGCGCACGCGACCGTCGTGTGCAGCGGTCTCCATCGCAATAAGCTGCATAGCCAATAGCTGACGCAATGGCGCATGCAGAGCCTGCTTACTCACTTGCAGCGTACCGAGCAGTGCATTGACCGTAGTACCGGGATTGCGGCCTACGAAATAAAGAATCCGGTGATGCACGCGGCCCAGTCCACGCTTGTTCAAAATTTTGTCAGGCAGCTCGGTAAAGGCACGGTAGGCGAAATACAAGTGCTCAATGGCCTGACGGAATTCAGATTCAGACACAGCCAGCTGCTTGGTTTTTTTGTCGGTTGGGTCAATCATATTGACATGATAACGCCAAGCATTTTATGATGCATAGGTCAATATTATTGTCCTATGTAGGATCAACCATGAAAACCAACATGACGGCGCGTCTTTCGCAGCGCAGCAACGACTTGCATGCCTCACCGGTCCGTGAGATTTTGGCGGTCGCGAATCAACCCGGCATGGTGTCCTTTGCCGGCGGACTGCCCTCCCCGGACAGCTTTCTGCCTTGCAATCTGGGTGACCTGCCGGCTGAATACCTGCAATACGGTGCCAGTGAGGGCGAGACACCCTTGCGCGCTCAAATTGCCTTGGACATGCAGGCCATCGGTCTGCCCTGCACGCCGTCTCAGGTACTGGTTCTCAGCGGCTCGCAACAAGGCATTGACCTGGTCGCAAAACTCTGTATTGACCCCGGTAGCCTGGTGGCGCTGGAAAGCCCCACCTATCTTGCAGCCCTGCAAGTCTTCCGGTTTTTTGGTGCACATTTCACAGGCTTGGATAGCCTGCAAGACCCGGCGGCGGAACCAAACCGCATACCCGCTCTGGCCTACGCAATTCCCACATTCCAAAACCCTAGCGGTCACTGTATGACTGCCTCAGAACGCGATGCACTGGCGCAGGCTTGCGACCAAACAGGCACCGTGCTGTTTGAAGACGATCCCTACCGCGATCTGGTGTACGAGGCGTGTGAGCGACGACCCGTGTGCGCCCGCTTGAAAAGTGCCTCATGGGTGTACCAAGGTTCTTTCTCCAAAACCCTGGCACCCGGCTTACGGCTGGGCTATATGGTGGCCTCGCCAGATCTGATGCCTTATCTCACACGCCTCAAACAGGCGGCGGATCTCCATTCCAACCG
>CANFHZ010000115.1 GCA_947446885.1 Comamonadaceae bacterium
CGTGCCTTGAATCAGGTGCCGGTGTATTTCTTCCGATTGGGCGTCGGTCAGGCCGGTTGGCCCTACGCTATCTGACATAGTTCTGACTCCTCAATAGACCTACACGTCCGTGCTGTACCCGCACGGGGGGTTTACGGCCCCCATGACCGCAAATTTTTGCCTGCATACAGTGTAGTCTATTTATGACATGATTAAGTGTAAATAAAAAATTACGCTTTTTCATCTCGTCTGTGGTCCACCAGTGACCGGGGGATTCAAGGCTTGCGCAGGGCGCAACCCGCCAAAAAACAGTGGGCGCCATCACCGGCCCGGTGCCCCGTCGCCAGGCAGGCGTGGAGCAGATAGCCGCCGGTGGGCGCTTCCCAGTCCAGCATTTCACCGGCACAAAAAACGCCGGGTATCCCCGTCATCAGCTCAGCGCTCAGTGCCTCAAAACGCACCCCGCCCGCGCTGCTGATCGCCTCGTCCAGCGGGCGCGTTGCCGTCAGACGGACGGGCAGGGCCTTGATGGCTGCCGCAAGTGCGTCCGGGTTCTCAAAAACCGCCTTGGGCAGCAACTCGTGCAGCAAGGCGCTTTTGATTCCGTCCAGGCGCAGGCGGCTTTTCAAATGGCTGGCCAGGGAACGCGCTCCCCGCGGATGGCTGATTTCAGCGCGCACCCGCTCCAGCGGCAAATCGGGCAGCAAATCGAGCAAAAAACCGGCCTGCCCGTCGCGGGCCAGCGCATCACGCAGCAGGGCACTGGCGGCGTACACCAGAGTGCCCTCGACCCCGGTCGCCGTGGCCACCATCTCGCCCTTGCGCCGCCAGGGCGCAGCGCCGGGCGCAAGGGGAATTTCCAGGGCGACGGTTTTAAGGGGCTTTCCGGCAAAGCGTTGGGCAAAAAAGGAGCTCCAGCCGTCCAGCACATCAAAACCGCAATTGGACGGCAGCAGGGGTGCGACATCCACACCTGCGGCCTGCAGCTGCGCAACCCAGGCGCCGTCCGAGCCCAGACGCGCCCAACTGCCACCGCCCAATGCCAACACCACGGCAGTGGCCTGCACGCACACGGGACCGCCCGGGGCAGTGAAAACCCAGCGCTTCGCGGCGTCCCACCCGGTCCACCGGTGGCGCATATGGAACTGCACCGGATGCCCGCTGGCCGGATGGCGCAGGCGGTGCAGCCAGGCCCGCAGCAAGGGGGCAGATTTCATCTCTATTGGGAAAATGCGCCCGGAGCTGCCCACAAAGGTGTCCAGCCCCAGCCCCCGCACCCAGCTGCGCAGGGCATCGACCGGGAATGCGTCCAACAGCGGCGCAAGCAGCGCAGTACGCGCCGCGTAGCGGGTGGCAAACAGCGCAGCCGGTTCGGCGTGGCTGATGTTGAGACCGCCCTTGCCTGCCAGCAAAAATTTGCGGCCTGCCGAGGGCATGGCGTCAAACAGGTGCACCACGTGGCCCTGCGCTTGCAAGACCTCGGCCGCCATCAGGCCTGCCGGTCCACCGCCGATCACCGCCACCGGTATGTCCCACACGGGGGCATTCAGGGCGGGCTGGTCAGCCTGGGAATTCAAAGAAATCGGGGGAGTGGGTGGGGAGTTCAATGCAAGCGCCTTGTGGGGTGAGAAAAGCCGCGCGCACGGTGGCGTGCGGATAGGCGCGGGCCACCGCATCGCGGTAGCTGCGAAGCTGGGAAACCAGCGCATCGTCCTGCGCGGGCGCTGCGGCGGATTTGTAGTCCAAGACCCACCAGTGTGCGCTATCGCGGTGCTGCACCAGGCGGTCTATGCGCAGACTGCACCCCTCAACCTGGATGGTGACTTCATTACCTGCCCAGCTGAGCGCGCCAGGATCAAAACACCAGGCCCCCGCACCGCGCAGAATGCCCAGGGCCATGGCATGTGCAGCCTCGGACTGCAGGCTGTCCAGCGCAAATTCTGCGGTGACTGCCGCCACATCGGCTGCGGTCCAAGGCTGGGCCAGCGCCGCATGCTGTACCGGCAGGCGCTCAAGCAAGCGGTGCATGGCCTGGCCGGTCCGCGATGCCGGGCTGGACGCAGCGGCGTCCGGGGCCGGGGTCGAAGTGGAAGGCAAGGCCGCCCGATCCAGCCCCGGCAAGACCAGAAACTGCACCGCCGCCCCTACGGCACCAGGGCCAAGCGCTACGGGGCTTGTCGCTGCGCCACTGCCATTCGGCGGTGGCGCTTGCACCAGGTCCTGCGCACCCAGCAGGGCCCACCAGCTCACAGGGTTGGCACTGCGGGGTACGGCGCTGGAAATCAGCAGGGTGGATTCGGCCCGGGTCAAGGCCACGTAGAGCGCATTCAGTTCTTCGCGTACCTGCGCCTGGCGGTCTTCGGCCAGGGCCTGCGCGGCACAAGCAGGCGGCCGAGCGCCGCTGGCCAGGAACACGCAGCGCGTCGGATGCGCGGATGCGCCCGGCCATTGCACCAGTACGCCCATGCTGTCGGCACGTTGGGCCTCGCCGTCGGTGTCCAGCAGCACGACCACCGGCGCTTCCAAACCTTTCGCTCCGTGCACGGTCAGCAAGCGCACCGCAGCTTCAGCGGACACCAGGGGCGCAGGGAAACCACCGGCACGCAGCGCGCGCACCAGCGCATACGCGTTCACAAACCGGCCGGCATCCGCCTGCAAAGCCGCCAGTAACAAGGCGCGCAGATGCGCCAGCACCCCCGCACAGCGCCCAGGCGGCACCGCGCGGGCGTACCGGGCCAGCACATCGCCCTCATCAAAAATCTGGCTGAGGGCGTCATGCGGCGGCAGTGCCTGCAACAAGACCTGCCAGCGCTGAAGCTGGGCGGCGATGGGCACAAAGCCCTGCAAGGCTGCAGGCGGCTGCAGCCCCAGCGTGTGCAGGGCATCCAGCCAGCCGGGTGCGGCCAGGCCCTGCACGCTTGCGGCCTCGCGCAGGCCGCGCACATGCAAAGCCAGTGCGGCAAGCGCCGCATCGTCCACCCCGAAGACAGGTGACTTGAGCGCCTGCGCCAGCGACAGGTCGTGGCCGGGCGAGAGCAGGGCGTCCATCAGCGCGAGCAGATCCTGCACTTCGGGCACCTCGGCGAGTTCGCGCTTTTCCACCTGCTCTGAAGGCACGCCCAGCGCGCCCAAAGCCTGCTGCATCAGACCCAGCCGCTCGCGCTTGCGCGACAGCACCATGATGTCCTGTGCCGCGATACCGCGCGCCGGATCCCGCACGGCGGCGGCAATCCAATGCGCCACCTGCGCGCACTCCAACGCCTTGCGGTTTTCTTCGGCCTCGAAGCGCGGGGTGCTGAGCGAATCGCGCCACTGCGGCGTTGCCTGTTGCGCCTCGGCAGCGCCATCGCGTGGAATCGGCGGCAGGGCCAGCACCTGTCCAGGGGCCTGCGATTCGGTGGTGTGAATTCGAAAGCCCTGGAATTGGCCGGCATCCTGCGCCGCCGCAAAGGTGCGGTTCACGCAGTCCAGCACGGCGGGCGCATTGCGCCGCGTATGGTCACAGCGCAGCACGACGCCGTCCAATCCCCGGCGCACATAGTCCATGGCGGCCTGGAATACCTGTGGCTCTGCGCGGCGGAATCGGTAAATGCTCTGCTTGGGGTCGCCCACAATGAACACACCCGGCGCATGACCGGCACCGCTGTAGGCTTCCAGCCAGCTCTTGAGCGCCTGCCACTGCAAAGGGCTGGTGTCCTGGAATTCGTCGATCAGCACATGGGCCACCCGGGCGTCGAGTTTTTCCTGCACCCAGCCGCTGAGCACCGGGTCGGACATCAGGTGCAACGCGATGTGCTCCAGGTCATTCATATCAACCCAGCCCCGCTCACGCTTGAGCGCCGCATAGTCCTGCAACAGCCCCCGGCTCAGGCGCGTCAAGCGCTGCTGGTGCTCCCACGCGCCCTGCTGGTGCTGCGCCGCGCGCACGCGCAGCAGCAGGTCTTGGGCCTGGAGCACGACGTCGATACCCGGCACGGTGTCCTTGAATTTCCGGGCTTCGCCAGCACCCGTCAGCAGCGCACCGAACAGCCCCTCTATGTCCTTGTCGGTCAGGGCTTTTTCCAGCTTACCGGCCGCTTGGACGCAGTTCTTCTGGGTCGCCGCGCCCAGCACCTTGGCCGCTGCCCACAACAGGTCCTGCGCGTCGGCGCGCAGCACCCGCTGTGCGGGTTCCTCCAAGCCAGCAAACTCGGGAAACTGCGCGGCCACGCTTGCCACCGACCCGGCCAGCACGCCCGCAGCGTCGGCCAGCGCCAGTTCGACCCGCTTGGCCAGCGCACTCTCCAGCGCTTTGCGCGTGTTGCTGCGGCCATGAGTCTGTACCTGTGCGACATAGTCAGCGCGGGCAACAGGGTCGGCAGCAACGCGGGCCTGAAAGCGCCGCCAGACCTGGGCGATCGCCAGTTTGTCGTCTTCCAGTAATTCGTATTGGCTTGGCAGGCCCAGGGCCGCGAGCTCGCCCAGCGGCGCAGTGGCGGCGATGCTGGCAAACCAACTGTGGAATGTGCGCACCTGCACCGGGCGGCTGGCCAACAGCAGCTCGCGGTGTAAGCCGCGCAGGCGCGCCACGTTCTCAGGCCGCGCATCCGCACCCCGCGCTGACAGTTCACGCCGCAGCTGCGCGTCGTCAGCGTGGCTGAACGCTTCCACCCATTGCAGCAAGCGTGCGCGCATTTCACCTGCAGCTTTTTTGGTGAAGGTGATCGCCAGAATTTCATGCGGCTGGGCGCCGTCGACCAGTGCGCGCAGCATGCGGGAGACCAGCATCCAGGTCTTACCCGCGCCCGCGCAGGCCTCGACCACCACATTGCGGCGCGGGTCGCAGGCCATGGCGTAAAACTGCTCCCGCAGCACCCGCTGGCCGTTGCATTCGTACGCCGCCTGCAAATCTGCGCCGTTCATGCCACGGCCCAGAAATCTTTGCGGCACAGGCCGCGCGCGGCACAGTAATCGCAGGCCGCGCCCTCGCCTAAAGCGGGTAAGGCAGCCCCGGCGGCGATACGTGCCATATCGTCATCGATGCCGCGCAGCAGCGCGTCGCGGGCCAGCTCCAGGTCTTTGGCTGCAAGCGGCGTCACCACACCCCGATCGGACATATTGAGGTACTGGCCTTGAACCTGCTGCGCGCCCAGCAAGGCGGCGTAAAAAGCCATTTGTGTGTCTTCAAGCGGGTTTTTCACCCGGCTTTTAGTTTTATCCAGGGATTCGGTTTTGTAATCCAGCACCAGGGCCGTGCCGTCGGGAAGCCGGTCGATCCGGTCCAAACGGCCCTGCAAGACCAGTGCCCCCAAAGGCTGCTCGCAACTGACTTCGGCCTGCGCAAAACGGGCGCTTTGTTCATGGCTTTCCAGCCAGTCCAGATAGGCCTGGCGCAGCTGCGGCCAGCACGCGCGAAAGGGTAAAAATTCGGCCTCGTCCATGCCGTGCTCCAGTGCCACCGCGTCGGCCAATGCGTCCAGACGGGCGCTGCGCTGAGGCAGCGGCAGCACGTCGAGGTCCTGCCCGGTGTGGAAGCGGCTCAAGACCTCGTGCAACCACAGACCAAACTCCCGCTTGCCCGGTTCGGTGTCCAGCTCATCGCGCGCAGACAGTCCGAGCTGGCGCAACGCAAAAAAGCGGTACGGGCAGTTGCGCAGGTCTTCATATGCCCCCTGGCTCAGTCGGGCGGGAAGCAGGTTCGGTGCGCGGGGTCGGGGCAGCGCGGCGGGCTGGGCTTCCCATGTCTGCCCCATGCGCGCGTCGACACCGGCGCAAACCGCTGCACCGCCGTCCAGTTGCAGCAGCTGCACCAGGGGGCTGGGCTGCTGCGGCTCGCCCGCGGCACTGCTTTTACGCCACAACACGGCACAGACGGGCTGGGACAGCACATGCGCCCATGCGGCACGCGTGGCGCGCTCCAGCTCCTCCCGCAGCGGCAGACCCAATACGGCCTGCTGGCGCGGGGTGAGCAGGCCGGCCGAATCGGGTGCGAGTTGGAGGTTATCTGCATCGCAACCCAGCAGCACCACCGCCGCGAAAGGGCGTCCCAGGGTCTGATTCAGGGGCAAGATCACCACCTCCTCGTGCGCCGGATAGGGCGGTGAGAAGTTGCGGCCTTCGAGGCTGGCCTGCACCCAGGCATTGAAGTCGGAAGGCGCAAGCGGCGTCTGCGACCAGGGGGCATCGTCCAGGCCTTGCAGCGCGCCCGTCTGCCCCGGTGCAGGACTCAAGCACAGGGCTTGCGCAACCAGCAAACCGGCGCTGTCAGCCAGCAAGCCATCCCACATGCCGCTGTCCTGCAGCGCAGCACGCAAGGCGGCCAGCCACTGGCTGAAACGGGCACGGCCCTGTAAGCCCTCGCGCACCCGGTTGACGCGCTGCAACAGCGCTAGCAAGTCAGTCTGTTTACCCAGCGCGGGGCCGCGTGCGGCATCCCGCCACAAACGGGTATGGTCGGCACGCAAACGCGCCTCCAGCGGCGGCACCAAGGGCGCGAAGGCGGGTGCCAGTTTGAGCCAGGCCAGCACGGCGTCGCTGCCAGCGCTCCAGGCGCAGGCTTTGACCAAGGCCATCACGGCCGCGCCCGCTTGGCTGGTGGACAGCTTCCAGCCGGTTTCATCGCGCATCTGCACACCCCGGCTGTGCAGCAAGGCCCGCACGCGGCGGGTCAGCGCGCGGTCCGACGACACCAGCGCCAGCGGTGTGCGCCCGGCGGCAATATGCTCCAGCACGCAGGCAGCACCGCGTTCCGCCTCGTCATGGAAATCGCTGCACACATGCACGCTGCATGCCCCCGCAGGCAGCCCGTCTACCGCCGGACTGCGTTCGGTCAGCGGAAGATCCACCCAGCGGCTACCCCACCTGCGGGCAAGCGCCTGCACCAGCGGCTCGGCGCTAAGGCCCTGGACTGCGACCACGCAATCCCATTCCTGCAGCCGCGCAGGATCAAACAGCACGTCGCTGGCGTAGGCGCTCGTACCCACCCAGGCCAGTGCCACATGGGCAATGTGCAGCTCCCAGGCCAGACGCTGGGTATCCATGCCCGCAGCCAGTGTGGCGCGGGCGGCATCGGCCCAGGCTTGCCGCTGCGCAGGGGCTTGCGCCGCCGCCAGCCCAGCCAGCGTGGTCGCCGTGTCCAGCAGGGCGGAGGCCAGCTGATCGGCCTGTTCTGCCATACCAGCCTGGCGCAGCAGGGCGCGGGCGCTCAGACCGTCCAGCCCGGGGTCGAAGCGCAGGTCGTGCGCCGAGGGGCAAAAAATACCCAGCCCGTCACGCCAGGTACCGGTGGTCTCAAAACGAGGGGCAAATCCGTGCGGCACCTGCTGCGCCCAGAGCGCGCGCGTCTGGCCGAGCAGCTGCGCATAGGGCAACAGCACCAGCGTGCGCGCGGGGTGGGCATCGCGCGCCTGCATCGCCGCTTGCACGCGGGCCAACACGCCGCTGCCAGGTTGCGTCCACAAGCGGGTGGCGGGGAGATCCTGCGCCAAATCCAGCCAGCGGATGGCGCTGCTGGCATCACTTGTATTCATGCGCGTCATAGCCATATACAAACGGTCGCGAGGCCGCATACAGGTGGCTTTCTGTCACAATCTTCGCGATATATAACCGGGCGACAAGCCCCTGCCATCCCACTGAGGAACCCCAGATGTCCAGCGATTTGATCAAACATATTTCCGATGCGTCGTTCGAGGCCGATGTGCTGAAGTCCACACAGCCTGTGCTGGTCGATTATTGGGCCGAATGGTGCGGCCCTTGCAAGATGATTGCGCCCATTCTGGACGAGATGGCCAGCACCTACAGCGGCAAGCTGCAAATCGCCAAAATGAATGTGGACGAGAACCGTGAAATCCCCGGCAAACTCGGCATCCGCGGCATTCCAACCCTGATGCTGTTCAAAGACGGCAAGCTCGCCGCCACCAAAGTCGGCGCCTTGAGCAAATCGCAAATGGCGGC
>CANFHZ010000116.1 GCA_947446885.1 Comamonadaceae bacterium
GCCCGCTTGAAAAGTGCCTCATGGGTGTACCAAGGTTCTTTCTCCAAAACCCTGGCACCCGGCTTACGGCTGGGCTATATGGTGGCCTCGCCAGATCTGATGCCTTATCTCACACGCCTCAAACAGGCGGCGGATCTCCATTCCAACCGCGTCAGTCAATGGTGGGTGTTGCGGCAGTTGCAAGACACTGCATATGCAGCGCGGCTACAGACGTTGGCGCAGGCTTACCGCGCAAAGCGCGATGCATTTGCCCGCTGCCTGGATGTGCACTTCCGGGACTTGGCCACTTGGCAGATTCCGCACGGCGGCTTGTTCTTCTGGCTCACGCTGCGGCGGGCCATTGACACCCGCATGCTGTTGCCGCTGGCACTACAGCACAACGTGGCCTTTATGCCCGGAGAAACGTTCATGCCGCATGCGACAACAGGCACCGGACAACTACGCCTGAACTTCAGCCATGCAAGCGCGGAGCAGACCCAGGCTGGTCTGGCAAGGCTGGCGGAACTGGTTCGCGCCGCGCTGGTCGACACCTCAGACCCCCGCTAGCGCAGGCCAAAGACCGTCACCCCCGCAACTTCGCTGCCACCTGCGCCACCCGCGCGCCGTAGGCTTTGGCGGTGTCCAGGTCGCCCTGGTGCATGGCGTGGGCGGCGGTGGTGGTGCTGGCATGGGCCATCACGCCGATGCTGGCGCCCAGGCGGTTGATGGTGTCGTTGCCCATGATGTTCAGGCCGGCCCAGACCATGCCGTGCTGCATCGCAAAGGTCAGCAGGTACTGCAGGGTGGAGAGCTTGTCACCGCTGGGGTAGCCCGAGCAGGTGAAGCCGCCGGAGACCTTGTCTTTCCAGGCACCGGTGTACCAACGCTTGCTGGATGCGTCGGCAAATTTTTTGAATTGCCAGGACGCGCCGCCCATGTAGGTGGGTGCCCCGAGGATGATGGCGTCGGCCGCGTCCAGCGCAGCCCAGTCGGATTCGCTGATGTTGCCCTCGGCGTCAATGGCGATGAGCTGCGCATCCGCGCCATCAGCCACCTGCTGGGCCAAACGCTGGGTGTGGCCGTAGCCAGAGTGGTAAATCACAACGGTGTGGGTCATGGGGAACGCTCCAAATCAAAAAAACGAACACAGGGACGGTCAGGCTGATGGGTGAAGGTATTTACAGTTTGAGGCCTTAATCAAGCCACAGCTTCGCCAATCTGCTTCTTGAACGTGGAAACTTCTTCGAGCAGCCATTGGCGAAACGCCTGGACCTGGGGTTTTTGCAACGCCTGCGGCGGGTACGCAAGGTAATAGTCCGCAGGACTTTTTACCGCTACGTTAAACAACCGCACCAACTCCCCCGAATCAACTTCCTGCCCCACAACCACATGGCGTACCAAGGCAACACCATCTCCAGCAACCGCCGAGCGGATCAGCATAGACAGGTCCTGAAAGCGCACGCCACCGGTTGGCTCGGCGAGCTTCAGGTTGGCTGCGTGGAACCACGGCAGCCAAGGCTCGTTCGAGCGCAGTAGATGGTTTGGCTTTAGCTGCCGTGGAGTGACTGGCAGGCGCCCTCGGTTGTAGCTGGGGCTTGCAACCGGGTAGTAGGAGTCGCCCATAAGCCGCTCGACAGTCAGGCCAGGGTACTGGCCTTGGCCAAAACGGATGCCGACGTCAATTCCATCGCGAGCCAAGTCCTGCAACTCGCCACTGGACTGCAAGAGCATTTCCGTGTCCGGGTACCGATCCATAAATTTTCCAAGACGCGGCGCCAGCCAGCGCGCTGCAAACGACGGGAGCGCGGACACCGTGAGCCGCTTCTGCCGAGTCTCGTCGCGCAGCGCCTGCGTGGCATCCGAAATGTCCTGCAAGGCCTTACGCAACGCTTGTGCAAACCGCGTACCCTGCGGAGTAATTGTTAAGCGTTTGCCGCTTCGGGTGAAAAGGGCGACGCCCAAGTCTTGTTCTAAAGCTCTAACCTGGTGACTGACCGCGCCAGGGGTGACATGAACCTCATTGGCGGCGCGAGAAAAGTTCTGATGTCGGGCGGCTGCCTCAAAAGCGCGCAAGGTCACTAGGTTCGGCAACCGATGTAGATCCGTCATGGGTTTATATGAATTCAATTAGCAAGGGTAATGAAGATAAATCGTTTTGCATCGCCGGACTGCGCCGATAGACTTGAATTGAATTTTAATTTTTGGACAAACCCATGCCTCAGAATCCCTTAACCCTGTTCGTAGACCACCAGTTCACCAGCCCCTACGCGTTGTCCGTGTACGTCACCTTACGCGAAAAAGGTATTGCCTTCGCCATAGAACGCCTTGACTTAGGTACGCAGCAAAACCAGCAGGCGGGCTACCGACAGCAATCCTTGACAGCCCGGGTGCCCACGCTGGTTCATGACGAGTTCACGCTTTCCGAGTCGAGCGCAATCAGTGAGTATTTAGAAGATGTCTTTGCTCCACCAACCTACGCACCGGTCTACCCACAAGACGCGCAACTCCGCGCCCGGGCCCGTCAGGTTCAGGCTTGGCTCCGCAGTGATCTCATCCCCATCCGCAACGAGCGTGGGACGGATACGGTATTTATCCAAGCCACCGACAAGCCGCTGAGTGCATCCGCTCTAGAAGCTGCTGACAAATTGTTTCGGGTTGCCGACCAACTGTTGCCGGCGCGTGCCAACCACCTTTTTGGCCAATGGTGTGTTGCAGATACCGATTTGGCCATGATGCTCAACCGTTTAGTCATGAACGGCGACGCCGTCCCTGAACGTCTTAAAACCTATGCAGCGCAGCAATGGCAACGTCCAAGTGTCCAACAGTGGGTGCTGCAGCAACGCACTTGAATAGAGCAAATCCATGATCACCTGTCACCTGCGCTACACCATTGACCCCTTCAAGACAAAGGAGTTTGAACACTACGGAAAAATCTGGATACCCTTGGTGGAAAAGTTTGGCGGCACGCACCACGGCTACTTTTTGCCCTCAGAGGGGGCCAACAACTTAGCCATAGCAATGTTCAGTTTCCCCAGCCTAGCGCTGTACGAAGAATACAGAACCAAGTCTTTGCAGGACCCTGAGTGCCTGGCCGCTTTTCAGTACGCCACTGACACTCGCTGCGTCCTTAGTTATGAGCGCAGTTTTTTCAGGCCGGTTTTTAAGTAATGGTTTGTCAAGCGGCTAGATCAAACACCAGCACTTCAGCACCTTGGCCCTGATCAAGGTGCAGCGCGGATTCCTGCGCAATCAAGAGCGCGTCGCCTGTGGCCAAGGCCTTGCCGTTGACATGCAGCGCCCCGCGCAGCACCTGCACATAGGCTTTGCGCGCGGGGTTCAGCGCCAGATCGGCGCTTTGCGCCCCATCAAAACAGCCGCTGTACATGCGGGCATCGGCATGGATGCGCACCACGTCCGGACCCGCATCGGGCGCGGCCACCAGGCACAGGTGGCCGTCCTTGCGTGCCTGCGCGAACGTTTGTTGCTCGTAGCTGGGTGGGATGCCGTGCACATTCGGTTCGATCCAGATTTGCAGAAAGTGCGTGGTGGCATCCGGCGCGTGGTTGAACTCGCTGTGCTGCACGCCGCTGCCCGCGCTCATGCGCTGCACATCGCCGGGCGGAATGCCTTTGACGTTGCCCATGGTGTCTTTGTGCGCGAGCTCACCTGACAACACATAGCTGATGATTTCCATATCCCGGTGGCCGTGCGTGCCAAAGCCGGTTCCGGGTGCGATGCGGTCTTCGTTGACCACACGCAAATTGCCCCAGCCCATAAAGGCCGGGTCGTAATAGCCTGCGAAGGAAAAGCTGTGGAAAGACTTGAGCCAGCCGTGGTCGGCGTAGCCGCGTTGGGAAGATGTGCGAAGGTTCAACATGGTGATGGTTCCGAGGAAGGTCGCTGTGGACGACCGGTAAAAAATGACATCAGCGCGGCCAGCGCGCCAGCCGCTCAACCTCATTCAAATCGAGGTGGTTGCGCATGTACTCGGCGCTGCCATTGCGCGGCGGGGTGTATTCCCAGGGGGTGAAAGTGCCTTGGCGCAAGGCCTGGGTGATGAAGTGGCGCTCGCGCTGGCTGCTGCGCACGGCGCTGTCCAGCGCGTCCAGATTCCAACGGGCAGCGACTTCAGCGCGCATGGCTGCCACCGTGTCGGCGTGGGCCGGGTCGCTTGCGAGGTTGTGGACTTCATCCGGGTCCTGCGCCAGGTTGAAGAGCTGGTCCGGGTCGGCCGGGCAGTGGATGAACTTCCACACGCCCCGGCGCACCATCACGATGGGTGCGACCGAACCCTCGGCCATGTATTCGCCGTAGACCGGTGTGTCCTTATCCGGCACGTCAGCGGATGCCTTCTCCAACAGGCCCAGCAAGCTGCGCCCGGCCAAGGGCTGCACCGCCGGGGCCGCACCGGCGATCGCACCCAGCGTTGGCAACACGTCGACCAGCGAGACCGGCTGCGCCACCCGCACCGGCGCAAAGCGCGCCGGATAGTGGAAGACCAGCGGGATACGCGCTGCGTCTTCGAAGAAATTCATCTTGTACCAAAGCCCGTGCTCGCCCAGCAGATCACCGTGGTCGGCGACCAGCAGCACCACGGTGTTGTCGCGCAGTTGCAGCGCGTCCAGCGTGTCCATCAGCCGCCCGGTCCATTCATCCACATAGGAAATATTGCCGTAATACGCACGCCGAGCCCGCTGCGCATCAGCGGGTGTGATGTTGGCGTTCGCCATATCACTGACATGCATGAGGCGGCGGGTGTGCGGGTGCGGATCGGCCTCAACCGGCACGCGCGGCCCGCCCACGTCAACGCCCTCGTACATATCCCAGTATTTCCGCCGCGTGACATAGGGGTCGTGCGGATGCGTGAAGCTGGCCACCATGAAAAAGGGCCGCCCGTCGTCGGCCCGTGCCGCATCGTGCAGCGCCCGCACGGCGCCCTGCCCCACCTCGTCGTCGTACAGCAACTGGTTGGTGACTTCGGCTACGCCTGCGCCAGTAACGCTGCCCATGTTGTGGTACCACCAGTCGATGCGCTCGTCGGGCTTTGCCCAATCGGGCGTCCATCCGAAGTCAGCAGGGTAAATGTCGGTGGTGCGCCGCTCTTCAAAACCGTGCAACTGGTCAGGCCCCACGAAATGCATCTTGCCGCTGAGCACCGTGCGGTAGCCGGCATGGCGCAGGTAGTGCGCCACCGTTGGGACGGTGCTGGGCAAATAGGCCGCGTTGTCAAAGCCGCCGGTTTGCGAGGGCAACTGGCCCGTCATCAGGCAGTAGCGCGCCGGGGTGCACAGGGGGCTGTTGGAATACGCCGCATCAAACACCACGCCTTCGGCCGCCAGGCGGTTGATATGCGGGGTGATTGCGACCCGGTTGCCATAACAGGGCAAGGCAGCGGCGGCGATTTGGTCGTACATCACGACCAGGATGTTGGGGCGTGGCGCGGGGTTCTGCGCTGTAGGAGTCGGGGTAGTCATCCCGGGATTTTGACCGAGGCCGCCGTGTGCAGCCGCCCCAGCACATCCTGGGCATCGGTTCCCACATGCAACAAGGCGCGCACCGCCGGGCTCAAAAAGCCCTGGCTGACCATGCGGTCCAGCATGGTGATCAGCGGGTCGTAATAGCCGTCGGTGTTGAGCAGGCCGAAGGGCTTGCTGTGCACACCAAGCTGGTACCAGGTCCAGATTTCAAACAATTCTTCAAAGGTGCCGATGCCGCCAGGCAAGGCAATAAACGCATCGGCGTGGTCGAACATCAGCGTCTTGCGCTCGTGCATGGTGTCGACCACGCGCAGCGCGGTGAGGCCTGTATGCCCCACCTCTTTGTCCAGCAGGTTCTGCGGAATCACGCCCAAAACGGTGCCGCCTGCGGCCAATGCGGCGTCTGCGGTGACACCCATCAAGCCGACTTTGCCGCCGCCATACACCAGCTGCCAGCCCGCGCTGCCAATCAAGCGCCCCACCTGCTCGGCGGCAGCGGCATAGACCGGCTCGGTGCCCATGCGGGAACCGCAGTACACACACATAGAAAAAGCAGCTTGTGGATTCGGGTTCATGGTGTTCGGTGCGGCAGCGTGGAGCAGATGACAGGCCAAGCATAGACGCAGAGCCGTTGCATGCGTGAAGCGCCGTGGGCGCGGGCGGGTGTACAGTGGGTTCACACATCAACAGGCCGCGAGGCCAACCGGAGACAGGCACATGACAGAGTCCAAACACATTGCCATCGTGGGCGCGGGCATCGCGGGCATCAGCTGCGCGCGCACGCTGGTGCAGGCCGGGCACCGGGTGACGGTGTTCGAAAAAAGCCGTGGTGTGGGTGGACGCATGGCCACCCGCAGCAGCCCCTTTGGCACCTTTGACCACGGCGCGCAGTACTTCACGGTGCGCGATGCGCGCTTTGCCCAGGCCATAGCAACCGTCCCCGGCGTATGCCGCCCCTGGAGCGCCACCACCGTGCGCGTGCTCGATGCCCGCGGCAAGGTGGCAGCGGCGGCGCTGGACCACCGCGAATCGCACTGGGTCGCCAAGCCCGGCATGAACGCGCTGGCCAAGGCCTGGGCCGCGCCGATTGGTGAGCACATCCAGCTGGAAACCCGGGTCGACCGCATCGAACGCGACACACTCAACAAGCACCAGTGGCAACTGCGTACCGAGGGTGGGAGTGCCGGCGTTGCCGTGCATGGCGCGTTTGACGCGGTGGTGCTGGCCATCCCGCACCTGCAGGCCCAGGCACTGCTGCAGGCCATGCCGCACGGCGGCGGGCTGGCCAAGGCGCTCAACAAGGTGAGCGTACACCCCTGCTGGACGCTGATGCTGGCCTTTCCGCAAGCCGTGCAGCCGGGACTGACCACACTGGGACCGAGCTGGAACGCCGCGCGCAGCACACACCACCGCATTGCCTGGCTGGCCCGTGAATCCAGTAAACCCGGGCGCAGCACAGTGGAGCGTTGGACGGTGCAGGCGAGCGCCGACTGGTCGGCGGAACACATTGAGGACAGCCCGCAGCGTGTGCAGGCCAAGCTGCTGCGCGCCTTTGCCGAGATCACCGGCATCCGCGCCGAGCCCGCCCACGTGGACGCGCACCGCTGGCTCTACGCCAAGACCGGCAAAGCACTGGGACGCAGCCACCTGTGGAAGGCCGAGCGCGGCATGGGTGTCTGCGGTGACTGGTGCCTGGGCCACCGGGTGGAAGACGCTTTTGTGTCCGGCCTGGAACTGGCGCTGGCCATGGTCAAGGACTGAGGCCGCGTGCCCACTTACCTTGGCCGCTTCGCGCCCTCGCCGACCGGCGCGCTGCACGCAGGTTCCCTGGTAGCCGCCTTGGCCAGCTGGCTCGATGCCCGGGCGCATGGCGGGCGCTGGCTGCTGCGCATCGAAGACCTGGACACCCCACGTTGCGTGCCTGGCGCCGACCAGACCATCGTGACCCAACTGGCGGCCTGCGGCTTGGTGCCGGATGCGGTGCCGCTGTGGCAAAGCCAGCGCACGGCCTTGTATGTGCGGGCGCTGGAATCGCTGGTCGCGGCCGATCTGGCCTACCCCTGTGCCTGTTCGCGCAGCGCGATTGACGCCGCCAACGCAGCGCGCGGCATCGCCCGCCCCCGCAACGGCGAGCGTGTCTACCCCGGCACCTGCCGCAGCGGCCTGCACGGCAGCGGAGCGGGCGCCTGGCGCATGCGCACGCAGCACGCGCCGCCCCTGCTGCACTGGGATGACCGCCGCCTGGGCCCACAAACCCAGAACCTGCATACGCAAGTGGGTGACTTTGTGTTGCGCCGCGCCGATGGGCTTTTTAGCTACCAGCTCGCCGTGGTGGTGGACGATGCGGAACAGGGCATCAGCCACGTCGTGCGCGGAGAAGACCTGGCCGATAACACAGCCCGCCAGCGCTGGCTACAGGACGCGCTGGGCCTGCCCGCTCCGCAGTA
>CANFHZ010000117.1 GCA_947446885.1 Comamonadaceae bacterium
AGGCACTGGACCGCATGGAGAAAATTGCGCCGCTCATGGCGGACGCCGACTTCACCTTTGAATTCAAAGAACCGGCCAACCTGCCCAACCCCATGCTGGCCATGCAAGGCGTGAGCTTTGGCTACCCCGCACCCGAGGACGCACCAGCGAGCACGCCGCCCACGGTCATCGTGCGCAATGTCAGCAAATCGGTGCTGGCCGGGCAGCGCATCGGTATTCTGGGCGCCAACGGCCAGGGCAAGTCAACGGTCGTGAAAACCATCGCGCGCGACCTGCAGCCGCTGGGCGGCGAGGTCACCGAAGGACGCGGTTTGAACATCGGCTATTTCGCGCAACAAGAGCTCGATGTGCTGCGCCCGGCGGACACGCCGCTGGAGCACATGATCCGCCTGGTGCGCGAGCTGACAGCGCAGGGCAAGATCCAGGGCCAGGCCACGCGCGAGCAGGATTTGCGCAGCTTTTTGGGCACTTTCAATTTCAGCGGCGACATGGTCAAGCAGGCCGTGGGCAGCATGAGCGGGGGCGAGAAGGCACGGCTGGTACTGTGCATGATCGTCTGGCAACGGCCCAACCTCTTGCTGATGGACGAGCCCACCAACCACCTGGATTTGGCCACCCGCGAAGCGCTGTCCATGGCGCTCAATGAATTTGAAGGCACGGTCATGCTGGTCAGCCACGACCGGGCGCTGCTGCGCGCCGTGTGCGACGAGTTCTGGATGGTTACGCGTGGCGGGGTCGAGCCATTTGACGGCGATCTGGACGACTACCAGCGCTACCTGCTCGACGAGGCCAAGCGCCAGCGTGAGGAAGCTAAACGGGCTGGCAACGAAGCCGCCGCTGCAGCCCAGGCCCTGGCCCTTCAGGCAGCGGCCAAGCCTGCTGCAAAAGCCGCGGTCAAACCCGAACACAAGCAATGGAAAAAGCAACTGCAGCAAACAGAAGCGCGCATGCAGCTGCTCAACACCCAGCGCGAAAGCCTGGAGGCGCAGCTGAGCCAGAGCGCCACCCCGGCGCAACTGGCGGACTGGGGCAAGCAGCTCAAAGCCGTGCACGCGGAGCTGGCGGAACTGGAAGAGACCTGGCTGACGCTGAGCAGCCAGCTCGAAGAAACGACGGCTTAAGGTAGCAGCGAAGGGCCAAAGCGCCGGGCCAGTAGATCCGCGCTGAGCTGCTGCAGCGGCGCGCTCCAATCACCCGCGCGCTGCTGGCGGTACAGCCGGGCGCTGGGGTACCAGGGCGAGTCGCTGCGCGCCAGCAGCCAGCGCCAGTCCGGCATGTGCGGCAGCAGCACCCACACCGGCAGGCCCAGGGCCCCGGCCAGATGCGCCACGCTGGTGTCCACGGCAATCACCAAGTCCATGCAGGCGCACAGCGCTGCGGTGTCGTCCATGGTGTGCAGGTCCTGGCCAAAATGCGCCACAGCACTGGCCTGCAAAGCCGCTGTGTCGTCTGGGCGGACTTCTTTTTGCAAACTCACATAGCCATACCCGGCAGGCAATGCCGCCAGCAGACGGGCCAGTTCCACACTGCGCAGATGGTCCGCCTGGTGCGTGCTGCTGCCGCTCCAGACCAGGCCCACGCGCGGCCGGCTCGTGCTGCCCAGACGTGCTTCCCACTGCGCCACTTTGGTCGCGCAGGCGCGCAAATAAGGTACACCGGATGGCACGGTGTCCAGGGTCGTGCCGCACCCCACGGGCACACTCATGAGCGGGCAATACATGTCAAAGGCAGGTAGCGGATCGCGCTGGCGCAGCAGCTGGTGCACGCCCGGCAAGGTGTGGAAAAGGTCAAAAAGCGCGGACTCCACTTCCATCACCACCCGCGCACCGCGCTGTGCGAGCACTGCGGCATAGCGGGCAAACTGAATGGTGTCACCCAAACCCTGCTCGGTGTGCAGCAGCACGGTAGCGCCCTCGATGTCTGGCTCCCCTAACCACAGGGGCTGGACAAACTGGCGGCGTATGGGCTGAAAGCGCTCGGTCTTCCAGCGGCTGTGGTAGTCGGAAAACCCCGCTTTCAGATCACCCAGCAGCAGGCGCACCAGGCTGCGGTTCCACTGGCCAAACGCAAATCCCGGTGCCAGAGCCACCGCCCGCTCGCAGCTGTGCAGCGCTTCATCGAAGCGGTGCAGGTGCTTAAGCGCTGCGCTGCGATTGGAATAGGCCATGGCGTCCTGTGGGCGCAGGGCAATGGCCCGGTCGTAGCAGGCCAAGGCGCCCGCGTAATCGCCCTGTGCCTGCAAGGCATTGCCCAGGTTCAGGTGGCCGCTGGCAAATTCGGGCTTGCGGGCGAGTCCGGCCTCAAAACTGCGTATGGCGGCTTCGGTGTCCTGCAAACCCATGAGCGCGTTGCCCCGGTACACGTAGGCATCGGCGTAGTCGGGACGCCAGGCGATGGCCAGGTCGAAACTCGCTACCGCCTGCGCACATTGTTGGACCTCAATCAGCGCGCTGCCTTTGTCGCAGGCGGCCTCGGCAAACTGGGGCTGCAAGGCCATGGCCTTGTCGTAGCACTCAATGCCTGCGGCAAATTGCTTGAGCTTGCACATGGCAAAACCCAGACCGAAATAAGCCTGCGCGTTGTTCGGCTCTGCCTCCAACACGCGGCACAAGAGATCCACGCCTTTTTGGGCCTGCCCGGTTTGGGCATAAACCAAACCCAGCATGTGCAGGCTCGCCATATGCTTGGGTTGTACCGCCAGCAGGTCTTCGTACACCCGCTGTGCGGACTGCAAGGAGCCTGCCGCTTGCAGCGCGCGGGCACGCGCGAACGCGGCACTTGCCCAAGCCTGTCCGTCCACACCGGGGGCAGAAAAATCCGGCATCGGATGGGCGGATTCAGGTCCGGTAAATTTTTCGGGTGATGCGCCGGGTCAAGCGCCATACGCCCCACAGGACCAGCGGAACCAACAGGCCGGCTACAACTTCGGGGTCCAGTGCCAGACCCATACCCCGCAAGGCCTTGGCACCGTAGTAGAGCAGGCTGACCACGTAGTAGGAGATTGCCGCAATCGACAGGCCTTCCACGGTGCTTTGCAGGCGCAGCTGCAGTTCCTGCCCGCGCGTGAGCTTTTCCAGAAGCTGCTGGTTCTGGGTTTCGGTGGCGATATCGACCCGGGTGCGCAACAAGTCGCTGGCGCGGGCCACACGCTCGGACAGCGTCTGCAAGCGCAAGCGGGTCGCGGCCACGGTGGCAATCGCCGGTGAGAGGCGGCGCTGCATGAATTCACCAATCGTCTGGGTGCCGGGAATCGGGCGCTCCCGCAATTCCTGGATGCGCTGCTGTACCAGCGCGTCGTAAGCCGCTGTAGCCGAAAAGCGGTACATGTGTTGGGCAACTTCCCGCTCGACCCGTGCGGCCAGTGCCACCAAGGTATCCAGCAACTCCTGGTCGGACGCGCTCTTGCCTTCCAGCTGCCCGATGATGGACGCCACCTGCGATTCCGACTGCGACAGCATGGCACCCAGCTCCTTGGCCACCGGCAGGCCGCGCAAAGCCATCATGCGGTAGGTCTCAAGCTCGATGAGGCGCTGGGTCAAACGTCCGGCGCGGCTGGGCGAGGTGCCAGCGGGTGCGACCACCAGCATGCGGCTGAAGCCACTGGGGCGCAATGCAAAGTCACTGGCGGCAAGCGAATGCCCGTCTGCACCGACCACCGACGCCACCACCTGCGCGTCGCCAAACCAGGCACGCACCTGCGCCATCGCCTCCTGCGGCGCGCGCAGGTCGCCGGTGACCAGTACCAACTTGATCGCGGCAATCGTGCTTCCGGGAATCGCACGCAACCAGGCGGCGCTGACCGCCAAGTTGGGCGTGAGCGCAGGTTCCTGCGTACCCAGAACTGCGTGCGCAGGCAGTTCCTGCACGATGGAGTAACGACTGAACTCGGAATGCCGCTCCCACTTGACCGTGCAATCCGGCAAATTCAGGCGCACAAAGTTGCTCTCCAAGCTGCTGCGCGCAAGCCCGGCCATACCGGGCAAGCTGCTCAAGTGCGCATGCTCGCTGTCCCTGCTGACGCCGCTGTTGAGAACGGCCACGTACACCACCAAAGCCGGCAGCTGGATTTCGGCCGTAGGGCGGGTATGCACCTCGTTGTGCAGGCCGACTCGTAAGGCGTCATCGGGTGGCAACAGGCTGGCAGCGGTCGGGGATTCGGGCAGAAGCGGATCTGGCATGGTGCGGCGTTTGACTACGGGTTGCAGGGTGGCGGGGCTGCGCCGTTCAGACGGGTGCGGGCCCGTCCATCAGGCTAGCATCGCGCGCAGGCCGCCCGCGTCCTGCAAGGCTTTGAGGTCTTCAAAGCCGCCCACCAGGACACCTTTGACAAACACCATGGGAAAGGTGGACCAGCCGGTCCACATCTTGAGTGCGTTGCGCAGCCGCCATTGGCTGAGGTAGCTGCCGTATTCGAGGTAGTGGTGGGGGATGGCCGCCGCGTCAAGCAATGCGCGCGCCTTGCCGACAAAAGGGTTGGACTTCATGCCCACGACCACCACAGCATGGCGGGCGATAGCCGCTTGCACCTCCAGAACAGCCGCTTCATGGTTGCGCGCCACCTTGTCGCGCACGGCAGGGTGGATGTGGGCTTCATCAAGAATGTGGCGGGGCATAGGGGTACCAGAAAACAGCCCCGCACGGCCCGCATCGGATTGATGCGGCAAACGCCGGGGCGTGGACGGGCATTTTAGGACGCGGGTCTGACATACACACGGCGGGTCGGTGCAGGGCTTCAGGGTGTGGCCCTGCCGCTTGCCGGAGCGGCAAAGGCAGCGCAGGGATCCTCGCGCTGCACCGAGGCCACGGCATGCACCTGATCAAAAGCGGCTTCGTCCCCCGTTTGCGGCGATTCAAGGTAGGCGTGCACCTGGGTGCGCTGGCGCTCCATGGCCGTCAACCACTGGTACACACCGGCGTCCTTGCGGACATGGCCGTTGCCCGCCAGCAGCAGCACGGTGGCACCTTTTTGCAGCTGCGTGCGCACCACATGTGCCATCCACACATCGCGCGCCACCTGGGCTTGCACCATGCCGCCCAGCGCGGACTTGGGAACCATCTGGCAATGGCCCAGAAAAACCGCTTCGCGCTGGAGCGCATCCAATGCGGGCGGTATGCCGGCCGCTAGGCCGAACTCGGTCAACACCGCCGCATCCAAGGCCGCAGTCAGGCCATTGCGCACCACCTGGCGCGCCTCGTGGGCCGAGACATTCGCTGCCACCAACGGCACATGCTGGCGCAAAGCCAGATCGATGACGGGGCGGTACAAGGGCCAGTCCCAGCCACTGCCGCCTGCGCGCCCAATCACGCAGGCGGCGTCAGAGCATTCGCGCATGGCAGCGTCCAGCAGCGCTTGCTTTTCGCGGTCGAACTGCTCCATGGCAATGACTGGAAGTGGCGCGCTGTGGACGATGTGCGCAATCCGTTCGAAACGCAAAGCGTGGCCCTCGGGGTTGTCATGCACTTCACCGAGCAGGTAAATCGCCGGTTCAGCGGCTGCGCTCAGCGTGATGGCCAGACCGGTGCAGACCCTTGCCCATCGGCCTAAGCGCCACCGGGCCACGCCAAGCATCGCGTGTGCGACGGCCACCATGGGTAAGTCCGCACGGCGGTATACGGCGCGTGTTGCTGCTGCGGCAGTGGGTATCGGCAGGGGATGGCGCATGGTGTGGGGGGCTTGGGCGTGTTGGCGGGCTTTGACAATGGCCCGGCTGATGGTCGGTGGGTTCACTTTCGCCATTTCACCATGCGCAGGGCGTACGCAGTTGCGGTGGTACCGTCACGCTGTTTGCAACCCATTTTTCGCTGACTATGCATACCTTGTCTGATTGCCAGGCGCGCGACGCTGCCGACCCTTTGCGCGGGCTGCGCGCGCATTTTTCCCTTCCTCCTGGCATCCTGTACCTGGACGGTAATTCGCTCGGCGCCCTGCCCCGCGCCGCTGCGGCGCGGGCGGCGCAGGTGGTGGAGCAGGAGTGGGGCCAGGGTTTGATCCGCTCATGGAACGATGCCGGCTGGTTCGATATGCCGCAAGGCGTGGGCGCACGGATCGCGCCGCTGATCGGGGCGAAACCGCAGGAGGTGGTCGCCACCGACAGCACCTCGGTCAACCTGTACAAGGTGCTATCCGCCGCGCTGGCAATTGCCGCTGCCGACACACCAGAAAAGCGCGTGGTGCTGAGCGAGCGCCAGAACTTTCCCACCGACCTCTACATCGCGGAAAGTGTCTGCCAATCGCATGGCTGCACCCTGCAACTGGTGGAACCCGAAGCCATCCCGGCGGCGCTGAACACGGATGTGGCCGTGCTGCTTCTGACCCACGTGAACTACCGGACCGGGGCCATGCACGATATGGCGGCCACCACGTCTGCGGCCCATTCAGTGGGCGCGCTCACCGTCTGGGATCTGGCGCACAGCACCGGTGCGGTGCCAGTGGATTTACAAGGCGCAGGGGCCGACTTTGCGGTGGGCTGCGGTTACAAGTTTTTGAATGGCGGGCCGGGTGCACCCGCCTTCGTCTGGGCCCATGCGCGACACGCTGCACGCAGCGACCTGCCCTGGATGCAGCCGCTTACCGGTTGGTTCGGCCATGCCCGGCCTTTTGCATTCACGCCGGGGTACGAAAACGCGGCGGGTATGGCGCGCTTTTTATGCGGCACGCCGCCCGTAATCAGCTTGGCCGTACTGGACTGCGCGCTCGACGTGTTTGATGCCCTACAGCCGCTAGGCGGCATGGCAGCGCTGCGGGCCAAGTCGCTGGCGCTGGGAGATGTATTCATGGATTTGCTGGAGCAACGCTGCGCGGGTATGGGACTCGGTATGGCCACACCCCGCGGCCACGCACAGCGCGGCTCGCAGGTATCGCTGACGCACCACGATGCTGACGCGCCACACAGCGCCTATGCCATCGTGCAGGCACTGATTGCGCGGGGCGTGATCGGCGACTTCCGCGCCGGGGACGGCGCTGCGCAGCCCGACATCCTGCGCTTTGGCATCACGCCGCTGTACCTGGGCTTTGCCGACATCTGGCATGCCGTGGAACATATCCGCCAGGTCTTGGAAAGCGGCGCATGGCGCGCGCCGGAATTTGCGCGCCAGGCGGCAGTGACTTAAGCGTTGACCCGGCCGTACTGGTCGTCAAAGCGGACGATGTCGTCTTCGCCGAGGTAACCGCCGCTTTGCACCTCAATCATCACGCAGGGCGTCTTGCCCGGATTGGTCAGGCGGTGCTGCTGACCGGCGGGGATAAAGGTGGACTGGTTTGTGTGGACCATGATTTCGCGCGCGCCATTTACCACCATGGCCACGCCGCTAACCACAACCCAGTGCTCGCTGCGGTGGTGGTGCATTTGCAGGCTGAGCGCCGCGCCGGGCTTGACCTCGATGCGCTTGATCTTGAAGCCAGGCCCCTCCTCGATCACCGTGTACGTGCCCCAAGGCCGGTGCACCGTGCGGTGCAGCTTGTGCGCCTCGTGGCCGCTGGCCTTGAGCTGGGCGTAAATGTGTTTCACATCCTGCGCGCGGCCCTTGTCGGCCACCAGCAGGGCGTCGGGCGTGTCGATGATGATCAGATGGTCCAGGCCCACCGCGCCCACCAGCCGCTGGCTGCTGTGGATGGTGGTGTCGCGGGTGTCGTGTAACAGGGCTTCGCCGCGCACACGGTTGCCGTGCGCGTCGGGCGCATCCAGGTCACCCAGCGCCGCCCAGGA
>CANFHZ010000118.1 GCA_947446885.1 Comamonadaceae bacterium
CTTGCTACCCGCTTTGCAGCGGGTGCCGCGACCACGGCGGCTTTGGGTATCGCAACAGCAGCAGCCGCTTTGGGCGCTGGCGTGTGCGCAGCGATAAAGCTCTGGACTTGCGGATAAACCATGTCGCGCCAGCGCCGACCCGAAAAGATACCGTAATGCCCTGCGCCCTTGGCTTCAAAGTGCCGCTGATGGCGCGGGTCCACACCCGTACACAGCGCGTGCACGGCTTCGGTCTGGCCAGAGCCGGAGATATCGTCCAGCTCGCCTTCCACCGACAGCAGCGCGGTGGTGCGGATGTCCTGCGGGCGCACCCGCTCGGCTACGCCCGAGGGCGACTTCACATCCCAGGTGCCGTTGACCAGGTTGAAGTCCTGGAAGACCACCCGGATGGTGTCGAGATAGTAGGGTGCATCCATGTCGAGCACGGCGTTGTACTCGTCGTAAAACTTGCGGTGCGCTTCGGTGCTGGCGTCGTCGCCCTTCATCAGGTCCTTGAAGTAATCAAAGTGGCTGGTCGCGTGGCGGTCCGGGTTCATGGCGACAAAACCGCTGTGCTGCAAAAAGCCGGGGTAGACCCGTCGGCCCGCTCCAGGGAAGCTGTCCGGCACGCGGTAGATCACATTGTTTTCGAACCAGTCGTAGCTCTTGTTCATGGCCAGGTTGTTGACCGCCGTGGGCGATTTGCGTGCGTCGATGGGGCCGCCCATCATGGTCATGGTCCAGGGGGTGGCTTCGCCCCGGCTGGCCATGAGCGATACGGCGGCGAGCACCGGCACTGTTGGCTGGCACACGCTCATCACGTGGCAGTTGCCGTATTTGCCTTGCAGGTGGCGGATGAAGTCCTGCACGTAGTTGACGTAATCGTCCAGCGAAAAGCTGCCGTCGCTCAGGGGCACCAAACGGGCGTTTTTCCAGTCTGTGATATAGACCTTGTGGCCTTGCAGCATGGTGCGTACCGTGTCGCGCAACAAGGTCGCGTAGTGGCCTGAAAGCGGTGCAACGATCAGCACTGCGGGTTGCGCTTTCATGGCTTCCAGAGTCGCCGGTTCGTCTGAAAAGCGCTTGAAACGGATCAGGTCACAAAAAGGGCGGCTTATTTCAATGCGCTGCTGGATGGCCACATCAGTCGCTCCCACGGTGACCGATGTGATGCCGAATTCGGGCTTTTCGTAGTCCTTGCTGAGGCGGTACACCAGATCCAGACCCGCCGCCATACGCTGGCTCAGCGGGCTGGAA
Source organism: Comamonadaceae bacterium (assembly GCA_947446885.1). GTDB lineage: Bacteria > Pseudomonadota > Gammaproteobacteria > Burkholderiales > Burkholderiaceae_C > Allorhodoferax. The sequence continues at coordinate 1,237 of CANFHZ010000118.1, forward strand.
CTCCAGGCCGAGCCGGGATTGGAATACGCCTTGGAGGCGGCCTGGGCGAAGCCGGCGAAGGGCTCGATGAAAGCGCGCTGGGTCTCGTAAATCTGGTAGAGCATGGAATCCCTGCGTTAAGAAATGTTGCAGTGCAATATAACAGCTTTACCCCGGTTGTTGCGGCTGGTTTGCAAGTCCGGTGTCAGCCTCGCATGACGGCGGCAATGGACTTGCACACATAGTCCATATTCTTGCTGTTGAGCGCCGCCACGCACATGCGGCCGGTGTCCAGGCCGTAGATGCCGAACTCGGCGCGCAGGCGCAGCATCTGCTCTTTGCTCAGGCCCGAGTAGCTGAACATGCCGATCTGGGTGGTGATGAAATCCATGTTCTCGGTGACACCGGCAGCTCGCAAGCCGTCGCGCAAGCCCTGGCGCATGGATTTGATGCGGTTGCGCATGGCACCCAGCTCCTGTTCCCACTGGGCGCGCAATTCGGGGTTCCCCAATACCGCTGCGACCACCGCGCCGCCGTGTGTGGGCGGGTTGGAGTAATTGGTGCGTACCACGATCTTGAGCTGGCTCAACACCTTTTGCATCTCGGCTTTGTCGTTGCAGACCACGGACAGTGCGCCCACACGCTCGCCGTACAGGCTGAAGTTCTTGGAAAACGAGCTCGCCACAAAGAAGTTCAGGCCTGCAGCCGCGAACTTGCCCACCACCGCGCCGTCTTCTGCGATGCCATGCCCAAACCCTTGGTACGCCATGTCCAACAGCGCGGTCAAACCACGTTTTTGGATGACGGCAATCACCGCGTCCCATTGCGCCGGTGTCAGGTCGTAGCCGGTCGGGTTGTGGCAGCAGGCGTGCAGCACAACGACGGTTCCGGGGGCGGCAGCCTCCAGGTCGGCGAGCATGCCCGCCGTGTTGATGCCCCGCGCTGCCGCGTCGTAATAGGCGTAGGTGCCGACCTCAAAACCGGCGGTGCTGAAAACCGCGCGGTGGTTTTCCCAGCTCGGGTCGGAGATCAGCAGCTTGGACGCGGGGTTGAGCCGGTGCAAAAAGTCGGCGGCAACTTTGAGGCCGCCGGTCCCGCCTATGGACTGAACCGTGGCAACGCGCTCAGTCAGCGCCGGGTCGTTACCGAACACCAGGTTTTTGACGGCCGCGTCATAGGCCACGATGCCGTCAATCGGCAGGTAACCACGCGCGGTCGGTGCGTCGGTCATGGCTTTTTCGGCGGTGCGCACGCATTGCAGCAGCGGCAGCTTGCCCGCGTCGTCGAAGTACACGCCTACGCCCAGGTTCACTTTGCTGGGGTTGGTGTCGGCACTGAACTGTTCGTTCAGGCCAAAAATCGGGTCACGGGGGGCCATTTCGACGGCGGAAAAGAGCGACATGCGGCGGGGTCCTTGGTTGAAGGGTTTGGGCAGCGAGGCGGCTGCGCGCAGAAAAGCGGGCAATTTTAGCCAGCGCCTGCCGACCAGAAATTGGGCTTAAGCTTGGCGTCCCCATGTCCGAGCCCGCCCTTATTCCGCAGCCCCATCCCTTGGACATTCCAGCGGGGCAGGGAACCTTTGTTCAGTTCCCCGACTCGCCCTTCGAGCTTTACCAGCCCTATCCCCCGGCCGGCGACCAGCCCGAGGCGATTGCGCAGCTGGTGGAAGGTTTGCAGGACGGCGAGGTTTTTCAGACGCTTCTGGGCGTAACCGGTTCGGGCAAGACCTACACCATGGCCAATGTGATCGCCCGCATGGGGCGTCCGGCCATTGTGTTTGCGCCCAACAAAACCCTGGCTGCGCAGCTGTACAGCGAGTTCCGCGAGTTTTTCCCCAAAAACGCCGTCGAGTACTTCGTCAGCTACTACGACTACTACCAGCCTGAGGCCTACGTGCCGCAGCGCGATTTGTTTATCGAAAAGGACTCGGCGATCAACGAGCACATCGAGCAGATGCGCCTGTCGTGTACCAAAAGCCTGCTGGAGCGGCGCGACGTGGTGATCGTGGCCACCGTGTCGGCGATTTACGGTATCGGCAAGCCCGAGTCCTACCACCAGATGGTGATGACGCTGCGTGCGGGCGACAAAATGGGCCAGCGTGACATGGTGATCCAGCTCGTGCGCATGCAGTACCAGCGCAACGACATGGACTTCAGCCGCGGCACCTTCCGTGTGCGTGGCGACACCATTGACGTGTTCCCTGCCGAGCACAGCGAGATGGCCTTGCGCATTGAGTTGTTTGACGACGAGATCGAATCGCTGCAACTGTTTGACCCGCTGACCGGGCGCATCCGCCAGAAAATTCCGCGCTTCACCGTCTACCCCAGCAGCCACTACGTCACCCCGCGAGAGCAGGTCTTGCAGGCGGTGGAGCTGATCAAGCTGGAGCTGGCCGAGCGCCTCAAAGAGCTGGTCGGCATGGGCAAGCTGGTGGAGGCGCAGCGGCTGGAGCAGCGCACCCGGTTTGATCTGGAAATGCTCTCGGAGGTCGGCCACTGCAAGGGCATTGAGAACTACTCGCGCCACTTGGCCGGAAGTGCGGCGGGCGAGCCACCGGCCACGCTCACCGATTACCTGCCCAAAGACGCGCTGATGTTCCTGGATGAAAGCCATGTGCTGATCGGCCAGTTCGGTGGCATGTACAACGGCGACCGCGCGCGCAAGACCACGCTGGTGGAGTACGGCTTTCGACTGCCCAGCGCGCTGGACAACCGGCCGCTCAAGTTCGAAGAATTCCAGACCAAGATGCGCCAGGCGATTTTTGTCTCGGCCACGCCGGCTGCGTGGGAGAACGAACATGCCGGGCGCGTGGTGGAGCAGGTGGTGCGGCCCACCGGTCTGGTCGACCCCGAGGTGGAAGTGCGGCCCGCAACCACGCAGGTGGACGATGTGCTGCAGGAAATCCGCATCCGCGTCGAGAAATCCGAGCGCGTGCTGATCACCACCCTGACCAAGCGCATGGCCGAGCAGCTCACCGACTACCTGGGCGAGAACGGCGTCAAGGTCCGCTACCTGCATAGCGACGTGGACACCGTGGAGCGGGTCGAGATCCTGCGCGATCTGCGCCTGGGCGCATTCGATGTGCTGGTCGGCATCAACCTGCTGCGCGAGGGCCTGGATATTCCCGAGGTCTCGCTGGTGGCGATTTTGGATGCCGACAAGGAAGGTTTTTTGCGCTCCGAGCGCTCCCTGATCCAGACCATTGGCCGCGCCGCGCGTAATTTGGAGGGCCGGGCGATTCTGTACGCCGACAAAATCACCGACTCCATGGCACGCGCCATGGGCGAGACTGAGCGGCGCCGCAAAAAGCAGGTGGCCCACAACCTGGAGCAGGGCATCACCCCGCGCGCCATCGTCAAAAAAGTGCGCGACCTGATCGACGGCGTGTACAGCGAAAAGGCCGGCAAGGAAGCCGAGCGGCTGGAGCGCGACGCCATGCAACGCGCCCAGGTCGAGGACATGAGCGAAAAAGACATTTCCCGCGAAATTAAACGCCTGGAGAAGCTCATGATGGAGCATGCCCGCAACCTGGAGTTCGAAAAAGCCGCCCGGGTGCGCGACCAGCTGTCGCATCTGAAGGCCCAGGTTTTCGGCGCGCCGGGGGCTGACAACGTGGTGCCCTTGTCCACACGCCGTGCATAGTTGACTGTTTTGCTCGGATTTAGGGCTATACTTGACCGTTCTAGTCAACTTTCTCTGTTCTGAGGAGCTTCCATGCGACTGACCACCAAAGGCCGTTTTGCCGTCACCGCCATGATTGACCTGGGTTTGCGCCAGGCCGGCGGCCCCGTCACCCTGGCTGCCATCAGCCAGCGTCAGCAAATTTCGCTCTCGTATCTGGAGCAGCTGTTTGGCAAGTTGCGCCGCAATGATCTGGTCGAGTCCACCCGCGGGCCTGGCGGCGGTTACACCCTGTCGCGCGACGCCTCGCTGATCACGGTGGCAGAAATCATCACCTCGGTGGACGAGCCCATCGACGCCACCCAGTGCGAAGGCAAGCAGAACTGCATGGGCCAGGGCAGCCAGTGCATGACGCATGATCTGTGGGCCTCGCTGAATTCCCATATGGTGGAGTTTTTGAGCTCAGTCACCCTGCAAAAGCTGGTCGATGACCAGCTTGCCAAGGGCGGTGTGATGCAAGACGCACCCAGCATCAAGAAAGCCATCGCCCCGCTCCCCCTGGTGCAGGCAGTACGCGCCAACGTTCCCAATTCGGTGTTTGCGCTGGGCAGTCTGGCTGGCGCGCTTCCCAAATCCTGATAACACAGGCCTTTCCGATTCATTTTTCCGGCATTTCTCATGGACACGACTCCCCATTTCCCGATTTACCTGGACTACAGCGCCACCAACCCCTGTGACGAACGGGTGGTGGACGCCATGGTTCCCTGGCTGCGTTCGCATTTCGGCAACCCCGCATCGCGCAGCCACGCCTGGGGCTGGGAAGCTGAGGCGGCGGTCGAGACCGCGCGCGGACAGGTTGCTGATTTGATTGGGGCCGACCCGCGTGAAATCGTCTGGACTTCGGGTGCCACCGAATCCAACAACTTGGCGCTCAAGGGTGCGGCGCAGTTCTACAAATCCAAAGGCAAGCACCTGATCACGGTCAAGACCGAGCACAAAGCCGTGCTCGATACCTGCCGCGAGCTCGAGCGCCAGGGTTTTGAGGTCACCTACCTCGATGTGCAGCCCGATGGCTTGGTCAACCTCGATGCTTTCAAAGCGGCCGTCCGCCCCGACACCATCGTAGCCAGCGTCATGTTTGTGAACAACGAGATCGGCGTGATCCAAGACGTGGCGGCTATCGGCGCCATCTGCCGCGAAAAAGGCATCATTTTTCACGTTGACGCGGCGCAAGCCACCGGCCGCGTGGACATTGACATGGCCAGTTTACCCATCGATCTGATGAGCCTGACCTCGCACAAAACCTATGGCCCCAAAGGCATTGGCGCTTTGTTTGTGCGGCGCAAGCCGCGCGTGCGCTTAGAGGCGCAAATGCATGGCGGTGGTCATGAGCGCGGCATGCGCAGCGGCACCCTGCCCACGCATCAAATCGTCGGCATGGGGGAGGCCTACCGCATTGCCAAGGCCGAGATGCACGCCGAGAACGCCCGCATCCGTGGCTTGCAGCAGCGTCTGCTCGACGGCCTGAAAGATGTGGAGCAGGTCTTCATCAACGGCCACCTGGAAAAGCGGGTGCCGCACAACCTGAACATGAGCTTCAACTACGTTGAGGGCGAGTCGCTGATCATGGGCATCAAAGGCCTGGCGGTCTCGTCCGGCTCTGCCTGCACATCGGCCAGCTTGGAGCCCAGCTATGTACTGCGCGCCCTGGGCCGCAGCGACGAGCTGGCGCACAGCAGCCTGCGCATGACCTTTGGCCGCTGGACCACCGAAGCCGAGATCGACTTTGCGATCGAGACCATCAAGCTCAACGTCGCCAAGCTGCGCGACCTGAGCCCGCTGTGGGAGATGTACCAGGATGGTATTGACATCTCCACCATCCAGTGGGCTGCCCACTGAAACCCTGTTTTGTGATTTGTGAGGTAACACCATGGCGTATTCCGAAAAAGTAGTCGACCACTACGAAAACCCCCGCAACGTCGGCAGCTTTGACAAGGGCGACGACAGCGTCGGCACCGGCATGGTCGGTGCGCCCGCTTGCGGTGATGTGATGAAGCTGCAAATCAAGGTCAACCCGGTCACCGGCGTGATTGAAGACGCGCGCTTCAAAACCTATGGCTGCGGCTCGGCGATTGCGTCAAGTTCGCTGGTCACCGAATGGGTCAAGGGCAAGACCCTGGACGAAGCGGCCGCGCTCAAAAACAGTGTGATAGCCGAAGAACTGGCCTTGCCGCCGGTCAAGATCCATTGCTCCATCCTGGCCGAAGACGCCATCAAGGCCGCGGTGGACGATTACAAGAAAAAACACCTCAACTGATATGGCCGTCTCCCTCACCGAAGCGGCTGCCCGCCACGTCAACCGCTACCTGACCAAGCGCGGCCGTGGCGTGGGCGTGCGCTTAGGCGTCAAGACCACCGGTTGCTCAGGTCTGGCCTACCAGCTCGAATATGTGGACGAGCTCAGCCCCGAAGACGTGATCTTCGAAGGCCATGGTGTCAAGGTGCTGGTCGATCCCAAAAGCCTGGCCTATATCGACGGCACCGAGCTCGACTTTGTGCGCGAAGGCCTGAACGAAGGCTTTCGCTTCAACAACCCCAATGAGCGCGACAAGTGCGGTTGTGGTGAATCCTTTCGCGTGTGAACCTGCAATCGGA
>CANFHZ010000119.1 GCA_947446885.1 Comamonadaceae bacterium
GCGCTGATGGTGATTGACGCTGCCAACGGCGTGGAGGCGCAGACGCGCCGCCTGATCGAGGTCTGCCGCCAGCGCGACACGCCCATCATCACCTTCGTCAACAAAATGGACCGCGAGGTGCGCGAGCCCTTGGACATTCTGGATGAGATCGAGCGCGAACTCGGCATGCCCTGCGTGCCCATGACCTGGCCGGTGGGGCAGGGCAAGCAGTTTGGCGGCATCATCAATTTGCGCATCCAGACCATGACCGTGTTCGAGTCCGGCAGCGAGCGCCTGCCGCAGGACTTTGACGCCATGCCCCTGAGCAGCCCGGATGCCTTGCAGCAGCGCTTCGGCCACGAGTGGACGACCGCTGTGGAGAGCATGGAGCTGGCCACCGGAGCTTCCCCCGCCTGGGATCACGCGGCTTTTCTCGCGGGCAAGCAGACCCCTGTGTTTTTCGGCTCGGGTGTGAACAACTTCGGCGTGATGGAAGTGCTGGACGCGCTGGTGGATTTGGCACCGTCGCCGCAGAGCCGCACCAGCACCACGCTGGTCAACCGCCAGCCGCACACCCAGGTCATGCAGCCGGAGGACACGCCCTTCAGCGGCGTGGTGTTCAAGGTGCAGGCCAATATGGACGCCAACCACCGCGACCGCATCGCCTTTGTGCGCATGGCCTCGGGCAAGTACACGCCGGGCATGAAGCTCAAGGTGATGCGTACTGCCAAGGAGCTGCGCCCCACCAGCGTGGTGACCTTTATGAGCCAGCGCCGCGAGGCCGTAGAAGAGGCCTATGCCGGCGACATCGTGGGCTTTACCACCCATGGCGGCGTACAACTGGGCGACACGATTACCGATGGCAGCATCAACTTGCAATACACCGGCCTGCCCTTTTTTGCGCCCGAATTGTTTATGACTGTGGTGCTCAAGAACCCGCTGCGTACCAAGCAGTTGCAGCAAGGTTTGGCGCAGCTGGGCGAAGAAGGCGCGATCCAGGTTTTCAAGCCCGAGGTCGGTGGCAATATGCTGCTCGGAGCCGTGGGGCAGCTGCAGTTTGAAGTCGTGCAACACCGCCTCAAAGGCGAGTACGACGCCGACATCCGCCTGGAGGGCAGCCAGTACACCGGCGCGCGCTGGATCACTGCCGACACACCGGCCGAGCTGCGCGAGTTTGTCAACGCGTATCCGCAGCGCATGGCCAAGGACGCGGCCGACACGCTGGCGTTTTTGTGTACCAGCCCCTACGACGTGCGGCTGGCGCAGGAGCGTTTTCCCAAGATTCACTTCCACCCGCTGCGCGAACACGCCGGGCTGAGTCTGGGCAGCGCGGGCTAAGTGGTGGAGCAGGGGTCAAGCCGGGGGTTGATAGCGGTATTCGGCTCCACGCTGTTTCAGTTGGTGGGCATTTTTATGCTCTCACCCTTGCTGCTCTTGATGCTCAATCAGGGGGGTGTGTCCAACACCGTGGCGGGCCTGTTTGCGGCGACCACCTGGCTGGGCATTTTCATCATCACGCCCTTTGCGTCGGGCCTGGTTCGCGCCATCGGGCGGCGGCGTGCGCTGTGGCTGGCGTCCGGCTTGCCGCTGTTCACCGTGTGCGGGTTTTTGCTCACCCGCAGTCTGCCGGTCTGGTTCGTGCTGGAGTTGCTGGCCAGCGTGGCCGGTGGCTTGCGCTGGGTGCTGGCGGAATCTTTTATCGCCGAGTTTGCGCCGCCGCAGCAACGGGGACGCCTGATTGGGGCATACGCCACCCTGATCGGCATGACCATGGTGATCGGTCCCGCGCTGGTGGCGTGGCTGGGGGTCGACAGTCCGCACGGCTTGTGGGCGGTTCTGGCGATGCTGGCCTGCGGGCTGCTGTGGACCATGTTGATTCCGCGTACGCCTGCAGCGCAGGACGCCGACACAGCAAGCGTGGGCTTGCGCGGTTTGTGGCAGGCGATTACGGCACATCCGGTGGTGATGCTGGCCGGTTTTGTTGCCGGGTTTTTTGAGATGGGCTTGGGCTCGGTACTGCCGCTGTATGGACTGAGTCTGGGACTTGCTCCGGGTGCAGCGGCCTTGTTGCTATCGGTCAGCGGCATAGGCGGCACCGTTTTTGCCATTCCGGCGGGCATGCTGGCCGACCGTTTTACCGACCCGGCGCGTGGGCGGCATCGGTTGATGCTGGGCTTGTCGGGCATGTTGGCCGTGGCGGCAGCGGCCGCGTTTGCCGTTCCAGCATGGCCGGGCTTGGTGTGGCCGATTGCTTTGGTGTGGGGCGCTGCCGGCGGTACTTTGTACACGCTGACCATGCTGGACATCGGTAGCCGCGAACGCGGCATCACCCTGGTCAACAGCACCTCGGTGCTGGTGCTGACCTACACGCTGGGTGCGCTGGTGGCCTCATCCAATTCCGGCGCTTTGTTGGACTGGTCACCCCGCTTGCTGTTTCCGGGTGTCCTGTTCACTGTGGCCACCAGCGCCTGCTGGGCGCTGTGGCGTTGGCGTGTGCCGGAGTTGCAGACACCGCCAATACCGCCCTGACGCTGCTGGGCCGCGTGGCGAACCGCCCGCTGACGCTGATTGAGCGATGATGGTGGCTGTGAGCAACCCCCATTCAGACGGAGAAGTCGTATGAAAGTAGCGCTGACGATTCTTGACCATTTGCGCCGTGCCAGCCAGGTCTACCCCCAGCGGGTGGGTTTTGTGGACGAGCCGGTGCAGCCCGCATCCAGTTGGGGCGCTATGCAGTACGGAGAGATGATGGCCTATGCCAAGGCACAGGCTGCGGGCCTGGACGCCCTGGGTTTGGCAGCTGGCGAGCGGGTTGCCATCGTGAGCCACAACGCAGCGCGCTTGCTCACCGCGTTTTTTGGTGTAAGCGGTTGGGGGCGCATTCTGGTTCCGGTGAATTTTCGGCTGGTGGCGGAAGAGGTGCAGTACATCGTGCAGCACAGCGGAGCGCGTGTGCTACTGGTCGACCCAGAGCTGCAAGAGGCCTTGGCGACAGTGCAGTGCGAACACAAGTTCACCATCGGCGCGGACGCCGATGCCAGGCTCTTGCGCTTTGGCGTTGAGCCGCGTCACTGGGAGCCCGATGAGGACGCCACCGCCACCATCAACTACACCAGCGGCACCACAGCCCGCCCCAAGGGCGTGCAGCTGACGCACCGCAATTTATGGATCAACGCCGCCACCATGGGCTGGCATCTGGGCGTCAACGACCGCGATGTCTACCTGCATACCCTGCCGCAGTTCCATTGCAACGGCTGGGGTCTGACTTATGCGGTCACCGGGATGGGCGGCAAGCACATCATGCTGCGCAAGGTCAACGGTACGGAGATTCTTCGCCGTATTGCCGAACACGGCGTGACCTTGATGGCCGGCGCACCGGCCGTGCTGAATATGGTTCTGGAGGCGGCGCAGACCTGGGAAGGTCCGATTCCCGGCAGCGGCACGTTGCGCGTGGTGGTCGCTGGCGCGCCGCCGCCCACCAGCACTATCGAGCGCATCGGGTCGGAGTTGGGCTGGGAGTTCATCCAGATTTACGGGCTCACCGAGACCGCCCCGCTGCTCACTGTGAACCGCGCCGGTTCCGAATACGACGCGCTGACCGCTTCCGAGCGAGCCCAGCAACTCGGGCGGGCGGGTTATCCCGCGATTGGCGTCGAGATCAGTACATCGTCAGAAGGCGAGGTGTTGGCGCGCGGCAACGTCGTAATGGCCGGCTATTGGAACCAAGCGCAGGAGACTGCGGCGGCCATCCGGGATGGGGAAGATGGGCGATCCTGGTTCCATACCGGCGACGGGGGCACGCTGGACGCGCGGCGCTGCCTGACCATCGCCGACCGGAAAAAAGACGTGATCATCACGGGCGGGGAAAACGTGTCGTCCATCGAGGTGGAGGACGCCATCTTCAGCCACCCGCAGATTGACGAGGTGGCCGTGATCGGCGTGCCCGATGAAAAATGGGGCGAGCTGGTGATGGCGCTGGTGGTTTTGGCCCCCGGCTCGGAGCTAACCGAGCAGGAAGTCATTGCCTACACCCGTACCAAACTGGCGGCGTACAAATGCCCCAAGCGGGTGGAGTTCCGCAGCAACCTGGCGCGCACCGCAACCGGCAAGTTGCAGAAGTTCAAGTTGCGTGAGCCCTTTTGGGAAGGCCATGTCAAAAAGGTGAATTGACCTGGGGCCTACCCGGTGGGAGGCGTGAGCGCGCTACCGTCGATAAGTTGACGGCATGGCGCGGCGCGATCCTTGCTTAATTCCCTGGAAAGACCGCCCTGCCTGCTCCAAACCGGACGCATGTTCTGGTGCAAGGCATGGACGGGTGGGCACACTTTCGAGAATGGAACCTAGCAATGTCGATCATCAATTCCAACCTAGCCCTGCTTCAGTCACCGGTTTTCCGCACGGGCCCGCAGGACGGGTTCAGCTCCATGGACCTTGACGATGCCGATATCGCGTCGGATCCGAGACTGGATGCTGCTGTCGAGAAACTCTCCTTATTGATCCGTCGCTATTGCCCGACTTCGCCGTCACTGGGCAACAGCAGCGACCACTGACGCTGGAAGCACGTCACCGCGTCAGAAACTTGACACGGTGCCCGCCTCTGCTTGCGCTCAGCGCGCTGCCTCCGCCAAGACCATATCGACGAACTGCGCGCTGGCAGCCCGCAGGTATTCGTCGCGTTGCGATTCGGTTTGAAATTGAAGAGTCAAAGGCCCGTCGAGTACCAAACAGGCAAGTCCGTGGACATGCGCCCAGATAATGGTCGCCCACACAGCGTTCGCCTTTGGGCCGTGCACGATGTCGCACAGGCGGTCGAGTGCCGCCCGCGCACGGGTGCTGGACGCCCGTACCGCAGGGAAATGAGCGGGATCGCACACGTCCGGTCTGAACATGATGCGAAAGACCCCGGGTTGCCCCAGCGCAAAGCCCAGGTAGGCCGCACCTGATGCCAATAATGCGGCGCGCACGCCAGCCGATATGCGCAAATCGTTGGCTTCTTCAAGGCGCACAGCCAGCGTGTCAAAGCCTTCGGCAACAAGCGCAGCAAGAATGGCCTCGCGGTTCTCAAAATAGTGGTACGGTGCCTGGTGGGTACAGCCTGTGCGGCGCGCCACTTCGCGCATGCTCAACGCCGTGGGGCCGCCTTCGTCCAGCATCTGCCGGCTCGCAAGGAGCAGGTCGCGGCGCAAATCCCGGGCGGGATCCGACTTGGGTCTACCTAAGGCGCGGGCTTGCATGTATGGCATTGTATGGGGTGCCTGATGGTGTCTAGATATCTGCTACCATAAGTTGACGATGTCAGGCCGCGTGTTGCGATTTCGCATTTCAACGCACTAACCAGGAGGGAAATCCCGATGATCCACAAAGACAGAATGACCGCACAAATGGATGGCGACTTTGTTGTGTTTTTGATTGGGATGCGCATCAACAAGCCGCTGTTACTCCACAAGCTGGTGCCAGTTTTGCGTGCCATGCCGAAAATGCTCAGGGAGTTGTATACCAAGCCCGAGTTGGGCTTGCTGCACCATGAAATGTGGTTTTCGCGAACCATTATTCTGGTTCAGTACTGGCGCTCGATCGGGCAACTGATGGACTACGCCAAAAATAAGGATGCGGCCCATCTTCCGGCTTGGCAGGCCTTTAACAAGGCGGTGGGTACGGATGGCACCGTGGGCATATGGCACGAAACCTACAAGGCGGGACCCGGTTCCTACGAGAACGTGTATGCCAATATGCCCGCTTTTGGTTTGGGCAAGGCCGGTGCTTTGGTGCAGGCCAGGGGCCACCTCAAGTCCGCGCAAGATCGCTTGCGCGCGCAGTGATGTAGCTGCGCTGGCGGGCGGGGTCGCAGAAAGGGCCAGTCCGAAGGCACCCCAGGCTGCGTCACGGCGCACGCGCTCAGAAGTGGTACGTGATTTTGCTGAAGTCGCTGACGGCGAACGCGTAAAGAATCATCAGATCCTCGGCTTCGACGTTGTTGATCTGGTGCTGGGCGTTTCCTGGAATGAACAACATCCGTCCCGGCTCGACCGCATGCACCACCCCCTCAATGGTGACCGTACCGCGTCCTGAGAGGGTGAAATAGGTCTCCGGCTGCGCGTGGCGGTGGGGCTCGAGCGATTGACCTTGCTGAAGTCGGACAACGCCCATGGTCATGTCGTTTTGGCATCCAGTGCCGCTGCCCAGGAGTTCTTTCCACTGCGCTGCGCCGCGTGCGGCAATCTGGTCTGCAGGCCAGCGCGTCCATTCAAGGGCATCAAGGTGTACGGAGGCGGTTTGCATAGCAAGGAAACTTCCAACAAGGCGACCGCCTCATTGTAGGCAGCGGGCCCGCACCGATCAGTAGGCCAGCTTGGGCGCCTGATGACCCCCGGCACGATTTTTGGTGTGCTTGGCCGCTAGCCAGATCAGTGCCGCCGTTCCGAGGTAGCAAATGAGCTGCATCTGGCTGGGGTTTGCGTCGAAGCCGAATAGGCCGTGCAAGACCATACCCAGTGCGGATTCATTGGGTATCAGCCATGCGAGATCCCAGGCGGGTTCTGCAAATACCGAAATCCAGTCCGCCTGGTTCGCGGTTTTGGCAATTTGGCTTGCCAGGTTACCCGCCAGCAGAACGATCAGCACATTGGTGACATCAAAAAGGTAGCGGGGCCGGATTTTCCCCAGGCCGGCATACATCAGCCAGCCTGCCAGGCAGCCCAAGGCCAGACCCAGCGCAGCGCCCACTGCCATTCCAGCCCCACCCGCATCGGGAGTTGACATCAGTCCGGCAACGAAGAGCACGGTTTCTGCGCCTTCCCGCAATACGGACAATCCTACTGCCACGGCGACGGCCCATAAGGCGCGCTCGCCCTGCGCCGCCAAAGCGCCCAAGCGCTTGGCATCTTGCACCATGTGGTGGGCGTTCGGCGAGACCCAAATACAGTGCCAAGCCAGCATGGCAAGTGCGGTTCCCAGTATCCCGACATTGACAATTTCCTGCCCGACGCCATCCGCCCATGCACTGATCTCGCCGATGGCCGACGCCAGCAGCAGCGAACCGAGTCCGCCTGCGGCGACGCCCAGCGCCAACCATCGTTCCCGATGCAAGAGCCCGCGTGTTGACGCCGCGATGATGCCGATGAATAGCGCGGCTTCCAGAGTTTCCCGAAATACGATCAGACCTGTTGCGAACATAGTGAACCCCTACTCAGCAATCAGCACGCCGGTGGCGGTACCAGGATTGAACTCACCAAAAAATGTGTAGCGTCCGGGCTTCAGCGGACCGATGGAAATCACTGCCTTACCGCCGCCCGCAATCACTTTTTCACGCTTAAGGCTGTGGCTCTCAAACTCTTCAGGAGTCGGATCCTGATTGTGGACATGGAGCTTGATGCGCTGTTGCGCCGGCACCTTGATTTCACTGGGTTCGAATTTGTGGTCCTTGATGGCGATGCGCACTTCCTGCTCCGCAGCACTGCTGGAGGCCGGCATCCACAGCGATACAAAA
>CANFHZ010000120.1 GCA_947446885.1 Comamonadaceae bacterium
CAGAAGAAGTGGCAAGCCATCGGCGGCTCTTCGGCGCACAACGCCGTGCTCAAAGACCCGGGTTACCTGAAAAGCGCGCCGTATGCGGCAGCCTTCCAGGAGTCTATGAACCAGGTGGTCGACTTCTGGGCTGACCCGTCCTACGCGCAACTGCTGCTGGCTGAGCAAAAGCGTGTGCATGACTTTGTGGTGGCCGATAAGGGCACTGCCAAGGAAGCGCTGGACGGCTTGGTAGCGGACTGGAAGAAGGTGTTCAAAGAAGACGGCAAGATCAAATAATCTGCCGCTTCGGTAAAACGCCACACCCGCTGTCCATGTCCGCATGGACAGCGGGTGCCCTGAAGCAACCTTGCCCGCATCTCCTATGTCCTCCACGAATCCACTGGCTGACCGTTTGGCACGCGCCACCCCCGCGCCGCTGGCGCAGCGCATGCGCGGCTTGTCGGATCGCTCCATCGCCTGGATCTTTATCGGTCCGACCATGCTGTTGTTGCTGGCCATCAACATCTTCCCGCTGATCTGGACGGTCAAACTCTCGTTCACCAATTTCCGCGCCAACCGGCCTAATGCCTCGCCCGTCGATGTGGGTATCGACAACTATGTGTCCGTACTGACCGACCCGGATGTGTGGGCCGCCATGCAGACCACGGCGCATTTCGTGTTCTGGACGATTTTTCTGCAAACCCTGATCGGTTTTGCCCTGGCCTATTTGATTGACCGCAAGTTCCGTGGCCACGGATTTTGGACCACCCTGATTCTGATTCCCATGATGCTGTCACCCGCTGTGGTCGGCAACTTCTGGGCTTTTTTATACCAGCCCCAAACCGGCTTGTTCAACGCCATCGCATCGTTTTTGAGCGGCGCATCGCCTTCGTCTTTTTCCATGCTGGGCGAGGTGCCGCTGGCACCCTGGGCCATCGTCATCGTCGACGTCTGGATGTGGACGCCCTACGTCATGCTGATCTGCCTGGCCGGCCTGCGCTCCATTCCCGATTACATCTACGAGGCCGCCGAGGTCGACCGCGCCTCCAAGTGGCGGCAGTTCTGGTCTATCACGCTACCCATGGTCTTGCCCTTCATCATGCTGGCGGTCTTGTTCCGTGGCATCGAGAACTTCAAGATGTTTGACATGGTCAATCTACTGACCTCGGGCGGGCCGGGCTCAACCACCGAGGTCGCCTCGATCACGCTCAAGCGTGAGGCGTTTGAGAAATGGCGCACCGGCTATTCCTCGGCATTCGCGATTATTTTGTTCGTAGCGGTCTTCGGGCTGGCCAACATCTACGTCAAAGCCCTCAACCACATCAAGAACCGCTAGGACTCCCGCATGCGCAAAGGTATCAGCACCGCCCATTCGGTAGTGGACCCCTCATCCGGCAGCCAGTGGTTTGCCAGTGTGGTGGTCGTGTTCTACGCCCTGGTCACCATGATCCCGCTGGTGTGGATCATCATGACCGGCTTCAAAACCCCGGCCGACTCCATCAGCTACCCGCCCAAAATCGTCTTCAGTCCGTCGGTCGAGGGCTATTGCAACTTGTTCACCACACGCTCGCGCCAGACCGACGAATACCTGGCCAGCCTGCCAGCAGCCCAAGGGCGTTGCGAAGAAATCGCCCGCGCGCAGCACATGGCCGTGGCCGGCCCGTCCAATTTCGCCCCGCGCTTTACCAATTCCCTGATCATCGCTTTTGGTTCCACCATTTTGTCGGTGGGCTTCGGCGTGATGGCGGCGTATGCGTTTTCGCGCTTCAAGGTGCCGCTCAAAGACGATTTGCTTTTCTTCATTTTGTCGACCCGCATGATGCCGCCGATTGCGGTGGCCATTCCCATCTACCTGATGTACCGCGAGCTGGGCTTGTCGGACACACGGTTGGGCATGATCTTGTTGTACAGCGCCGTCAACGTCTCTTTGTCGGTGTGGCTGCTCAAGGGCTTTATTGACGAGATTCCGCGTGAATACGAAGAGGCCGCCATGGTCGACGGCTACACCCGCTTGCAGGCCTTCCGCAAGGTGGTCTTGCCGCAGGCCATCACAGGCATCGTGGCCACGGCGATCTTCTGCCTGATCTTTGCCTGGAACGAATACGCCTTCGCTGTACTGTTGACCTCGGGCGAAGCGCAAACCGCGCCGCCCTTTATCCCCATCATCATCGGCGAGGGCGGTATGGACTGGCCTGCCGTAGCGGCCGGTACCACCTTGTTCCTGGTGCCGATACTGGTTTTCACCGTGCTCTTGCGCAAGCACCTGCTGCGCGGGATCACGTTTGGCGCCGTGCGCAAATAAGGGGAGACATCGCCATGTCCACTACCCAGCCGTCCTCCTCTGTCCCCGCTGAACGCATCAGCAACTGGCCACGCTACTTGCGCCGCAACACCATGGAACTGGTGGCCTGCGGCGTGATCGGCCTGGGGCTGTTCATGCTGCTGCAGCCTTTTGCGCTGTTTTTGTACACCTGGTCTTTCCTCACCATGCTGGGCGGCACGGTGATGTTCATGGTGGTTTCGAAGTTTCCCGAGTAAGACCATGGCTGAAATCCGCGTTCAACAACTGCACAAAGCCTTTGGCGATTTTGTGGCTGTCAAAGACTCGTCCTTCGTAGTCAACGACGGTGAATTTTTCTGCCTGCTGGGCCCCTCAGGCTGCGGCAAAACTACCACCCTGCGCATGATTGCCGGGCTGGAACTGCCCACCGAGGGCCAGATATTTTTGGGTGGCGAGGACGTCACGTTCAAGCGTGCCTCGGCCCGGGACATTGCGTTCGTGTTTCAGATGTTTGCGCTCTATCCGCACATGTCGGTGCGGCAGAACATCGCGTTTCCGCTGGTGTCGCAAGGCATGCCGCGCAACGAAATCGACGCCCGCGTGGCCCAGGCTGCCGCCACCTTGCACATCACGCATTTGCTTCAACATTCCGTCTCCGGACTGACCAGCGGCGACCGCCAGCGCGTGGCACTGGGGCGCGCCATCGTGCGCCAACCACTGGCCTTCATGATGGACGAGCCCCTGGGCGCACTCGATGCGGAATTCCGCGAACTGATGTGCCTGGAATTGCGCGCCCTGCATGACCGCCTGGGCGCGACCACGGTTTATGTGACCCACGACCAGCGCGAGGCCATGGCCATGGCCGACAAGATTGCCATCATGAACCAGGGCGTGATTGAGCAGCTCGGCGCGCCGCAGGAAATTTATGAGCGCCCGGCCAGCGTCTTTGTGGCTGACTTTATGGGCTCGCCTTCGATGAACTTTGTCCCCGCCCATGCCGCGCTGGCGCGCGGCGCGACCCAACTAGCGCTTGGTACGGCCTCGCTGGGCTTGCCTGCCGTGCAAGAGGACGTTAGCGCCCGCGCCCTGCTGTACGGCGTGCGCCCTGAGCATGTCCGGCTGGAAGCCGACGCTGCTTTGCGCGCGGAAGTGCTGGGTGTGGAATACCTGGGCAACTGCCAGATCGTCACCCTCAAAACCGCGCAGGACAGCGTGGTACGCGCCAAGATCGGCGTGAATACCCTTGCCCGGCGCGGTGACCAGACCGGCCTGGCTTTTGACAGCACGCAGATCACCTTGTTTGACCAATCCAGCGGACGCGCCATCCGCACCGCCCGCGACGCACTGCCCTTGACGGGTGCCGCACGCACCGGAGCCGCCCATGGCTGATCTCTCGCTCTCCCATGTCAGCAAGCGCTTTGGCATGCAGACCGCTGTCAGCGACCTGCACATCGACGTTGCCAGCGGTGAGTTGGTGGTCTTGCTCGGCCCCAGCGGAGCAGGCAAAACAACGACCTTGCGGCTGGCCGCAGGGCTGGAAGTGCCCGACAGCGGCAGCGTGTCCATCGGCGGACGCGATGTCACCCGCCTGGCCCCGGCCCTGCGCGATGTGACCTTTGTGTTTCAGCAGTATTCGCTCTATCCGCACCTGAGCGTCTATGACAACCTGGCCTTTCCGCTGCGCTCGCCACTGCGCAAAACCAATGAGGCGGATGTGAAAGCCAAGGTGCTGGAAGTGGCGCGCATGCTGCGCATGGAAGACAAGCTCAACAACCCGGCGACCAAACTCTCTGGCGGACAGATGCAGCGTGTGGCCATAGGCCGCGCGCTGGTGCGCAACCCGGCGGTCTACCTGATGGACGAACCGCTGTCCTCGCTGGACGCCAAATTGCGCAACGACCTGCGGCTGGAGCTCAAGCGCATCCAGCAGGACACCGGCGCCACCATGCTCTATGTCACGCACGACCAAGTCGAGGCGCTCACGCTGGCCAACCGCATTGGCGTGCTCGACCACGGTTGCCTGGTGCAACTTGGAACGCCGCAGCAGGTTTACGAAGATCCCCACACCGTCGCGGTTGCCAGCCGCCTGGGCTCGCCGCGTATCAATTTATTGCCACGTGCTGCGCTGGGGCAAGCGGCCTTGCCTTCCGTAGTTCACACCGTGGGCGTAAGGGCCGAACATGTGGAGCTCGTAGCAGCCACTGGGGCCTCACTACGCGGGCGGGTGCAGCGCATCGAACGCCTGAGCGACCAGTACCTTTTACATCTGCGTCTGGCCGATAGCGATACCGAATTGATCATCTCTGCGCCACCCGAACAACTGGCCCATGCGGGTCAGGAAGTCGGGATTCATATCGTCCAAAGCCTGTGGTTTGACGCTGCCGGGCTGCGCGTGCGCGGCTGAAGCCTATTGCCTGCCTCAAGGGAAACCCGACCATGTCTCTGACCACCACCATCCAGAACGCCACCCAAACCCTGGTAGACCATCTCGACGAGCTAACCGCTCTGGACCAGGCCATTGGCGACGGCGACCACGGCCTGAACATGAAGCGCGGCGCGCAGGCCATACAAGCCAAGCTGGCCGAGATGGAGGGCAAAGGCCTGCACGAGTCGCTCAAAACCATGGGCAAAACCTGCGTGGCCATGATCGGCGGCTCCTCCGGCCCGGTATTTGGCACCTTGCTGATGACGCTGGGCAAAGAATTGCCGCCCGAGCCCACATCGCAGGACTTTGCAGTCGCCTTGCGCGCCAGCATCGAGGCGCTGACCCGCCTGGGCAAAGCCGAGGTCGGACAAAAAACCCTGCTCGATGTGCTCGACCCGGTGCAAAAAGTGCTGGCAGCAGGCGGCTCGGACCTGGTTGCCCGCGTGCGCCAGTGCGCGTTTGACAGCGCCCAGGCCACCGCCGACATGGACGCCACGCGCGGACGTTCGTCCTTTCTCGGTGAGCGTGCCAAAGGGCATGTGGACCCCGGTTCGCGCTCCATGGCGCTGATCATCGGTGCGGTCTGCGACAGCCTGCAGGCGAGCTGACAATTTCTGTTCCCCACCCATTTTTTGACGCACGAGGCGCCCCATGAAAAACCTGATGAACAACGTTGACAACGTGCTGACCGAATCGCTGGACGGTTTTGCCGCCGCGCATGCCGACATCGTCGCGCTCGGTGCGGAACACGAATTTGTGCGCCGCAAGCGCAACAAGCCTGGCAAGGTCGCGCTGATTTCCGGCGGGGGTGCAGGGCACGAACCGCTGCACGCCGGTTTTGTCGGCCATGGCATGCTCGACGCGGCCTGCCCGGGCCAGATCTTCACTTCGCCCACGCCCAACCAGATGATGAATGCCGCGCAAGCCGTGGACGGCGGCGCCGGCGTGCTTTTCATCGTCAAAAACTATTCCGGCGACATGATGAATTTCCAGATGGCATCCGAGATGCTGGACCAGGAGAACGCGGTGGTGGTCGTCAACGACGATGTGGCGGTGGAGGACTCCACTTACACCACCGGGCGGCGCGGCGTGGCAGGTACCCTGATCGTGGAAAAAATTCTCGGGGCTGCTGCTGAACGTGGCGACAAGCTGGCTGCGCTCAAGACCCTGGGCGACGCAGTCAACAAAGCCACCGCGTCCATGGGCGTGGCGCTGACCTCATGCACCGTGCCTGCGGCGGGTAAACCCACCTTCCAGATCGGCATGAACGAGATGGAAGTCGGCGTGGGCATACACGGCGAGCCGGGCCGCCGCCGCGTACCCTTGGCCAGCGCCGACGCGATTGCCGAAGAACTCACCGGTGCGGTGCTCAAAGACCTGGCCCTGCAAGCAGGCCAGGAAGTGATTTTGCTGGTCAACGGCTTCGGCGGTACGCCGCTGGTGGAGCTGTACCTCATGGTCAACGCCGCCCGCAAAGTGCTGGACCGCCACGGCATCCGCGTGGCCCGGCACCTGACCGGCTCTTACGTGACCTCTTTGGAGATGGCCGGCTGCTCGATCACGGTCACGGCCGTCACGCCGGAATTCCTGGCGCTGTGGGATGCGCCGGTGCACACCGCCGCGCTGCGCTGGGGCATGTAAACCGCCGCATCCGCTTAAAACCTAAGCGGCTTGGTTTTCCAGATCTCGCTGGCGTACTGGGAAATCGTGCGGTCGGCTGAAAACGGGCCCATGGCCGCGATGTTGTGCAGGGTTTTGAGCGCCCAGGCGTCCGGATTGCGGTAAGCCGCATCCACAGCGTCTTGGGCAGCGGCATAAGCGGGGTAATCGGCCAGCAGCATGTAATGGTCGCCCCAGTTCACCAGCGCATCGTAAATATGCTGGTACCGCTGCGGTTCATCGGGGCTGAAAACTCCATCGCGGATGGCTGCGAGCACCTGCTCCAGTTCGGGGCAGGCATCCAGGGCCTGGCGTGGCTGGTAACCGGCCGCGCGGGTGGCTGCGACTTGGGGTGTGGTCAGACCGAAGATGAAAATATTGTCTTCGCCCACGCCGTCCAGAATTTCCACATTGGCTCCGTCCAGCGTGCCGATGGTCAGCGCGCCGTTGAGCGCGAGCTTCATATTGCCGGTGCCCGATGCCTCGGTCCCTGCGGTGGAAATTTGTTCGGACAAGTCGGCGGCCGGGATGATGCGCTCGGCCAGGCTGACGCTGTAATTGGGAATGAAGACCACCTTGAGCTTGTCGCCCACGCGGGGGTCATTGTTGATCGTTGTGGCCAGGTCATTGATGAGCTGGATGATCAGCTTGGCCATGTGGTAGGCCGAAGCGGCTTTGCCTGCAAAGATGACCACACGCGGCAGCGTGTCGGCCTGCGGATCGCGCAGGATGCGCTGATAACGCGCGATCACATGCAGCACATTGAGCAACTGGCGCTTGTATTCGTGGATGCGCTTGACCTGCACATCAAACAAGGCGTGCACCGGCAGGGTCAGCCCCATATTCGTCTGTACCCAGTCCGCCAGGCGCTGCTTATTGCTGCGTTTGGCGTCTTGCAGCGCCTTGATCAACGCGGGTTTATGTGCCAAGGGAGCCAAACCGCCGAGCTGGGTGAGGTCACGCCGCCAGCCGGTGCCGATGTATTTGTCCAGCACCCCTGCCAGGGCCGGATTGGCTTGCGCCAGCCAGCGGCGCGGGGTGATGCCATTGGTTTTGTTGTTGAA
>CANFHZ010000121.1 GCA_947446885.1 Comamonadaceae bacterium
GGCAGGGCGGAAAAGCGCAAGCCAGGCACGCGCGCGATGGCGAAGCCCTGTGGCTCCAGGCTCAGTGCCTGCCAATCGACCTTGCAGTAATGGTCCAGCACCTTGAACAGCGGGTTGCCGGTGCTCAGGTCTTCCCGCACCAGCGGGTGGCACCAGACCTGCAGGGGCTGGCGGTTTTCGCGCAGCATCAGCAAGCCGGTGCTGTGGTCGATCTGCGCGTCCATCAGCATCACCGCGCCAATGCCGGTATCGCGCAGGGCGCGCGCCGGTTGCAGACCGGGGAAACTTTTGATCTGCTGCAAGACGTCGGGCGAGGCGTTGACCAGCAGCCAGTCTTGCGCGTTGGCGCTCACGGCAATCGACGACTGGGTGCGCGGCAGGTGATCCGGGCTGCCACTGCGCACGGCGGCGCACTGCGGGCAGTTGCAGTTCCATTGGGGGAAACCGCCCCCGGCGGCCGAGCCCAATACGTGGATTTTCACAAGCGCAACCTCAAAAAAAAACCGCGTCGAGCGCGGTAACCACATCCGGCAAAGCGGCGGAGGGTGGGGATGTCAAAAAAAAGGTCTGCCGGGTTACCCCGACAGACGGTACCGTGATTAACGGTTAGCGATGTACATGGTGATTTCGAAACCGAAACGCATGTCGCTCGCTGCAGGTGTTTGCCATTTCATGGTGTATCTCCTAGATCGATGCCGCCGATTGCGGTGAATCGTGCCCAAAGCCTTTCTGAACACAGACCATACTATGCACGCAAGTTCGGCCGCAGACCACGGCAATTCATGGAAACTACCATCAAGAAATCCGCCAAAGCAGACTAGGGTTTGTACTTAGGCTCTTGCGTGTGGAGCGGCAATTCCCCAAAAAGGCATAGCATGCGCGCCATGCCAGACGCCACACCAGACACCTTGTTTGCGCCCATCGAACCCTTTACCCAGGGTTTTCTGGCTGAGCAGGACGGCCATGCCGTTTTTTTTGAGCAGTGCGGGAACCCAGATGGTGTGCCCATGGTTTTTTTGCACGGAGGGCCGGGCAGCGGCTGCATGCCCCGGCACCGCCAGTTTTTTGATCCCCGCAGCACCCACGCCATTTTGTGGGACCAGCGCGGCTGCGGGCGCAGCCGGTCCGAACATCCCCTGGCGCACAACACCACGGCGCATCTGGTTGCCGACATGGAGCGTTTACGCATCACGCTGGGTTTGGAGGCTTGGTGGGTGGTGGGCGGTTCCTGGGGTGCGGGCCTGGCGCTGGCTTACGCCCGCGCCCATCCGCAGCGCTGCTTGGGGTTGGTTTTGCGTGGCGTGTTTTTGGGTAGGGCCGCCGATATCGAATGGTTTTTCCAAGATGCGGCGCAGTTGCTGCCGGACGCCTGGTGGACTTTGGCCAGCCATGTACCGCCTGCGCACCACGGCGACTTGGCGCGTTATGTGCCGCATCAGCTGCTGCATGGCGAAGCCGCACATGCCCTGAGCTTGGCAAAGGCCTGGAGCGCCTGGGAGGGCGCATTGACCGAGCGCCGTGCGAGCGTGCCGGCTTCTTCGGGCGGCGCGTCAGACGCCGCCGTGCTGACCAAGTACCGCCTGCAAAGCCATTACCTCGCGGCCCATTGTTTTTTCCCGCCGCAGGGTGCGCTGGCCGATAGCGCGGCGCTGGGCGATATGCCGGTGGCGTTGCTGCACGGACGCCTGGATTGGATTTGCCGCCCGCAATCGGCCTGGGATGTGCAGCAGGCCCTGCCGGGCAGTTGCTTGCGTTGGATCGATCAGGCCGGGCACAGCCCCTACGAGCCTTCTATGGCTGCAGCCTTGGTTTCAGCTATTGCGCATGCGGTGGAATATGGGCATTTCCGGCATTGGGGCCGAGCCCCGCTTGCGGCGCACTAAGGGCTTGCACATGCCATTGCGTCTGCAAATCAATCTGATCATCGCCTCCATGCTGCTGGCTTTTGCCGCGCTGTTGGCCGGCTTGCAACTCAACAACACCAGCCGGGGCGTGCGCGAGGAAATTGGGGGCTCCAACCTGGTCGCCATCCAGGTGCTGTCGCAGGTGGAGGCCACCTCGCGCGAGGGTGGTCTACCCGCCATGCTGGGATTTTTGCAAGCCCTGGGCCGTATTCGCGGGAATGAAATTGAGTTGTATGGAGAAGACGGGACGCTGCTGTACCGTTCGCCCCCGCCGCGTTACAAGGCCGGTCGCGATGCGCCGCAGTGGTACGCGCGTCTGGTGGCTCCGCCCCTGAAAAGCCGCGACATCGTGCTGCCGCACGGTCGGGTGGTCGTACGCCCGGACCCGTCCCGGGCGATTTTGGATGGCTGGGATGACTTTGTCCCGCTGTTGCTCACCTTGTTGGTGGGTGTCCTGGTGGCCAACGGCTTGGCGCACTGGTTGGTGGGTCGCGCGCTGCGTCCATTTCAGCAACTGTCCGGCGGCTTGCGCGCAATTGCACTGGGTGACTATGCCAACCGCTTACCGGCTTTGCCCGGACGCGAGGCGCGTGGCCTGGGTGAGGCTTTCAACAGCATGGCGCAGTCGGTGCAAGACGGCATGCTTGCGCGCGAAAAGGCCCGTGCCGCGACCGTGGCCCTGGCGGAAAACCGGGAATTGACCCAGGTGATTCAGACCCGGATCGAGGAGGTGCGCAGACAGATTGCCCGCGAGCTGCACGATGACCTGGGCCAGCAGCTCACGGCCATCAAAAGCCTGGGCTTTGCCATCAGCCACCGGGCGCAGGGCCAGGACGTGCGGATTGCCGAATCGGCCCGCATGGTGGTGGAATGTGCCGACGCCATGTACGAGAGCGTGCACCAGATGGTGGGTCAGTTGCGCCCGCCGGCCTTGGATCGCTTTGGTTTGGCTGACGCCTTGCAGGATCTGGTGGAGCAGGCGGGTATCCAGCACCCGGGCGTGCACATCCAGTTGCAGATTGATGGTGCGCTGGATGCGGTGCGTGGCGAGTTGGCTACTGCGGTCTACCGGATTGCGCAGGAGTCCTTGACGAATGCCTTGCGCCACGCGCAGGCGCAGTTGATTGCCCTGCATGTGCGCATGCAGCCGCAGCAAATCACGTTGGAGGTGCGCGATGACGGCCGCGGACTGCATCCGGATTGGGAGCAGACTGGCCACTTCGGGGTGATCGGCATGCGCGAGCGGGCCGAAGGTTTGGGCGGAAGCTTTGCGATGGAGCCGATAGCGACCGGCGGCGTGCGCATGCGGGCCAGCCTGCCCCTGCTGGCGGATACCAAAAGGGAGACCAATCGTGGATAAGTTGCGCGTCATGTTGGTGGATGACCACGCCGTGGTGCGGGGCGGCTTCAAAGTCCTGCTGCAAACCTGGGACGATGTGCAGGTTGTGGCCGAGGCGGACAGCGGTGAAGAGGCGCTGCGTGTTTACGACGGCGTAGCCCCGGACCTGGTGGTGATGGACATCGCCATGGCCGGTATGGGCGGCATCGAGGCCATCAAGCGCCTGGTGGCCAGGAACCCGCAGGTGCGCGTGCTGGCCCTCTCTGCCCATGAAGACACGAGTTACTCCAAGCGGGCCTTCCAGGCCGGCGCACTGGGCTACTTGTCCAAACGCACGGCGCCCGAGGTGCTCGTCGATGCCATCCGTCTGGTTGCCCAGGGCAAGCGTTTTATTGACCCCGGCATTGCGCAGCGCATGGCCATGCAGGACCTCAGCGGCGAAACCGATCCTCTGGCTTTGCTCTCGCCGCGCGAGTTCGAAGTGTTCATGCAGATCGCCCGTGGGCAGTCGGTGGTGGCCGTGGCCGAGACGCTCAATCTGTCGGTGTCGACGGTGGGTACACACGTTCACAAAATCAAACAGAAATTGGATTTGGCGAATGCGTCGGAGATCACGCTTCTGGCCTTGCGCCAGGGTTTGATCGACGCATCAGGCCTCGGCACATAGGCCGCGTGGGTGCGCAAAATTTTATTCAATCTCAACTTGAATAATTTTTTGCGTAATCAAGGGTTTTCACTGTCCAAAGGGCGATGCGCTTCGTCCTACAGTCTTTTCCAAGTGCCTCCTGTGTGGCGTTTCGCATGGGGACTGGGCACTGTCAGGAACGGGCCGCATATCCGGCCTGCCGGGCTTATTCTCTTGGAGATAACATGACTCGTACTTTTGGAACTGTGTTGAAGCGCAGTGCAACTGCAATCGCCATTGGAGCAGCACTCTCGATGGTGTCCGGTGTTGGTTTCGCGAACGATGCCAATCTGGAAAAACTGGGCTCGTTCAAGAAAACCAATACCCCGCCACCCAAGCGTATTGCGCAAGACCCCACCTACATCGCCAATCTGAAAAAAATGCTGACCAACGTCAAGCTGCCCGATGGCTTCAAGATTGACGTGTTCGCCGTGGTGCCCGATGCCCGCACCATTGCAGTCAGCCGCAACACCGCTGCAGTGTGGGTTGGTACCCGCAAGCAAAACGTGTATTTCGCCAACGACCGCGATATGGACAACGTCGCTGACACGGTTGAAGACTTCAGCCCCAGCGTCAAGTTCGACACCCCTGCCGGCCTGTGCTACACGCCCGACGGTTTCCTCTATGTGGCTGAGCGCAACCGCGTGATGATGTTCCCCGCTGTCGAGTACTTCACCGAAGGCTCTGACACCGTGGCATTTGCCGTGGTCAAGCAAGGTGATCTGATTCCTGCGGAGGAAGAGTCCTACAACCACACCGCACGTGCCTGCACGATCGGACCGGACAACCGCATCTACATCACCCTGGGTCAGCCCTTCAACGTGACGCCTCCCGAGAAGCTGGACCTGTACCGCAAAGTCGGTATTGGCGGCATCGTGAGCTTCAACCGTGACGGTGGCGACCGCAAAGTGGTTCTGACTGGTCTGCGTAACTCCTCCGGCCTGGCATTCAACCCCAAAGACGGTGCACTGTGGTGGACCGACAACCAGGTTGATGGCATGGGCGACGAAACCCCTCCCGGCGAGCTGAACAAGGTGCCCGTGGGTTCTGACGGCAAGCTGGTACATGGCGGTTGGTATGGCCATCCTTGGTACGGCGGTGGCGATGTGCGCACCGACGACTACAAAGACAAGGCAATTCCGACTGAACTGGCATCGGCGTATGTGAAGCCCCAAGTCGAAATGATCGCCCACGCTGCTGACCTGGGCATGATGTTCTACACCGGCGACCAGTTCCCGGCCAAGTACAAGAACGCCATCTTCAGCGCCCAGCACGGTTCCTGGAACGCGGTCAAGCCCCGTGGCGCACGCGTCATGGTGACTTACCTGGACGACAAGGGCAATGCCGCCAAGACCGAGCCTTTTGCCGAAGGTTTCATGACCTCGGCAGGCTACTACCTGGGCCGTCCGGTGGACGTGCAGCAGTATGTGGACGGCTCCATCCTGGTGTCGGATGACAAAGCCGGTGCGGTCTATCGCATCAGCTACCAGAAGTAAGCGTTAAGCTTGCATGGGCGGGCTGGGCGTTATGTCCGGCCCGCCTTTTTGTTTTTATTTTGATTGTTCTTCCATGAAAACCATTTTTCTTGCCGCCGCCTTGACCCTTGCTGCCGCGCAGTCCGCTTGGGCTGGCGATGCGGAAGCAGGTAAGGTCAAAGCGGCCCAGTGCGCCGTATGCCACGGCGCCAACGGTCTGTCGGTTCTCTCTGAAGCCCCCAATCTCGCGGGCCAGCCCGAGATGTACCTGGTCCAGCAGCTGATCAATTACCGCAGCGGACGCCGACCGCACGAGGTCATGGCCATCATGGCCAAGCCCTTGAGCAACAAGGAAATTGAAGATCTGTCGGCCTGGTATGCGTCGATGAAGATCGAGGTGAAATAAGCCTTTGCGCCAATGCGCAGCGGCCGCCCGCGCGGCTTCTGTGCCTGTGAGCGGATGTTGTGCCGCTGTGTTCCGGTTTGTCCCGGAACCAGTGGCATTTCTTTTTTCTACATTCGGTTGAATTATTTTTCATCAAACCGAGGGTTTTCACTTGAAAACCCTCCGGAGCGAGCGCCTAGAGTTGCTCTCAGCGTTTCCAGCCTGAAACCCCAGGTTGGAGCTTGACGCTGCCAGGCATGCCTATTTGAAAAACGTAGCCTGACTAGTTCCGCTGGAGCACTTCATGACAACCATCCTCCGAGCTGCGTTCGCGCGCAGCGCAACTTCTATTGCTATCGGCCTGACGCTTTCCCTGGCTGCTGGCGCCGGTTTTGCCGCTGGCGACGACGCCAACCTGGAAAAACTGGGCTCGTTCAAGAAAACCAATACCCCGCCACCCAAGCGTATTGCGCAAGACCCCACCTACATCGCCAATCTGAAAAAAATGCTGACCAACGTCAAGATGCCCGACGGCTTCAAGATTGACGTGTTCGCCGTGGTGCCTGATGCCCGTACCATCGCTGTGAGCCGCAATACGGCTGCAGTCTGGGTTGGTACCCGCAAGAACAATGTGTATTTCGCCAACGACCGCGATATGGACAACGTCGCGGACACGGTTGAAGACTTCAGCCCCAGCGTCAAGTTCGACATCCCCGCCGGTGTTTGCTACACGCCCGATGGCTTTATGTATGTGGTCGAGCGCAACCGCGTGATGATGTTCCCCGCTGTCGAGTACTTCACCGAAGGCTCTGACACCGTGGCATTTGCCGTGGTCAAGCAAGGTGACCTGATTCCTGCGGAAGAAGAGTCCTACAACCACACCGCCCGTGCTTGCACGATCGGACCGGATAACCGCCTGTACATCACCATGGGTCAGCCATTTAACGTGACACCGCCCGAGAAGGTGGACATGTACCGCAAAGTGGGTATCGGCGCGATTTTGAGCTTCAACCGTGACGGCGGAGACCGCCAGGTCGTTGCCACCGGCGTGCGCAATTCCTCCGGTCTGGCTTTCAATCCCAAGGACGGCAGCCTGTGGTGGACCGACAACCAGGTTGACGGCATGGGCGACGAAACCCCTCCCGGCGAGTTGAACAAGATCCCGTCGGTCAACGGCAAGCTGGTGCAAGGCGGCTGGTACGGTCACCCCTACTACGGCGGTGGTGACGTACGCACCGATGACTACAAAGACAAAGCGATTCCTGCTGACATGGCGGCTGCCTACGTGAAGCCCCAGGTCGAAATGATCGCCCACGCTGCTGATCTGGGCATGATGTTCTATACCGGCGACCAGTTCCCCGCCAAGTACAAGAACGCCATCTTCAGCGCGCAGCACGGTTCTTGGAATGCGGTCAAGCCCCGTGGCGCACGCGTCATGGTGACTTACCTGGACGACAAGGGCAACGCCGCCAAGACCGAGCCTTTTGCTGAAGGTTTCATGACCTCGGCAGGCTACTACCTGGGCCGTCCGGTGGACGTGCAGCAGTATGTGGACGGCTCCATCCTGGTGTCGGATGACAAAGCCGGTGCGGTCTATCGCATCAGCTACCAGAAGTAA
>CANFHZ010000122.1 GCA_947446885.1 Comamonadaceae bacterium
CCAGGTCTACAGCAGCGGTTACAACACCGTGGACCAAACCACGGGTGCAGTGACCGAAAACCCCATCCCGATCAAACTCGTTCCCGGGGATACCCCGGGGCTGGGCGTGCTCCACAACAAGGACGGCACAGTACAACTCGATGACTACGGCCAGCCCGTGTTCAATGCCAAGAAAGTGACGATTGACCAGATGGTGCATGCCATCCAGAGCCAGCTCGATGCAGCCCATCCCGGCGCCAACACCATCAAGGCCAGCTACGATTTTTCGACCTCGAGTTTCAAGTTCACGGACGGCGCCAACGTCATCAAACTGGACACCAACGGCACCGACGGCGTCTTGAAGAACGACTTGTTCAAACTCAGCCAGACTTCGGTCACGCTCTCAGGCGACGGCCACTACGATTCCAAAGTTATTCCCAACGGCCAGGCTATCCGGCTGGCGGCTGACCAACGCTACGGCATGGCCATGGTCTATGACTCGGTGAACAAAGTCTTCACCATGAAATCAGGGAAAACCGGCGATACGTCCAGTATTTCTATCACCGGCGTGGTCGCCAATTCTCTGGGTACCGACATGCTCGGTTTGACCGCCAACGGCCTTGCATCGGAAGCACCGGTGAATCTGGTGAACACATCCTCTTCCGCATTGCGCGGTATTGCATCCACCCCTGCGGTTGCGGTAGGCACCACGCCCCTGAAGAACATTTCCAACAACTTTGCCGTTGACGAAACCAACAATAAGTTTGTGGTGACCGTAGACGGTGTCAAAGGCACGGTGATGATCCCCGTGCGCTCCGACTACTCGCTCGATACCCTGAAGGCGGAGCTGCAAAAAGGTATCAATGCCATGGGCGGCAACAATGCCTTCGGCGACCCGGTCACCGTCAATGGCGTGAAGGTCGGCTATGACGACACCAACAAGCGTTTCACTTTCACCAGCGGAACCACAGGAGCGTCCTCGTTTATCAAAATTTCCGGCAGTGCGGACTGGGGTCTGGACCAGGTGGAGGCCGCCCGCGGCGCCGACTCAACCTGGATCAAGCCGACCCAGCACAAAGACGTGGTCTCGGGCGTGTCCCAGCCCAAGTACATCGACGGCCAGGGCAACGAGACCACCAGCGGTGACGGCTTTGACGGCACCCTGCCGGCCTGGTCGCCCATCTTCCTGACCAAGGGCGAGCTGACCTTCAGTACCGGCGGTAAGCTGGTCTCACCAGTCGACGGAACCCAGTTGGAGCCGGTTTACCTGGCGGGTGGTAAGGGTGTTCTGACCATCAATATTGATTACGGCGCGTCCACCCAGTACACCTCGCCTTTCGCGGTGTTGTCGCAATCCCAGGACGGTGCGCCAGAGGGTGACCTGGTGGGCGTGACCATTGGAAACGATGGTCTGGTGAGCGCATCGTTCTCCAACGGCACCCAAAAATCGCTGGCCAAAATTCTGTTGGCCAACTTTTCCAGCCCGGTGGGCTTGCGCCAGATGGGTGACTCCACCTTCCTGGCCTCGGCGGCATCAGGCAAGGCGACACTGGGTAATGCGGGTTCAGCCGGTTTCGGTACGCTGCGTGCCGGTGCGACCGAACGGGCCAACGTGGACTTGACGCAGGAGCTGGTGGATTTGATTACCGCCCAGCGTAACTTCCAGGCTAACGCCAAAGCGATTGAGACCAGCTCGACGATGACTTCGGCCATCATCAACCTGCGCTCGTAATCGACGGCAACCCTGAATACCTGAGGACATTGCTATGGATCGCTTAGCCTTTAACGCGGTTGCCTCGATCAACGAGCAGCGGGTTTCGCGCCAGATGTCGGTGAACGAGATGGCCAACGTCTCGACCGTCGGTTTCAAGCGCAGCTACGAGGTGGCGACCCGCGCGGTGCAGGTGGACGGTGCGGGCCTCAAAACACGCTTTCAGCCCCAGTCTTTTTCGGAGGACTACATCAGCCTCAAGGGCGGTCCGGTGATCGCCACCGGTAACGAGCTCGACGTCTCCATGAGCGGCTCCACGGTGCTGGGCGTCTCTGCGGCAGACGGTACGCTGGCTTTCACCCGCCGGGGTGACCTGCGCATCAACGCGCAGGGAACGCTGGAAAACGGACAAGGCCACCTGGTGCGCAGCGAGGGCGGCGGGCCCTTGACCCTGCCACCGGGTCTGAAAATTGAAATCCGCTCGGACGGCACGGTGATGGGTACCGATCTGGCGCAGGTGGGCGTGAAAACCCCTGTGGCGCTGGGCAAACTGATGTTGCGCGACGCCAGCGTGACGCCCTTGCTGCGTCGCCAGGATGGTTTGTTCAAAAACTCCGCCGGTGACGGCAGAGACATCACCCCAGGCCCGGTTGCGCCGGGAGTAACCTCCGGGGCGCTGGAAGGCAGCTCGGTCAACGCCATGAACATCATGGTCAAGCTGATTGACCAAAGCCGCGCTTTCGAGCAGCAAATCAACATGATCAAAGAGGCCAAAACCACGGACGAGGCGGGTGCCTCGATGCT
This sequence comes from Comamonadaceae bacterium, assembly GCA_947446885.1. Classification (GTDB taxonomy): domain Bacteria; phylum Pseudomonadota; class Gammaproteobacteria; order Burkholderiales; family Burkholderiaceae_C; genus Allorhodoferax. The sequence continues at coordinate 2,495 of CANFHZ010000122.1, forward strand.
CAAACCGAGCTAATCCGCGGTTTTCTCCTGCGCGCAGCTGCTGCCAGCGGCGAGCAGGCCTGCGCCCGGCCACCCGCTATTCGCATGGCCGGAAAACCGGCAATTCCGGGTGGCACGTCTTTTGCATCGTTCCAGGTATTGAATTCACCTAGGAGCGAAAGATGGACGCATCAATGTGGGTAGCCAAGACCGGCTTGGACGCGCAGCAGACACGTATGAACGTGATCTCGAACAACCTTGCCAACGTCAACACCACCGGCTTCAAGCGCGACCGCGCAGTATTTGAAGACCTGCTGTACCAAAACATTCGCCAAGCGGGTGGCCAGACCTCGGCTGCCACCCAGGCCCCCACCGGCCTGATGCTGGGTACCGGTGTGCGCGTGATGGCCACCGAGAAGCTCAATGCCCAGGGCAACATGATCAACACCCAGAATCCGCTGGATCTGGCGATTGCGGGTGAGGGCCATTTCCAGATTTTGCAGACCGACGGTACAGTGGCCTACACCCGTGACGGCAACTTCAAGGTGTCGGCTACCGGACAGCTGGTCACCTCCAACGGCCAGCCCCTGCAGCCCGCCATCACCATTCCGCCTACCGCCCAGAGTTTGACCATTGGCCGTGACGGAACGGTCAGCGCCGAGTTGTTTGGCGGCGGCGCCGCAACGCTGGGCCAGATCCAGATTGCCCGTTTCCTGAACCCGGCCGGTCTGACGCCCGTTGGCCAGAACCTGATGAAAGAAACCCCGGCCAGTGGTGCGCCCGTGGCCGCCAATCCCGGAGCCAGTGGCACCGGTTCCCTGATGCAGGGTACCTTGGAAGCGTCCAACGTGAACGTGGTGGAAGAGATGGTCAACATGATCGAGACCCAGCGCGCCTACGAGATCAACTCCAAGGCGATTTCGGCGGTCGACGGCATGCTCAAGTACATGAACCAGAACATGTAAGGAATGACCATGGCTTTGCGTTCATTCTCCGCCTTTGTCTGTGGTGCCGTTTGGCTCGGTGGCTGCTCGGTACTGCCGCCCCAGCCGCTGACCCACTCCACGGGCTTTGCTCCGGTGTACCCGGTGGTGCATGAAGCGCCGCAGCAAGCCACGGGCTCGCTCTACAACGCAAGCGTGGGCGAGACCTTTTTAGGCCGTGGGCGCAACTTCCAGATTGGTGACGTGATCACGGTGGTGCTCAGCGAGTCGACCCAAGCGGCGCGTACACAAAGCGGCAAGCTCACGCGGACCTCGAGCAACGATGTGCTTCCAAAAGAAATGGGCGGTGGTTTATTGAGCGCAACAGCGCTGTTGGGCGGCACCATCAAATCGGATGGCAGCGGAACCGCAGACCAGACCGCCAGCCTGAGTGGCTCGGTGGTGGTGACGGTAGTCGATGTGATGACCAATGGCAATCTGGTGGTGCGGGGTGAGAAGCAACTCGCGCTGACCGAAGGCTCTGAAATCATCCAGGTGGCTGGCGTGATCCGCCCGGACGACGTTGCGCCCAACAACACGGTGCAGTCCAAGCGGCTGGCCAATGCCCAGATCACCTACCGCGGAACCGGCGATATGGCTGCAACGGCGCGCGCCGGTTGGGGCACCAGCGGTCTGCTCAAGCTCTGGCCTTTCTGAGTCGTACTTTTCTTGACGGGAAGCTCTTCCATGTCCACGTTTTTGTCACCATTTCTGCGCATCGGTGCAGCCCTTGTGCTGCTGGCTTTGGGTGCCGGTGCGGCGCACGCCGACCGCATCAAAGATCTGACCACCATGGCCGCCATGCGCAGCAACCAGCTGATCGGTTACGGCCTGATCGTGGGCTTGCAGGGCACCGGCGATGGGTCGGATTTGTCCTTCACCACCCAAAGCATGAAAACCCTGCTCAGCCGCATGGGTGTGAACCAGGAAAGCACGATTGCAGACTATGAATCGGCCACCAGTGGCGGCAAGATTGATCTGAAAAACGTGGCCGCTGTGATGGTGACTGCGGAGCTGCCGGGCATGACCAAGCCGGGACAGAAAATTGACGTGAATGTTTCGGCCATCGGCAAGGCCACCAGCCTGCGAGGAGGCAGCCTGCTGATGACAAGTTTGCGCGGCGTGGACGGGCAGATTTATGCCCTGGCGCAAGGCGCGCTCACTGCGACCGGTGTGGACGCGGGCGCTGCCGGCTCCAAAGTTTCCAGCGGCGTGACCACGGCAGCCCGTATCCCATCTGGCGCCATTGTCGAGCGTCTGGTTGAGAACCCTTTTGACAAGACCGACAGCGTGCTGCTGAATTTGCGCGATGGCGACTTCACCACGGCCAGCGCCATCATCCAGGCCATCAACAGCAAGTTTGGAGGAGATGTCGCCCGCGCCCTGGATGGTGTGTCGATTCTGGTGCGGGCACCGGTGGATTTGAGCCAGCGTGTGACCTTTATGAGTATGGTGGAAAACCTCGATGTGCAGCCTGGCGAAGGCCCGGCGCGGGTGGTGGTCAACGCCAAAACCGGCACCGTGGTCATCAGCCGTAATGTGCGGGTGACCGCCGCTGCCGTGACCCACGGAACGATCACGGTTTCGGTGGCCATGACCAACGAGGTGTCGCAGCCCGGGGCCTTGTCCAACGGCACGACGCAGGCGGTGCAGAACGCCGACGTGAAAATCGACGAGCCGACCAAGCCCATGTTCCTGTTCCAACCGGGGGTTGATTTGCGCCAGATCGTGGACGCCATCAACCAAGTGGGTGCGACACCATCGGCGTTGATTGCAATTCTCGAAGCGCTCAAGAGTTCCGGCAGCCTGCGCGCCGAACTGCTGGTCATTTGATTCAGAACCTGACGTACCGGACCGCAGCATGGACGCGCTTTCCAACAACCTTCCGCCCTCAGCCAGTGCGGCGCTGACCGGCACCGGCGCGGGCTCCTACCTCGACTTCGATGCGCTGGGCCGCCTCAAAGGCCAGGCCGCCAAGGATGGCAAGAGCGCAGCCCGCGAAACCGCGCAGCAATTCGAAGCGCTGTTCTTGCAGATGATGATGAAGTCCATGCGCGACGCCAGCTTCAAGAGCGATCTGGTGGAGTCGCAGGCCAAGGACACCTTTGAAGGCATGTTCGACAAGGAAGTGTCGCTGGCCATGGCCAAGAAAAACACCCTGGGCCTGGCCGATATGCTGATCAAGAACATGCCCGACCCTGCTGTGCAGGCGGCCAATGCCAAGGCCTTGCAGGAATTGCAAACCCAGCAGGCCACCTCGACCGCCAGTGTGTTGCAAGCGCGGGCCGCATCCGGCAAAGGTTTTAGCCTGGCACCGCCCGCTGCGGTGCCGCTGTCCTTGCAGCAGGCGCCCCAAAGTCCGCTGGTCTTGCCGCGAACCGGCGGCCCCTTGCCCCTAAGCGCTGCGCAGCGGCCTATCGTCCCAGGCGCTGATGCGTCCGCCGGAGCCAAGCCATGAGCGACATCCTGGGCGTTGCATCGAATGCCGTGGCCGCTTACCAGCGGGCGCTGAGCACCACCAGCAACAACATTGCCAACGTATCCACCGTCGGCTATTCGCGCGAGACCGCCAACTTTGCGGCCAATCCGGTCACGCAAACCGGCAACATCTTCATGGGCACGGGCGTCGCTGTGGAGCGCATCACCCGCCAGTACAACGCCTTCGTCGAGGCCAATCTGCGCAACAGCAACAGCGATCTGATCAGCCAGGAACCGATGGTGAACTACGCCAACCGGGTGGTGGACATCATGGGCGGCGAGTCCATGAGCCTGAACACCGCGCTCGATCAGTTCTATTCCTCGGTGCGCAATGTCTCGACGGACCCGGCTTCCACCGTGTTGCGCAGCAGTTTTGTGCGCGATGCGCAGGGTGTTGCAGACCGCTTCGGCCAGCTCTCAGCCCAACTCGATTCCATCCAGGAAGAAACCAGCCAGGCGGTACAGGGCCAGGTCGAGCAGGTTAACTCGCTGTCCAAGCAGCTGGCCATGGTGAACAGCCAGCTGACCAAGCAGCGCACTGCTGACGCGCAGCCACCCGGTCTGCTGGACCAGCGCGACCAACTGCTGCGCGAGATGTCGAACTTGGCGCACGTGAACACCAAATTCGATTTAAACGGCACCGTGACCGTCAGCCTGGGGCCGTCGATTACGCAGGATGTGGTGGTCAGTGGCAACAAGTCCGTGGAAATCGGCGCAAATTTCAATTCGGCATCGCCTGAAAAAGTGGCCTTGGTGCTGGACCCTTACGGCAAGGCATTGGCCCTGAGCGGTCCGACCAGCGGAAGCATTTCCGGTTTGATGACTTTCCGTGAGCAGGTGCTGGGCAGTTCACGCGCCGCGCTCGATAACCTGGCCACCTCATTTGCCGGTGCGGTCAACGAGGTGCACCTGGGCGGTATCGATGGCTATGGCGAGCCCGCAGGTATTTTGTTCAAATTTGATTCGGCGGCCTCCAGCGCAGCGGGCGGCATGCGCGTGGCATTTGACGATCCGATGCGGGTCAGCGCGGCAGCCCAGTTCCGGGTGATTGAAAAAGACACCAATACCAGCGGAACCGATGCCACGCTGCTCTACGACCCCAGCATCTCCGGGACCCGTACGAGCTCGGATGGCAAACCCGTTGTGCGCGCGGACGACATCAGCAAAGTGTTTGTCAACAACGCACACCCGAGCGCCGGACATTCGGTTTCGGTGGCCAGCAGCGTGCCTATTCAACCTCTGGCGTCGGTCGCCCGTGGCATGCAGGATGTCAGCTTTTTTCTCGATGCGGCTCAAAGCGGCCAGAATTTGAACATTCTGACCCGTGACGGACGTGCCCTGGTTGGCGGCAGCCTGAG
>CANFHZ010000123.1 GCA_947446885.1 Comamonadaceae bacterium
GCCCATCTCGGTGCTGATGGCGTGGGCCATCTCGTCATAGCGGCGCTCGAACACGGCTTGCAGTTTTTGCAGCATCTCGGTACGGTAGGCCAAGGTGGTTTCGCTGTATGTGTCAAAGGCGCGGCGGGCCGCAGCAACCGCGCGGTTGGCGTCCTCGGCGCTACCCATCATCACCTCGCCCACCACCGATTCGTCACCGGGGCTGACGGCGGCGTGCACGGTGTGTGCGCCAGCGGGTTCGACCCATTGGCCGTCGATGTAGAAATTGCAATGCGTGTTCATGGTGTGCTCGCTGGTGTTTATTCGGCGACCAGTTCGGTCGGGTAGCCGGGGGCGCGCAGCTCCAGCCCGCAGGCCGCTTCAATCATGCGCACGACTTCGGGCGATTGCGCCTGGCTGCCATACAGGCCGCGCGCGCGACGGAAAATTTGTTGCGCCATGGAACCCAGCTCCAGAGGCACGCCGATTTTTTCGGCAATACCGTTAACCAGGCCCAGGTCTTTGCAAGCCAGGTCCATGGTGAACTTGACGTTGTAGCTGCCCGAGAGCACCAGCTTGGATTCGGTCTCATGCACAAAACTGTTACCGGAACTCGCGCGGATGGCGCGGTAGGTGGCATCCGGATCCACGCCGTATTTGGCTGGCAGCATCATGGCCTCGCCCGCTGCAATCAGGTGGATGAAGGCCAGCATATTGGTCACCACCTTGACCACCGAGGCGTTGCCCATCTTGCCCATGTAAATGATCTCGCCACCCATGGTGCCCAGAATGTCCTGTACGCGGTCAAAGGTGGATTGCTCGCCACCCACCAGCACGGTGATCTCGCCCGAATTGGCCAGATGCACGCCGCCGGTCACCGGGCATTCCAGCACCGTGATGCCCTTTGACTTGGCGACATCGGCCAGACGCAGGAGGTCTTCCATATCGGTGGTGCTCATCTCGATCCAGGTGCCGCCGGACTTGAGGTTGTCAAACACACCGTTTGCGCCTTCGACCACCTTGCGCGAGACGGCGGGGGATGGCAGCACGGTGATGACCACATCCGCATTGCGGCAGGTGCCGGCCACGTCGTCCGACCACGCCGCGCCGCCTTCGAGCAGGCGCTTGGCCAGGTCTTTGTTCAGGTCGTTCACCGTGACCGGGTAACCGGCTTTCACCAGGTTGTTGCACAGGCCTTCGCCGAGTGCGCCCAGGCCGATGAAACCAATGCGGAGTTTGGAGGTGCTCATGCTGCGTCCTTGTCTAAAAAAGTGGGTAAAAAATTTATGCGTTGTCCTGCAAAACCATGTCCGCGCCTTTTTCGGCGACCATGATCGTCGGGGCATTGGTATTGCCCGAGGTGACGGCGGGGAAGACCGAGGCGTCAATCACCCGCAGGTTTTGCATGCCGTGTACCCGCAAGCGCGCGTCGACCACGCTGTTGCTGGCATCCGGCCCCATTGCGCAGGTGCAGCTGGCGTGGTAGACCGAACCTGCGCGTTTGGCAAAGTCAGCCAGGATGGCTTCTTCCGATTGCACCTGCACGCCAGGCAGATGCTCGCTTTCCACAATGTCTGCCAGCGGAGCGGTCGCGGCAATCGTGCGCAGCAGGCGCGCACCTTCGACGATGTCGGCCCGGTCGTGCTCGGTACTCAGAAAGTTGGTTTCAATCCGCGGCTTCTCCAGCGGGTTACCGCTGCGGATGGTGACGCTGCCCCGGCTGCTTGGGCGGCAGGTGTTGAAGGAGATCAAAAACGCCGCGAAGGGGTCGGGTTGCTGCAACTGAAAGCGCTTGCCCGTCACCGCCGCCGTGTTGGCGGTGTAGCTCAAGGGGTTGAAATACAAATGCAAATTCGGCCGCGCCAGCTCGGGACGGCTGCGCACAAAAGCCCCGGCCTGGTTGACGCTCATGCCCAGCGGGCCTTTGCGCGTGAGTAGGTAGCGGATGCCTGCCAGCAGCTTGCCGCTCCAGGGCCGCAGCGTGTTGTTGAGCGTAGGTACCCGCGACTTGAAAAAATACGACACCGCCAAATGGTCTTGCAAGCCCTGGCCTACCTGCGGCAGGTGCTGCACGGTGGCCACGCCTTTGGATTGCAGCAGCGCGCCGTCGCCCAGGCCCGAGAGCTGCAGCAGCTGCGGCGAGTTGATGGCTCCGCCCGACAAAATCACTTCCTTGCGCGCCTTGAAGTGCACACTGCGCCCGTCTACGGTGCAGGCTACGCCTACCGCTTTGCGGCCTTCGAGCAGCACGCGGTTGACCATGGCGCCGGTGGTCACGGTCAGGTTGTGGCGGTGCATCACCGGGCGTAAAAACGCGTTCGAGGTCGAGGCGCGCAGGCCATCGCGAATCGTCATCTGCCACAGGCCGAAGCCTTCTTTGCGCGCCCCGTTGAAGTCGTCGGTCAGGCCGTAACCCAGGCGCTCACCCGCTTCCAAAAAGCGGCTGCAAATCGGGTGCACCTGGTCGGCAAAGTCGCTCACCCGTAACTCGCCACCTGCGCCGTGGTGCTCGGATGCGCCCCACACATGGTCTTCGGATTTTTTGAAGTAGGGCAGCACATCGCTCCAGCCCCAGCCGGGGTTGCCTGCGTCGCGCCAGTCGTCGAAGTCGCCCTCCTGCCCGCGCATATAGACCATGGCGTTGAGCGAGCTGCTGCCGCCCAGCACCTTGCCGCGCGGCCAGTACGAGGCGCGGTGCGCCAGCGCCGGGTCGGGCTCGGTGCTGTACATCCAGTTGTATTTCGGGTCGGTGAAGGTCATGCCGTAACCCAGCGGCACCTGGATCAGCGGGCTGCGGTCCGAGCCACCGGCCTCCAGCAGCAGAACCCGGTTGCGGGCATCGGCGCTCAGGCGCTTGGCCAGCACGCACCCGGCGGAGCCTGCGCCAACAATGATGTAGTCGTAATCGGTCATGCGGGGTAGGTATGGGTCAATGGCCGATACTATGCAGCGCATTGCATGCCAACAATGCCATCAAAAAAAGTAATTGCCCCGGATTCACCACCGTATGTCCTTTGAACAGCTGATTTCCACCGCGAGTTTGGGCGACGGCAGCAAGCCCAAGTACCAGTGCGTTGCCGAGGACCTGGCCCAGGCCATTGTCAACGGACAGTTGCCAGTGGGTGAAAAACTGCCGCCCCAGCGCAGCCTGGCGCACCGCCTGGGCGTGACCACCGGCACCATCAGCCGCGCGTATGCGATCTTGGAGCGCCAGGGCCTGGCTATTGCCCGGGTCGGCGACGGAACCTATGTCCGTGCACCCGAGGCCGCCGAGGGCAGCGCCGAGCCCGGGGCGGGAACACTGCCAATTGACCTGGCCCACAACGTGGCCATGTTCGGCGACGAAACCCTGGCCCTGACCCAGGCTTTCGAGAGCCTGTCCCACGACCCTGCGCTCGTGCGCCAGGTGCTGAGTTACCAAAGTGAGACCGGCATGCGCCGCCACCGCGAAGCCGGGGCCCAGTGGCTGCGCCGCTTTGGCACCAGCGGAGCCTGGAACCGCGTGATGGTCACCCACGGTGCGCAGCACGGGCTGGCCTGCGTGCTGCGCACCGTGGCGCGCCCCGGCGACGCGCTGCTGACCGAGACGCTGAGCTACCCCGGTTTGCAAGCGCTGGCCCGTTCCATGCGCTTGCAGCTGATTGGTATTGAAACCGACGCCCAAGGTATGGTGCCCGCCGCGCTGGAGCGTGCGGCCAAGACTTTTGATACCAAATTCGTCTATTGCGCGCCCACCCTGCACAACCCCACCAGCGCCACCATGCCGCAGGACCGGCGTGAGGCGATTGCCCAGGTGGTGCGCAGCCACGGCCTGTACGTCATCGAAGACTGTGTGCACGCCGCCATGCAGGCGCACCCCTTGCCTGCACTATCAACCTGGCTGCCGGAGCAGTCGTTTTTGCTGTCCAGTTTTTCCAAGGTGCTGGCCCCCGGTTTGCGAGTGGGTTATGTGGAGGCTGCGCCGCAATGGTTGAGCAAATTTGCCGCCAGCATGCGCGCCGACAGCTGGATGGTCGCACCGCTCTTGCCCGAAATCGCCACGCGCTGGCTGGAGAGTGGCGCCATGGAGCGCTTGATTGCGCAGCAGCGGGCCATGACCGCCGAGCGGCTGCTCAGCGCCCACCGCCTGCTGGCGGGGCTGGATTACAAATCTGACATTGAATACCCGCTGATCTGGTTGCCTCTGCCCGAACCCTGGCGTGCCGGTCAGTTTGCGGCAGCCTTGCGCCAGGCCGGGGTGCTGGTGCGCACTGCCGACCACTTTGCCGTGGGCCGCTCACCCGCCCCGCACGCCATCCGCATCAGCCTGAATTCGGCCGCGTCGCTGGCCCAGTTGGAGGAGGGGCTGACTGTTCTGCGTGCCTTGCTGGACAGCCCGCCGTCGATGGCGATGGATCCGTGATGGACCCGTGATGGATCCGCGCGCGGCTATCAGTTCGGCTGCAACACCGCAAGCCCGCCCATAAAAGGCCGTAGCACGTCGGGCACGGTGACCGAGCCGTCGGCGTTCTGGTAGTTTTCCAGCACGGCCACCAGCGCGCGGCCCACCGCCAGGCCGGAGCCGTTGAGGGTGTGCACCAGTTCGTTTTTGCCTTGGGCGTTCTTGAAGCGTGCTTGCAGGCGGCGCGACTGGAAGGCCTCGCAGTTGGAGACCGAGCTGATTTCGCGGTAGGTGTTTTGCGCGGGCAGCCAGACCTCGAGGTCATAAGTCTTGGCGGCGCCAAAACCCATGTCGCCGGTGCACAGGCTCATTACGCGGTAGGGCAGGCCGAGCTTTTGCAAAATCGCCTCGGCGTGGCGGGTCATCTCTTCAAGCGCCTCGTAGCTGCGCTCAGGGTGCACGATTTGCACCATCTCGACTTTGTCAAACTGGTGCTGACGGATCAGGCCACGGGTATCGCGACCGTAGGAACCGGCCTCGGAGCGGAAGCAGGGCGTATGCGCGGTGAGTTTCATCGGCAGTTCCGACTCGGCCAGCACCACGTCGCGCACAAAATTCGTCATCGTCACTTCGCTGGTGGGAATCAGGTACAGCGCGGCGGCCTCGCCCGCGTCCTGCCCGCCTTTGTTGGCAGCGAACAAATCCTCTTCGAACTTGGGCAGCTGCCCCGTACCGCGCAGCGTGTCGGCGTTGACGATATAGGGCGTGTAGCACTCGGTGTAGCCGTGCTCTTGGGTTTGCACTTCCAGCATGAACTGCGCCAGCGCCCGGTGCAGCCGTGCCACCGGCCCTTGCATCACGCTGAAGCGTGCGCCGGTGAGCTTCACGCCCATATCAAAGTCCAGGCCCAGCGGCGCGCCTACGTCCACGTGGTCTTTGATCTCAAAATCGAATGCGCGCGGCGTACCCCAGCTGCGCGCCACCACATTGCCGTGCTCGTCTGCGCCGCGCGGCACGCTGGCATGCGGCAGGTTGGGTACGGCCAGCAGCATGGCCTGCATATCGCTTTGGATGCGCTCCAGCTGCGTTGCGCTGTGTTCGAGCTCGCTTTTGATGTCGGCGGTTTGTGCCATCACCGCATCGGCCTCGGCGGCACCGGCAGCGCCCTTGGCTTTGAGCTGGCCGATTTGCTTGCTCAGGGTGTTGCGCCGGGCTTGCAGTTCTTCGGTGCGGGTTTGGATGGTTTTGCGTTCGGCTTCCAGCGCAGTGAAAGCGGCCACATCCAAAAATGCCTGGGGCGATTTGCGGGCGTTCAGGCCGGCGATGACGGCGTCCAGGTCTTTGCGCAGCAGGTTGATATCGAGCATGGTGGTTCCGGTTTATTCCAAGGAGTCGGCCTTGAGGCCTTTGGGGAGGGGGAATTTGGTGTGTTCCTGCACGCCGTCCAGGGTGCGCAGCGAGACCGCACCCATGGCACGCAGGCGCGTGATGACGGCTTGCACCAGCACATCGGGCGCAGAGGCGCCAGCGGTCAGGCCCACGCGGGCTTTGCCGTCCAGCCATTCGGCTTGCAGTTCGTCCGCGTGGTCCACCATGTGGGCGTCCACACCCAGTTTGCGGGCCAGTTCGGCCAGACGGTTGCTGTTGGAGCTGGTGGGGCTGCCGACCACAATCACCACGTCAACCTGCGGGCTCATGAACTTGACCGCGTCCTGACGGTTTTGCGTGGCGTAGCAAATGTCTTGCTGTTTGGGCAGGCGGACTTTGGGGAAACGTGCCTGGATGGCCGCCGCAATCTCGGCGGCGTCGTCCACGCTCAATGTGGTTTGGGTGACCATGGCCAGTTTCTCGGTCTGGGCGGGCTGCACACGGGCTACGTCGGCCACGTCTTCCACCAGATGAATGCCACTTTCCAGCTGGCCCATGGTCCCTTCGACCTCGGGGTGGCCTTTGTGGCCGATCATCAAAAACTCATAACCTTCCTTGTGCAGCTTGGCCACTTCCACATGCACCTTGCTGACCAACGGGCAGGTGGCATCAAACACCTGAAAGCCCCGCGCCTGCGCCTCGTCCTGAACGGCTTTGCTGACCCCGTGGGCCGAAAAAATCAGCGTTGCACCCGGTGGTACATCCGACAGCTCCTCGATAAAAATCGCACCCCGCGCGCGCAGGTCATTGACCACATGCGTGTTGTGCACAATTTCATGGCGTACATAAATCGGCGCGCCGAATTTGTCGAGCGCGCGGTCCACGATCTCGATGGCACGGTCCACACCGGCGCAAAAACCGCGCGGTTCGGCCAACAGCACTTCCTGTAATTGCATGGGCGGGCTCATAGCACTCCGATCAGTTGCACTTCAAAGCTAACCGGCTGACCGGCCAGGGGGTGGTTGAAATCGAAGAGCACCGCACCGCCGTCGGCAGCGTCGCGCACCTGCACGACCGCACCGGCATAGCTGCCCTGGCCGTCCGGGGTGGGGAACTGCACTACGTCACCTGCGGCGTAGTGCTCGTTCGGATCACCCAGTTCGCGCAGCAGCTTGATGGCCACCCACTGCTCCATGGCGGGATTGCGGTCGCCAAATGCTGCGCCTGCGGGCAGGTCAAAGGTGGCGTGCGCGCCTTCGGCCATGTCCATCAAACATTGCTCCATAGCGGGTGATAAAGCCCCGCTGCCCAGGCTCAAGGTGGCTGGCTTGCCGCCAAAGGTGTTGATGATGTCGCCCGAGGGGCCGCCAAGCCGGTAATGCAGGGTCAGAAACGAGCCCGCTTGCACGCGGGCGGGGCTGTTGGTCATAGATGTCCCGATAAACTGCCGCTATTGTAGAAAGCCGCCCGCGATGTCGATGAAAGACCTGCCCCCCGACGCCCGCCCGCGGGAAAAACTGCTCGCCCGCGGCGC
>CANFHZ010000124.1 GCA_947446885.1 Comamonadaceae bacterium
CGTGGCGCGCAAGGTGATGATTTCTGGAGCTGGCGCGAGCGCATGTACGCCGTGGCGCTGCGCATATCGGCCGCGCAACTCGAAGCCGTGGCGACCCGGCTCTACACCGAGATGCTGGCGGGTGGCTACACCCAGGTCTGCGAGTTCCACTACCTGCACAACGCACCAGCCGGTGCCCCACCCACCGACCCGCTGGACATGTCCATGGCGCTGGTGCGCGCCGCGCAGCGCAGCGGCATCGGCCTGACGCTGTTGCCCACGCTGTACATGCGGGCGGGTTTTGAAGCCACGGGATTGCGCGAGCAGCAGCAGCGCTTTGCCTCCAGCCCGCAGCGCATCGAAGCCTTGCTGGACGCACTGGCGCGCGCCTGCCAGCGCATCCCCCGCGTCAGCCTGGGTGTGGCCATCCACTCGCTGCGCGCGGCGGATGCACAGGCCATCCAGAACGTGGCCGCGCTGGCCGATGCACGCCAACTGCCCATCCACATCCACATCGCCGAGCAGGAGCAAGAGGTGCGGGATTGCCTGGCGCACACCGGCCTGCGCCCCATGGAATGGCTGCTGCAGCACCTGCCCCTGCACGCACGCTGGAATCTGGTGCACGCCACCCACGCCACGGACCATGAGTTGCGCGGCGTGGCACGCAGCGGCGCGCACATCGTGCTGTGCCCCAGCACGGAGGCCAATCTGGGCGACGGAATATTCGACTACCCGGCCTATGCGGCGCAGGGCGGGGCCTGGTCCATAGGGTCTGACAGCCACGTCAGCCGCGCCTGGGTCGAGGAGCTGCGCCTGCTCGAATACAGCCAGCGCCTGCAGCGCCACCAACGCAATATTGCCGCCGGATGGGGCGCCAGCCCCAGCAGCGCTGCCAACCTGTTTGAAGCCGCATTGGCCGGTGGCGTGGCCGCCTGCGGGCAACCCTTGGCGGGCATTGCCGTAGGCCAGCGTGCGGACTGGCTGGTGCTCGATGCCCGCACCGGCCCGCTGTGCGGCATCCCGCCGGATATGACACTGGATGCGGCCGTTTTCTCCAGCCCGGCTGCGCCTTTGCTGGCGGTGTATGTGGCCGGGCAAGAGACGCCCACCACACCGCAGGCTGACGACGGTTTTACGCAGGCCATGCACGCGCTCTGGGCCGCATAAACACCCACCCAAGCCGCCAGAGGGTCGCCCGCAGGCGCGCGCACAGCCCGGCGCAACTGCAAGACGGACGCGCCCGTCCGCTGCGTCAGCCCTCAGGGCGAGGCCTTGTGCAACAAGGCGCAAAAGCGGGCCATGTCGATATTGCCGCCGCTCAGGATCACGCCCACGCGCTGGCCGCGCAGTTGCGCGCCCATGGCACGCACGGCTGCCAGACCGAGGCAGCCGGTGGGTTCGACCACCAGCTTCAGGTAGGCGGCCATGAAGCGCATGCCCTCGACCAGCTGTGCATCGGTCGCGGTGACGATGGCGTGCACATGGCGCTGGATGATGGGAAAGGTCAACCGCCCGACCTGCTGGGTTTGCGCACCATCGGCAATCGTCACCGGCACGGGAATGTGCACGCGCTGGCCGGTCTGCACAGACTGCTGCACATCGTTACCCGCCGCGGGTTCCACGCCGTACACGCGGCACTGCGGTGCCAGCGCGTGGGCGCTGAGCGCCGACCCGGCGATCAAACCGCCACCGCCCACACACACAAACAGCGCGTCCAGCGGCCCCTGGTCTTGCAGCAACTCCAGCGCGGCGGTGCCCTGCCCGGCGATCACATCGGCATGGTCAAAGGGCGGAATCAGCGTCATGCCGCGCTCTTGCGCCAAGCGCTGGCCTATGGCCTCGCGGTCCTCGGTGTAGCGGTCGTAGAGCAGCACCTCGGCGCCGTAGCCGCGCGTAGCTTCGATCTTGGTGGAAGGGGCATCCTGCGGCATCACGATCACTGCGGGCATGCCCAGCATGCGGGCTGAGAGCGCCACCGCCTGCGCGTGGTTGCCGGATGAAAACGCCACCACGCCGCTGCGCCGCTGGGCGGGCGTGAACTGCGACAGCGCGTTAAACGCCCCCCGAAATTTGAATGCGCCCATGCGCTGCAGGTTTTCGCATTTCAGAAAAACCTGCGCACCCACCGCTTCGTCCAGCAGACGCGAGCGCATCACCGGCGTGCGGTGGGCGTGGCCTTGCAGGCGCCCGGCGGCAGCCTGCACGTCGGCAAAAGTGGGGGCTGCGGGGTCGCTTGTCATACGCACATGCCGGGCAAGGCCGAAGGCGCAGCTAAGCCCACAAAGCCCGGGTCGCGGCCTGACGCCAGACAGGGTCCGTACCGCAGGATTTTTCGAGCGTTCGGCAGCTGTCCACCAGGCACACAGCGCGGGGATCCCGGCATTCGCGCACCCGCAGCAGAATGGCGCGCCAACTGCGCGGCTCGGGTGGTGGCGCATCGCGCAAACCGGCCACACACACCAGCGCCGCAAATGCGCGCCAATAGTCCCGCCGCGCATCCGCCAGCGCGTCCTCGTCCACAAAGGGCAGCAGCACGTCCATGGCCTGGGTGCTGATCAACAACTGCGCGGCAAGGGGTGTGCCGCTTGCGGCATAGGCCTTCGCTGCAAGCGCGGACAAACGCCGCACCATGCTGCCATCGGGAACCAGCATGGCCACGGCTTGCGCAAAAGCGGTTTCGCACGCAAGAGCCTGCAAGGCTTTGTCCACGCCACGCCCGGATACCGTCGCAGCGTGCAGGCGGCGCAAGGCAGGCTCCGGGTCTGCGCTGGCCGGGGCAGCCGGACGCACCACAGGCGCTGGCGCAAGTGCCAGATGGGAGCTGGCCCAAAAGGCCAGCGCGTCCACCAGTTCCTGCCGGTGCTGCGCCTGCACGGCGTAGGCGCTGCGGATCAGGCCCGCAAAACCGCGTCCGGCACAACCCTGCAGAAGGCGCGGCAGCGTCTGGCGCAACACGTCGCCCGCATCTTCGTAAAACAGCCACTGTCCCATCAGATCGCGGTACGGCGCCCAGGCTTGGGCTTTGCCCAGCCCATCGGTCCAGGGATCACCCGCAGGCCAAGGGGCCACATCGGGGGCGGGCTGCAGACCGGCATCCTGCTGGGCAGCCATGTCGGTGAGCGCGGCGTCATCAGCACCCAGACGCGCCAGGGCCAGGAGGCCGGCGCAGCGCTGATGCGGGTTCGCATCCCGGTCCAGCGGACCGAAATCCGCACCGGCGTCAAACAAGGTGCGCAAGACCGGATTGGTGGGTTGAAAAGCAGTCATGCACCGACCTCAGGCGGTTCGCGCCAATGGCGCGGCGAAATGGGCTTCCATCTCGCGCCGCAATTGGTAGGCGCGGGTGCTGGTGTCAATGGCCACGTCGGCCCAGCTGAGCGATTGGCCCTGGCGCACCGGGCGAATGACCTTGATGTCATGCGCCAGGCCCAGCGGCAAGCCGCCCAGTTTGCGTGAGGCTTCAGCGGGAAGCAATTTACCCCAGACGGTGTAGCCGCCCTCGCCGTCCAGCATCTCGCCGGGCTGCAAATCGCGCTTGGCAGTGGCCACCACGTCGGCGTTCCAGCCGGTGGCAACGCCGGTGGGCTCACCGCGCAAGGCGACGCTGGCCACCGACATGCCCACCTCCAGGCCGATCAGGTGCCAGCGCTTGTAGAGCGTGAAATAGCGCCCGCTGGGGTCGGTGTGGGCGTTGTATTCCTCGAAGCAGTTTTTGATGTAGTCCGTCTCGGCCTCCACCGTGACCCACACACCCATGCGGATGTCATACGGAATCTTGCGGCCGTTGGCCTCCAGCGAGGAAATCACCTCGACCATGCCCTTGCGCTCCAGCACACCGCCTTCGCTGATGGGGCGCGTCACAAAGGGAATGTCTTCCACGCTGGCCGGTGGATACAGCAAGCCGTTGGACGGCACGCCCAAGCCGGTGGCGTTGGAAACCGCACTGCTCTCAATGGAGGGCTTGGAGCCGTCCAGAAAGCTGTTGAACATCTTGGGGTTGAGCCCGCCACGCGCGGCCTGCTCGGGCGTCAGGCCGTAGTTGCCCCACACGGTATCGGGCGTGGACTGGTTGAAATGCGGCAACCATTTGTGGCCGCGCCCGGCCGCCACCACGGGAAAACCGCAGGTGCGCGCCCAATCCACCAGATCGCAAATCAGCGCCGGCTGGTCACCAAAGGCCAGCGAATACACCACACCGGCCTGCTGCGCTTTCAGCGCCAGCAGCGGACCGCAAAAGGCGTCGGCCTCAACGGTGACGTTAACCACGTGCTTGCCGTGGGTGAAGGCCTCCAGGCAATGGTCCACCGCTGCAATCGGGTGGCCGGTGCACTCGACGATGACATCAATCGCCGGGTGCGATACCAGCGCGCGCCAGTCTTCACCGATGTGCGTGCTGCCGTCTTTAACGGCGGCGTCCAGAGACGCGGCCTGCAAACGCTGCGCGTCCCAACCCACACGCTCCAGGTTGGCGCGCGCGCCTGCGGGCGAAAGGTCGGCAATACCCAGCAAATGCACGCCGGGCGTGCGCGGAATTTGCGCCAGGTACATGGAGCCGAATTTGCCCGCGCCAATCAGGCCGACGCGGATCGG
The DNA here is from genome assembly GCA_947446885.1 of Comamonadaceae bacterium. Classification (GTDB taxonomy): domain Bacteria; phylum Pseudomonadota; class Gammaproteobacteria; order Burkholderiales; family Burkholderiaceae_C; genus Allorhodoferax. The sequence continues at coordinate 4,570 of CANFHZ010000124.1, forward strand.
GCGGCCCTCGGCCTGGCGCTGCTGAAGTTTGGCAAACAGACTCATGCGGCGGCCTTCTGGTCGTCAAAGGGAATGGTGGAGGTTTGCAGCGCGCTGCCGGGCATGCCATCTTTCCACGGCAAGTCAACAGGGTAGTCTTTGAGCAGGCAGTCGTCGGGCAGGCATTCGATGGGGGTGAAGTCGCGGTGCGCGATGTACTCGGGGCGCTTGTGGCGGCGGATGTGGTTGCTCACCGCGCACAGGCTGAGGTACACCGCGACCCGGTTCCATGGCGAGAGGTTGCTGGTGGATGCGTGCACCAGGCAGCTGTGGAAGAGGATCATGGAGCCGGCAGGCCCCTTGGGGCTGACGATGCCGCCGTTCTTGCCACCGGCGCGCTCGACCAGGGTGGTGATCAGCTCGTTGTCAACGGTCCACAGCGGGTAGCTGGTGGTCGACAAGTCGTGCTTGGCCGCCACCACGCCGCGTTTGTGGCTGCCGGGTATGAACATCAAGGGGCCGTTGTGCTCGTTCACGTCGTCCAGAAAAATTGCCACGTTCATGGCGCGCTCGGTGGGCATCATGTCGTCGTTCAGCCAGGTGCCGTAGTCCTGGTGCCACTGCCAGACGTCGCCCTCAAAGGCCATCTTGCCGTTGATCTTGAACTGGTGCATGTAGAGCTTTTCACCCAACAGCATCTCCACCGGCTCGACCATGCGCGGGTGCCGCGCCAGGGTGCCGAACTCTTTGCTCACCATGTGCGCGGCAAAGTTGGTGCGCACCGCGTCACGGCCTTTTTCACGCACGTTGAACGCATCACGCCGTTCGTACAGGGCGGGCACCGCATCCAGCAGGGTCTGGGTCTCTTCAGGTGAGAACAGGCTGGGAAAGAACAGGTAGCCATCGCGGTCGAATTGTTCGAGTTGTTCGGGTGTGAGTTTCATGCGGTATCTGCCTCGGTAGTGGTTAGAAGGAGGGAAAGTCGTTGTGCCAGCGCCGCACTGGCGCGCGTGCTGTGGTCTTCAATATGGGCCGCGGCGCGCGCAACATCCCCGGCGCGGATGGCCTGGGCAATGGCGGCGTGCTCGTCCCAGACGGCTTCACGCTGGCCGCTGGACTGCAAAACTCCCCCCATCACGCGGCGCAAATGCCGCCAATGGTGGCGTGCGGTCTGCTCAATCAGCGGGTTGCCGCTGGCCTGGTAAATCGCGTTGTGAAAGGCCAGATCGGCGTCAATCATGGCCTTGATGTCGCTTCCCGCAGCGGCCTGCCGCCCGCGCGCGATCAGGTCATCATCCAGCGGAAAGTGCAGGCGTGCAGCCGCCTGCGCCGCAAGCCGGTCCAAAGCCCCGCGCACCTGGTAGACATTGCGCATCCAGTCGGCATCCAGCGGTGCCACCATCAGGCCCCGTCCGGGCGCGTCCTGCACGAAACCATCGGTTTTCAGTTGGCGCAGCGCCTGCAAGACCGGCTGGCGTGACACCGCTAACTGACGCGCCAAATCCTCCTGCGTGATCCGCTGGCCGGGCGGGAGCGAGCCGTCGCTGATCGCATCCAGCACCGCGCCGTAGACGCGCTCAACCAGATCGGGAGTGGCTTGGAGTTGAAGAAGCTGGGCCATAGGGTCGCGAGTTTACTGTATACAGTGTACAGAAACTTCTGCATACCAACCCCGCTCCCTGACGGCCCAAGCCGGACCATGCCGACCCAACAATCCTCATAGATTGGCGGGAACTCAGTGACCCCGTTGCGCTCCACCCAGCATGTGCTTGAACGTCACATCGTCAAAAGTTTTTTGCTGTGCCTCGGTCAAAGCTGCATAAAAAGTCTTGGTGGCTTCGGTGTGGCGGGCCATGGCTTGGGCCATGCGCTGGCTGTGCTCTTCATGCATGGCGCGCATTTTGTCCAGCCGCTGGGGCGTGGTCAGCCCGGCCCAATCGGCTTTTTTGATGTCAGGGTGTCCCATGCCGTCCATGGGCTTGGTCGACTCCTGCCACTGGTTCCACGCAGCATCCTGTTCGGGCGTCAGGTGCAGCTGCTTCTTGATGGCGGCCATATGCGCGCTGCGCATCGCACCCATGCCCTTGTCCATCATGTGGTGGCTGCACTGCCCTCCCGTGCCGCGGTGGCCGGGCGCGTCCCCCATACCCGCAGCCTGAACCTGCGTAGCTGCCAAGCCAAAAGACACCGCAGCGGCGATTGACAACAAACGCCAAGTGCGGGAAACCTGCGTAAGTGCCAGGCCGGTGGTGGTAGAGCGTGTGGTCATACAAAAGTCCTTCAAAAAGTGCGCCGAGCGAACTGCCTAAGCGCATGACCGCATGGTGCGCCCCTCGGGTAAAGATGCGGTTGCGCAATGTCAAAGTTCGGGCAAATGGCGCAGTGGTGGCGCCCTGCGGACTTTGCCGATAAACCCACTCAGGCTGGGTGCCCCAAAGCAACCCGCTACATTGCGGTTTTTCAAACTAAGGAGTTCCCATGCACTTCGGTAAACCCACCCTTCTCGCTTGCGCCAGTTCGCTGGCGCTTCTGACTGCCACCCTGTGCCACGCTGACACGCTCAACTTGGGTGCGACCCTGTCCGGCAGCGCCGAGGTACCGCCGAACAACAGCCCTGGCATGGGTCAGCTACAAGCCGAGTTC
>CANFHZ010000125.1 GCA_947446885.1 Comamonadaceae bacterium
CAGGCGGTGAGCCCTCTGTTGTGGTGAACGCGGTCATGGCCGGCAAAGGTAACTACGGCTTCAATGCAGCCAATGACACCTCTGGCGACATGATCGAAATGGGTATCCTGGACCCCACCAAAGTGACCCGCACGGCGCTGCAAAACGCCGCATCGGTGGCATCTTTGATGCTGACGACCGAAGCCATGATTGCTGAAGCCCCGAAAGAAGACGCTCCTATGGGCGGCGGCATGGGCGGCGGTGACATGGGCGGCATGGGTGGAATGGGCGGCATGGGCATGTAATCCCCACGCCGGTCCGGAGCAGTCCGCTGAGGGCTGCTGCTCCACAATGCAAAAGCCCCGCAGGATGCACATCCTGCGGGGCTTTTTCACTGGGACGTGGTGGAATTGACGAACCTAATGCGGCATCGGGGGCGCAAAATCGCCCACACCATTAAGCGGCTGCGGAGGCGGCAGCCAACATCAGATCGCACCTATTATTGGTTACCATGGCTGCGAGTTGTAGGTTCACTAGACCCTGAGTAGCACAGTCCAACCCCTATGGAGGATATAGATCATGAATGTGTACACGCCCCTGTCCCGTTTTTGTTTGGTATTTTGGATCTTTCTGGGCGCTGTCGCCCCGGCGCACGCCACAGGGGATCCGGTGGTATTGCGCATTTACGGCCCGGCCGCCGATCGCGCGGGCCAGACGGCTGATTCCGCCGGCAAGGCAAAAACTGCCGGCCCCTTGTTGGCGGGCTTTGACATGGGGTTTCTCAAAAGTTTGCCGCAGCGAACTTTTGTGTCGAAAACCCCTTGGTACAAAGACTCTGTTTCATTCACAGGCCCTTTGCTGCGGGATGTACTGGCAGCGGCTAAGGCTAAAGGAGCGCTTATCCACGCCGTCGCGCTTGACGAGTACCAAGCAAAAATTCCGTTTTCTGACGCGCAGGATTACGACGTCATTCTGGCGCATCAGATCAATGGAGAAACCCTGACACCCAAAAACAAAGGCCCCCTATTTGTGGTGTACCCCTACGACAGCAAACCGGAACTACAGACGGTTCGTTTTTACGAACGCTCCATCTGGCAGCTCAAGGCGCTCCGGATCGAGTGACACTGCCATGGTCCGCCGTTTCAAGTCATTTCCTTACGGCACGGTTCTTTTCGTCTTTTCTGCGCTGATCGCGCTGGCCATGGTGGCCTTACTGGGTTTTGAGTGGACCCAGCGGCAGGCTTTGATCGAGCAAGGTAGCAAGCGGGTGGACTCCGTCACAGCCCCCGCTTTTTTACTGGATCGGGAGTTTCTCCGCTTTACCAATAGCCTCGATGTGTTTCTTGAGGCCCGCAGACCACCCCCCACGGAAGAGTTGGATACGCGACTCGATATTTTTCTAAGCAAGGTCGAAACGGTGCGTGAATCACCGGGTTCTGCTCTGTTGCTAGAGGACCCAGAAGTCGCGCGGTCGGTCGCCCAGATGGCGGCCTTTGGCCAGCGCGCAGAACGGGCATTGTCCGACCCCCAACCAAACCTACCGCAGCTAAGACAGCTTTTGGAAGAGATGCAGGCTTTTACCGCGGACTCATTGGCTCTGGGAAACAGTGCAGACCTCCTGGGGGCGAAATTACTGGAGCAGCAAACCCATGCTTTGCTCGAGCAAAACCTGCAAATTCTGTGGCTTACCGGCGGTCAGCTGGTGCTTTTACTGATTTTGGCCTGGAGCTTGGTATGGCGCAGCCGGATTCAACGGAGGGAAGCGCAGGCACTCATGCTGCACAACGCGGAATTAGACCAAGCACGCCAGACTGCGGACCGGGCCAACCTGAGCAAGAGCGTTTTTTTGGCCAATATGAGCCACGAGTTACGCACACCGTTCAACGGCGTCATGGGTTTGCTGGGTCTGCTGTCGAAAACCAATTTGGATGCAGAACAGGCCGATTTGGTCAAGGTGGCCAATGAATCGGCCCATCACCTATCACGCTTGCTGAACGATACCTTGGACTTATCGGCCCTCGAAGCCGGAAGCATCAACGTGAAGATGGAGCCGGTAAACCTGTCCGATTTTTTGCGCACCATTGAAACCACCTTTCGACCGGTGGCAGCCCAGAAAAATTTGCAGTTTGACGTCAGCAGCATGATCCCAAAAGACGTTTGGATGGAGTCCGACAGCACGCGTTTGCGGCAAATTCTGTTTAACCTGTTGCACAACGCCTTCAAATTCACGCAACAAGGTCGGGTTGCACTGACCGCCCGCTCTGTTGACGACGCGGGACAGAAATGGCTGGAGCTGGAGATAGAGGACAGTGGAATCGGCATGAATGAGGAAGCGCTGGGACAATTGTTTCAGCGGTTTTTTCAGGTCGATTCAGGACTTTCGCGGCAATTTTCCGGAGCTGGTTTGGGGCTGCACATATCGCTGGCGCTTGCGCGTCGCTTAAAAGGCGACATCACTGTTCAAAGCAAGGTATCAAGCGGTTCCATTTTTACCGTGCGGCTGCCATTTGTGCTGCTGGATGCGCCGTCCTCGTCCCCGGCGTCGTCAGTCCCACGCAAAGGGCCGTCAGAGCCTTCGGGCGGTCTTCGCATTTTGGTGGCGGAGGACCATCCCGTAAACCAAAAATTCATCTCTATGCTGTTGCAGCGGCTGGGCCATAACGCAACGCTGTGCGAAAACGGTGAAGTGGCTTTGGATGCGATGCATGCGGGCGATTACGACGTGATTTTGATGGACATCCACATGCCCGTGATGGACGGCCTGAAAGCCACCCGAGCCATACGGGCTTTGCCTTCGCCGCAGTCTGATGTACCCATCATTGCCTTGACCGCCGACGTGCTGCAGGAAGCGCGCGATCAGGCTAGCGCTGCCGGAGTGGACGCTTTCATCACCAAACCGGTTACGCAAGAGGATTTACAAAGCGTGATGGCAGCGGTGCTTGCCCGCGCCAAGTCTCCTGACATAAAGCTCCCAAGCTAAGGCAAGGTTCTAACGCGCCAGCGCCTTCAGCGCCAATTTGATCCCCTCGCTCACGCCAACATCCGCAGGCAACGCCTTGAGCGCTAGCGCCGCTTCTTTGTCGTTGTAACCCAGCGCAAGCAACGCCTGCTGGATATCGGATTGCGCTGGACTGCCGCTGGCACCCACCGCCCCGATATCGGCACCGAGCTTGCCTTTGAGCTCCAGCAGGAGGCGCTCGGCGGTTTTCTTGCCTATGCCCGGCACCTTGGTCAGGCGTGCGCTGTCTTGCAAGGTGACGGTCTGTGCCAGCTCGGCCACGCTCAGGCCCGAGAGCACGGCCAGCGCCATGCGCGGGCCCACGCCCGTGATCTTGATCAGTTCGCGAAAGGCCTCCCGCTCGGGATGGGTGGCAAAACCGTAAAGGATTTGCGCGTCCTCGCGCACCACAAAGTGGGTCAAAAGGGTCACACGCTGTGCACTTGCGGGCAGGTTGTAAAACGTGCTCATAGGCACCTGCAGCTCATAGCCCACGCCATTGCAGTCGACGATGACTTGCGGGGGATTTTTGTCGCTCAGGATGCCTGTCAGTTTGCCAATCATGGGGGGATCCGGGTAAGTCCTATCATCGGTGCTTTGCCACTGGCCCTCAGGCCGCAGGCGCGCGCTGTGAGGGATTATCGACTGTGGTTCTCAGACATCTTTTTTCGCCGCTGAACAACAGCCGCTTGTCCCATCTGTGCGGCCCGACGGACGTTCACTTGCGTGCAATTGAGGCCGCGCTGGGCGTGCGCATTTCCCACCGGCATGAGCAGTTCAAAGTGGAAGGCGCCAAGGCAGCGGCGCTGCGGGCCATGGAAGTTCTGCAAGCGCTGTACGAGATTTCCGCCCGCCCTATTCAAGCCGAGACGGTGCAACTGATGCTCAGCGGCGAAGCGCAAGACACCAGTGCCGACGGCCCCACGCTGGCCACCCGCCGCGCCGACCTCAAACCCCGCAGCAGCAACCAGGCGCGTTACCTGGACAACATCTCCAGCCACGACATCACCATCGGCATCGGCCCGGCCGGGACCGGCAAGACCTATCTCGCCGTCGCCGCCGCGGTGGATGCGCTGCAGCGCAACGCCGTGCAGCGCATCATCCTCACCCGCCCTGCGGTGGAGGCCGGTGAGCGCCTGGGCTTTTTGCCGGGCGACCTGAACCAGAAGGTAGACCCGTATCTGCGCCCGTTGTACGACGCGCTGTATGACCTGATGGGTTTTGAGCAAGTGCACAAAGCCTTCGAGCGCCAGGCCCTGGAGATTGCACCGCTGGCGTTCATGCGCGGGCGTACCTTGAACAATGCGTTTGTGATTCTGGACGAGGCCCAAAACACTACGCCCGAACAAATGAAAATGTTTCTAACCCGTGTCGGCTTTGGCACCAAAGCGGTCATCACCGGTGACGTGAGCCAGATCGACCTGCCCAAAGCGCAGCTCAGTGGTTTGATTGACGCCGAACGCACCTTGCGCCGCATCGACGGTATCGCCATCACGCACTTGACCAGCGCAGACATCGTGCGGCATCCGCTGGTGGCACGCATTGTGGACGCCTACGACGCCGTGACCCGCCTGGAGTCCGACATCAGCGACGTGCCCGAGGCCCCGTCAGAACGGCCCCGCACCGATCTGCCCAAGACCCGGTCGCCCCGCTTGCGGGCGATGCCACGCTAGCCCCGGCCCATAACCGCAACCGCAACCGCAACCGCAACCGCAACCGCAACCGCGCCCACCATGCTGCCTTTGTTGCGCCTGTCCTTGCAATTTTCACGGCTGACTGCACCCGGCCCGCACCGTGTCGCCCTGCCCCGCCACAGCGTAGCCCGCTGGATCCGCCATGCCTTGGCGCGGGATGCAGAGATCACTGTGCGCATCGTAGACGAAGCAGAGGGCCTGGCGCTGAACGCCTCCTACCGCAAGCAAAACCATGCCACCAACGTGCTGACATTTGATTACAGCCCTGAGCCCGTGGTCTGCGCTGATTTGGTGTTGTGCGCGCCCGTGGTCGCGCGCGAGGCGCTGGAGCAAGGCAAAACCCTGCAAGCCCATTACACCCACCTGATCGTCCACGGCACCCTGCACGCGCAGGGCTGGGACCACATCAAAGACGCGGAAGCCCGCGCCATGGAAGCACGCGAGGTGGAGATTCTGGCGGACCTGGGTGTACGCAATCCCTATTAAAAGCGCTGCCCAGTTCCCACCGTGGAGCGGCAACGCTACTCTGCCACCACCGGCGCATCCGCAGCGTTGCCGAAGCCGGTGATCCGGCGTATGCCATTGAAGGTTTTTTGGTAATAACTTTCGCTGAGCGCGTTTTCCGTCACTTTTTTCAGAACCGACGAGGCATGGATAAAGCGTCCGTTGCCGACATACACGCCAACATGGGAGTTTTGCTTGCCGGTGGTATTGAAAAAAATCAAATCTCCAACCTGGATATCACCCAATTGCACCGGCACACCCATCTTGGCCATGTTGGCTGCCTGATGGGGTAGTTCCACCAAACCCAAGCGCTGCCAGATTTGTTTGATCAGTCCGCTGCAATCCAGGCCGGTAGTCTGGGAAATCCCCCCCAAACGGTAGCGCGTACCTAAAAAATCATTGGCAATCCGCTTAATGCGCTGGTCCCAGGTCACTGCCGGTGCAGGGGACTCCGGGCCTGTGCTGCCGACCGGTGCCAGGGGCGCGGTGGCGGTGGCAGGGGAAGGCAGCGCGCTGCCGGGCGCCTCTTGCGCACAAGCGCCCGCTGCCAGCAACACCGTACCCGCTACGCACCACAGGGCGCGTAGGAGAAGGGGCCGATGAGCGGGTGGCATCCGGCCTCTCAATCCCGTACCTTGGCCGACGGCACCGTTTTCGACGCCCAATCGACCAAGGCTTTGCGACCCGCCTCGTTGGCAGGTACGCGCAAAAACTGGCCGCTGAATTTGGCGTTGTCGGCCAGCCAGTTCACCAAATGGCTGGCGTCCTCGCGCTCATCGCGCTGCGGCACTTTGCGTTCACTGAAGCGCAAGGGCAAAAACTCCAGCCCTAGTAGCTCGCCTTTGGGCCCCAACTGCACACCACCAATAGCCGTCATGGAGGCCATGCTGCGGATGGACAACCCGCCCACACCCACAAAATTGCCCAGGGAATGAAAAATCGGGCGTCCCTGGTAGCACTCAATGGCGCGCAACACGTGGGGGCCATGCCCAACCACCAGGTCGGCACCGGCGTCGATGGCCGCACGGGAGAAAGCCACCGCATTGCCACGGTCTTCACCCAGAAAGATCTCGTTGCTGTTGCCGTGGAAAACCGCATCATCACCCTCGGCGCCGCCATGGAAAGTGACGACGACGTAATCAGACTGGGCTTTGGCCTGGGCGATAAGCTGACCCGCCGCAGCCAGGTCCTGCACCATGTTCTGGTGTGGGTAAAAACCAAAACCGACCAAGCCCACCCGCAAACCCTTGACCTGCAGGCTCGCGAACTGGCCCTTGAGCCCCACCACCGCAATCGCGGCCTGGCGCAGGTTCTCGCCGGTGTCCGCAAAGCCTTGTTCACCGAAGTCGCGGGCATGGTTATTGGCCACGTTCAAGGCGGTGAATCCAGTGTCTTTCAGGAGCTTGCCATAGCGCGGCGGAAACCGAAATGCATACGAGCGCCCGGTACCGGTGACCTTGAGGGTCTTGGTGTACTGCGTTAAGGCACCTTCCAGATTACCCAGGGTCAGGTCCGCATTTTTTAGGTACGGCTCCACCTGCCCAAAGTACATGGTGTCCCACTCTGCGGGAATGTTGTCCACCAGATGGCTGTTGCCCAGCACCAGATCACCGACAAAACGCAGCGTTACAGGTGCCTGGTTTTGCGCCTCCATACGCTGCGGCGCAGGGCAGGCTTTACCGGCTCCGGCACTTTGAGCAAGCACAGACCCGCTGCCCAGCGCCCACAAGCCCAAGGCCAGGATGCGCAGACAGAAGGCCGGGCTTGTGCTGCGCGAAAGAAGTGCGGGTCGAGACATGGTGGGTCGGATTTTGGATGTGTGCGGCGGTGTGGGACGGAGAACCCGGCGTGGCGAAGCAGGCGGGCGATTTTAGGCTCCCGGTTCCCGCCGGGACCTCGGGCCACCACGCGCCGCGTCATGCGCAGCACTTAGTTCTCGTTGCCCACCCTAAAGACTTCTTCGGCCCAGCCAAAGTCTTTGGAAAAAATATCTGCCAATTGCTTGTAGCCCGC
>CANFHZ010000126.1 GCA_947446885.1 Comamonadaceae bacterium
TGCCCCAAATGCGGTGCGCAAACCGGTGGTCTGGTGTTTGAGCACGGTAAAAATTATGTGTGTGACCACGCCGTCCCCAGCTTGGTGCAAACCGTGCCCAGTTGTGATTTCAAAAGCGGCCAGATCATCTTGCAGCAGCCGATTGCGCGCGAGCAGATGCACAAGCTGCTGGCCACCGGCAAAACCGATTTGCTCGACAAGTTTGTGAGCATGCGCACCCGCCGCGCCTTCAAGGCCATGTTGGCCTGGGACGCCGAGGCCGGTAAAGTGAACTTTGAGTTCGCCCCCAGCAAGTTCCCGCCGCGCGCACCGGCGTTCAAGGCAGCGGCCAAGGCCGCCGCCAAAGCCGCCTTGCCACCCGCAGCTAAGAAGGCTGCGGCCAAGAAAGCCGCCGCCAAGTCGGCAGCGCCCAAAGCCCCACGCAAACCCAGCAGCGCCCCTGGCAAACAACCCAGCGCAGCGCTGGCCGCTGTGATCGGCAGCGAGCCCATTCTGCGGCCCCAGGTCATTAAGAAGCTGTGGGACTACATCAAGGCCAAGGGCCTGCAAGATGCGAAGGACAAGCGCCAGATCAACGCCGATGCCGCGCTCCTGCCCGTGTTCGGCAAAGCGCAGGTCAGCATGTTTGAGCTGACCGGTATCGCGGGCAAGCATCTGACCTGAACATTGCTTGGCGCGCCCTGCGCTTGCCCTGCACGGACAGAAGCGATTGGTCTCATGGTTTAGAAGTAGCGCCGGTAGCCGATGCCGAAGAAGTCTTCGCCGTTAGCGCCATAGTCGTTGATCAGGTCGTAGATGGTGCAGCGGTGGTGCAGGCGCAGAAACACCTCATGCTGTTTGTTGCCGGGCTGGGAAAACGCGGTTTCGATCATCAAAAAGTTCAAAAACTGGCTGCCGCGACCGCCGCTGTCACGCTCCAGCGGGCTTACTGAGGGCGTGTAGGAAATGCCCAAAGGGCCCAGCCGTAAATCGGTTTGCAGCACGTGGTTCCAGGGAAAGCCGCTCCAGCGCAGCACGGGTGCCACCGCCACCTCAGAAACTGCGGCTTGGCCAAACTGCTGCCCCACCATGCCGTCGATCTCCAAGGCCAGCGGAAGCGTGGCTGAGCGCCACACGGTTTTCGATGCCGTAAGCGCGAGCAGGTACTGGTCTTTGAAGTGGGCATCGCCCGCCAAAAAGCCGGCCGGCATGGTGTCGTAATACGGCCCGCCACACACACCAAGGCTCCAGTCACCTTCTTCGCCTGCTGCGAGGCCCGCCAGCATGGCGCAGGCAAGGGCGGCCAGCCCGCGGGCGCCTCTGTGGCGAATGAAGAATGTTTGTGTTGAGGGCCGCATACAGCGTGGGAGTATCCAAGCCCGCAGAAATTCCCCTCGCCACAAGGGAAATTGTCATACCCCCTCACTACACTGCTTCCCATGGAGCATTTTTTACAGGTATTGCTGCTTCAACTGTCGGAGCCGGCCTATGCGCTTGCGCTGCTGTTCACCGTTGCCTTGCTGGCCGCCACGCTCTTGCCTCTGGGCTCTGAGCCGGCGTTGCTGGCACTGATTACGCTGCAACCCGATCTGCTATGGCCCGCGCTGGGCGTTGCGACCTTGGGCAATACGCTGGGCGGCATGCTGGGCTGGTGGATGGGGCGCGGTGCGCAGAGCTGGGTGGCGCGCCGCGTGGATCCGGTGCATTCCCCCAGCCACCTGCGCGCTATGCAATGGCTGCGCCGTTTGGGGCCTGCCGCCTGTCTGGGCGCGTGGTTGCCCGTGCTGGGCGACCCCTTGTGTGTGCTGGCCGGTTACCTGCGCCTGCCGCTGCTGCCCTGCGCTACCTACATGGCTATTGGCAAGGGTTTGCGCTATCTGCTGGTGGTGTTCGGCTGGCAGTGGCTGATGAACTTTTGGCCTTGAGGCTGAGCGTCTCTAGTCGATTTACTGCGTCTGCCCGATCTCAAAGTTGGCCATTTTTTCCAGCGCCCGCACCATGGCCGAATGGTCCCAGCCTTTGCCGCCGTGGGCGACGCAGGCGTTAAAGAGTTGCTGTGCCATGGACGTGTTGGGCAGCGACAGGCCCAGGGCTTTGGCGCTGGACAGCGCCAGGTTGAGGTCTTTTTGGTGCAGCTCAATCCGAAAGCCCGGATCAAAAGTGCGCTTGACCATGCGGTCGCCGTGCACTTCCAGAATGCGGCTGGAAGCGAAACCACCCATCAGTGCCTCGCGCACCTTGGCCGGATCGGCCCCGGCGCGGGCGGCAAACAGCAGCGCTTCGGCCACCGCTTCAATGTTCAGCGCCACGATGATCTGGTTGGCCACCTTGGCAATCTGGCCCGCACCGCAGTCGCCCACGAGGGTGATGTTCTTGCCCATCAGCGAGAGCAGCGGCAGCACCCGTGCAAAGGCTTCTTCTTTGCCACCGACCATGATGGACAGCGTTGCGTTCTTCGCACCCACCTGGCCGCCGGATACCGGCGCGTCCAGATAGTCGCAGCCCAGGGCTTCAATGCGCTTGGCGAATTCTTTGGTTTCGATGGGCGAGATCGAGCTCATATCCACCACCGTCTTGCCCGCGCGCAGGCCTTCGGCCACGCCCTTGGGTCCAAACAAAACGGCCTGCACGTCGGGGGTGTCGGGCACCATCAGAAACACGATGTCCGCGTGTTCGGCGACGGTCTTGGCGTCCGGGCAGACCGTGGCTGCGCTGTTGGCGATCCCCTCGGGCACGCCGCTGCGGGTTTGCACAAACAGCGTATGGCCTGCGCTTTGCAAATGCAGCGCCATGGGCGTGCCCATGATGCCAAGGCCAATGAATCCGATGCTGAGGGGGGTGGTGCTCATGCGATGTCTCCTGGGTATTACTAACGGGTGTGTTCCAACGGGTATGGGCGTAGCCGTGGTTCAGGCGGCGGCGGGCTTACCCACGGTTTGCAGCCAGCCCAGACCGGCTTCGGTGGTGGTGGCCGGTTTGTATTCGCAGCCAATCCAGCCGCTGTAGCCCAGCTTGTCCAGGTGCGCAAACACAAAAGCGTCGTCGAGTTCCCCCGTGCCGGGCTCGTGCCGTCCGGGGTTGGCGGCGGTCTGGATGTGGGCGATGCGTGCGAGGTGCTTGGACAGCGTGGCGCAAATCTCGCCCTCGGTGCGCTGCGCGTGGTAGATGTCGTATTGCACAAACAGGTTGTCCGCGCCGACTTCGTCGATCAGGCTCAGCGCCTGGTCGGTGCGGTTGAGGTAGAAGCCGGGGATGTCATAGGTGTTGATGGGCTCGACCAGCAGGCGCAGTCCGGATTGGGCCAGAGCCGAGGCGGCAAAGCGCAGGTTATCCACCAGGGTCTGGCGCATCGCGGCTTCGCTGGCGCCGGTTGGGCGTTTACCCGCCAGGCAGTTGAGCTGCGGCACACCCAAAGCCTGCGCATAGCTGATAGCACGGCCCACACCAGCGCGGAATTCACCCACGCGCTGCGGGTCGCAGGCCACACCCCGGTCACCCGCGTCCCAGTCACCGGCGGGCAGGTTATGCAGCACCAGTTGCAGCTGGTGGCGATCGAGCAGGGCACGGATGTCGCGGGCTTCAAAGGCGTAGGGGAACAAAAATTCCACTGCGCTGAAACCGGCCGCAGCGGCACGCTCAAAGCGCTCCAAAAACGGCACTTCGGTAAACAGCATGGTCAGGTTGGCGGCAAAACGGGGCATGTTCAGGTCTCTTAAAAAGAAAGGTCGGGCGTGCTTATTCCAGGAGTCCGGCGGCTACCAGGCCTTCGCGGCCTTCGGGGTGCAGGCACACCACGTCGTCGAACTCGGTGATGGCATTGATCTCAGTGCCCATCGCGATATTGGTCACCTTCTCCAGAATCACCTCCACCACCACCGGCGTGCGCAGTGTATGGGCCAGGGTTTGCGCTTCGCGCAGCGTGGACTGCAGCTTGGCCGGGTCGGTCACCCGCAGCGCCTTGCAGCCCAGGCCCTCAACCACCGCGTGGTGGTCCACGCCATAGCCTTGCAACTCGGGGTCGCTCACGTTCTGGTTATCAAAGGCCAGCTGCACGCAGTAGTCCATCTCAAAGCCGCGCTGTGCCTGGCGGATCAGACCCAGGTAGCTATTGTTCACCAGCACATGCACATAGGGCAGGCGGAACTGCGCGCCCACGGCCAACTCTTCAATCAAAAACTGGAAGTCGTAGTCACCCGACAAACCAACCACAGTCGCCGTGGGGTTTGCCGCCACCACACCCAGTGCTGCGGGAATGGTCCAGCCCAAGGGGCCGGCCTGGCCACAGTTAATCCACTGACGCGGGCCGTAAACGTGCAGGAACTGCGCTCCGGCAATTTGGCTGAGACCAATGGTGGACACATAAATCGTGTTGCGTCCGAAGGCGGCGTTCATTTCCTGGTACACGCGCTGCGGTTTGATCGGCATGTCGTCGAAATCGGTCTTGCGCTGCATCAGCTTTTTGCGCTCGGCGCAGCGGGAGGACCAGTCAGCGTAGTTCTTCCACTGCCCGGCCGCCTTGCGCTCGCGCGCCGCTTGGACAAACAACTCCAGCGCCGCTTTGGCATCGCTCACGATGCCCAGGTCTGGGTTGAAGACGCGCCCGATTTGCGTAGCCTCGATGTCCACATGCACAAACTTGCGGCCTTGGGTATACACGTCGACCGAGCCGGTATGACGGTTGGCCCAGCGGTTGCCAATGCCCAGCACAAAGTCGCTGGCCAGCAGCGTGGCGTTGCCGTAGCGGTGGCTGGTCTGCAGGCCGCACATGCCAGCCATCAGCGGATGGTCATCAGGAATACTGCCCCAGGCCATCAGCGTGGGAATCACCGGCACGCCGGTGAGCTCGGCAAACTCCACCAGCAAGTCGCTGGCGTCGGCGTTGATGATGCCGCCACCGGCCACTATTAGCGGCTTGTCAGCGGCCAGCAGCATGTCCAGCGCCTTGTCGATTTGGTGGCGGTGCGCACGGGGCTTGTACACCGCCAGCGGTTCGTAGCTGTCGATGTCAAATTCGATCTCTGCCAGTTGCACATCAATCGGCAGATCAATCAGCACCGGGCCGGGGCGGCCCGAGCGCATCAGGTGAAAGGCCTGCTGGAACACGCGCGGAACCAGCGCCGGTTCGCGCACCGTCACGGCCCATTTGGTCACGGGTTTGGCAATCGCCTCAATGTCCACTGCCTGAAAATCTTCCTTGTACATGCGCGCCCGTGGGGCCTGGCCGGTGATGCACAGAATTGGGATGCTGTCGGCAATCGCCGAATACAGGCCGGTAATCATGTCGGTGCCCGCCGGGCCGCTGGTGCCAATGCACACGCCGATGTTCCCGGGCCGCGCCCGGGTGTAGCCCTCGGCCATGTGCGATGCGCCTTCCACGTGCCGCGCCAGCACATGGTCGATGGATTGGCGGGCGCGCAGTTGCGCATACAGCGGATTGATGGCCGCACCGGGCACGCCGAAGGCCTGGGTAATGCCTTCTTTTTCCATCACAAGCACAGCTGCCATCGCGGCTTTCATCTTGGCCATACGTTCTCCTTTTGCGGGTTAGGAATCAAACAGATAGGTCAATCGTCGGGCTTTACGGCGCTTTCGGGAACGGGTGCCCGCAGCATTTGGCTTATTCCGTTTTGGAATAGCATCGGGCTTTTGGCTATGAGGAGCTGCTGTGGAACGGATTCAGGCTATTCGTTTGTTTGTGCGCATCGTCGATCTGGGCTCGTTCAGCAAGGCGGCGGCTGAGATGCACATCGGCCAGCCCGCCGCCACCAAACAGATCGGGCGCATGGAAGCGCAGCTGGGCGCGCGTCTGCTCTACCGCAGCACACGCGGCGTCAGCCCCACCGAAATCGGCCTGCGCTATTACGAGAAGTGCAAGCTGATTTCGCAGCATGTCGAAGAGGCCGAATCCGTCAGCGCGTTGCTGCAAACCCAGTTGCAGGGCGCGCTCAAAATCAGCACCTCAGTGGCCTTTGGGCGGCGCATCATGGCGCCGCTGACCATGCAGTTCATGGACATGAACCCCGGCTTGCAGGTCGAGCTGCACTGCGACGACAGCTATGTCAACCTGATCGAGCAGGGCGTGGACGTAGCCATTCGTATGGGTCGTTTGGCTGACTCGGGCTTGGGCTCGCGCCACCTGGGCCTCAACCCCTGGACCATTGTTGCTGCCCCCGCGTATTTGCAAGCCCATGGCACACCGGTACAACCGCAGGACCTGGGCAAACACACGGCCCTCATCTATAGCACCGTGCAGGGCGATGCCCGCTGGCAGCTCAGCGGTGCAAAGGGCAAAACGGTGTCGGTGGCGGTGCGCGGAGCTTTGCGTTCTAACAACCTGTCCATGCTGCTCATGGCCGCGCGCAAAGGCATGGGCATTGCCGCCGTGCCGCGCTATGTGGCCCAGGAGTCGCTCAATACCGGTGCTGTGGTCAGCGTATTGGACGATTGGCAACTGCCGCAGCAGGAGATCCACGCCGTCTTTCCCTCACCGCGCATGCTCCCCGCCAAAGTGACCCAGTTCATCGCGTGGTTGGAGGGGCAGTTTGACCAGGACTGGTGGGCGCGTAAAGACTTGGCATAAGCGCAGAGGCTCATGCGATATCGCTATTAGTTGGCGAATTTTTTTGGATTTACCGGGCTGGCTAGCTTCACAACAACTATATGTTTAGTTAATTTGGCAACGTTACACCTGTTGTGGTTGACTTCACGTAAATCATTCGTAAAGTGAAAAAGGGGCAGCGTGCCCAGCGTGTTTGCTGGGCGCCGCACCTCCTTTTTCGTTGGAAAACACCGTGACCATCACCCTTGGCAGGGGTCCGTTAGGGCCCGGGCTGTTGATTACACCGATGTCGGACGCTTGTTGTAAGCCTGTCCAGGGTCTTACGCGACCCGGCACCGTGGGTGCGCGTACGTTGCGGCCAGGGGGCAAACGCTAGCCCATGGCCACGAGCGCCGTCACCACCGACCTGACGGTCCTCACGACCGCGCAGTTTGTTGCGCTCGGCTCGGCGCAAATCGCGGGCTTGACCACGCAGCAAGTCGCATCACTGCGCACCGATTTCGCCAA
>CANFHZ010000127.1 GCA_947446885.1 Comamonadaceae bacterium
CCGTGGGCACGCGCCAGCCGCAGCTGAGCGGCATAAAAAAACTCCTGACGCGCGCGCATCGCAGGCTCGCACAAAGCCGGAACAAAAAAGTCCAGTCCGATTTCGCCAACGGCCACCAGACGCGGATCACCGCGATGCCGGGTCAGTTCAGCGTCCAAGGCGGCCACATCTGACTCCTGCGCCTGCGGGACGTAGAGCGGATGGATGCCCAGGCAATAGCTGTCGCCCTGGGCGTGGGCCAATTCCCGCACCGCCGCCCAGTTCGCACGCTCCACAGCCGGGATGACGCAGTGGCCCACCCCAACCGCGCGCGCAGCTTCACGCAGCGCGCTGCGGTCAAGGGCACATTCCGCAGCGTCCAAATGGGCGTGGGTGTCAATCCACATCAGGTATGCGATGCCTTAATCGGCGGTGCGCAAGGCCCCGCCATCCAGCCGCAAGCGGCGGCTGCACTTGGCGGCCAAGGTGGCGTCATGGGTCACCAGCACAAAAGCCGTGCCCTGGTCGCGGGCCAGTTGCAGCATCAGGTCGAACACGCCGTCAGCCGTGCTGCGGTCCAGGTTGCCGGTGGGCTCGTCGGCCAGAACACAGTCGGGCCGCGTAACCAGGGCGCGGGCAATCGCCACCCGCTGGCGCTCGCCCCCCGACAGTTCGGCTGGGCGATGCGCCGCACGTTCGCCAAGGCCTACGCGGCATAGCATGTCCATGGCAGCGGCACGCACTTGCTCCAGGGGGGCGCGGCGGATGGTCAAGGGCATGGCCACGTTGTCCAGCGCGCTGAACTCGGGGAGCAGGTGATGGAACTGGTAGACAAAACCCAGATGTGCGTTGCGCAAGCGGCCCTGCGCAGCGGCATCCAGATCGGCCAGCGCCTGCCCGCACAGCGTCACGCTACCGCTGCTGGGCGCGTCCAGGCCGCCCAGAAGGTGCAAGAGCGTGCTTTTGCCCGAGCCCGATGCGCCGACGATGGCCACGGTTTCTCCGCGATAAATTTGGAGGTCAATCCCGCGCAGCACCGTCACGTCCAAGCGTCCCTCGGCAAAGCGCTTGCGCAGCCCGGCGCAGGCAATCAGGGGCTGCCGCTCAAACGCCTCACTCATAGCGCAGCGCCTCGGCCGGGTTGACGCGGGACGCGCTCCAGCTGGGATACAGGGTTGCAACGAAGGACAAGACCAGGCTGATCAGCGCCACGGGAACGATGTCAGCTGCACGCGGATCGCTGGGCATGCGGCTGATCAGATAAATGTCTTGTGGCAAAAAGTGCGCGCCCAGGGCGTGCTCCAACGCGGGGACGATCACATCGATGTTCAACGCCACGCCCAGACCCAGCAGCAAGCCGGCCAGCGTTCCGATGATGCCGACCATGGCGCCCTGCACCACAAAAATCCCCATGACGCTGAGCGGGCTGGCGCCCAGGGTACGCAAGATGGCGATATCGGCGCGCTTATCGGTCACCGACATCACCAAGGTGCTCACCAGATTGAAGGCGGCCACTGCCACGATCAGCGTGAGGATGATGAACATCATGCGTTTTTCGACCTGCACTGCCGCAAACCAGGTGCGGTTTTGCTGCGTCCAATCGCGCACATACAGGTCAGCGCCCAGACGCGCCGTCAGCTCGCGGGCCACGCTGCGCGCCTCCTGCAAATCCAGCAACTTGAGCCGCACGCCCGAGGGGCCTTCAAGTCGGAAGAGACGCTGCGCGTCCTCAATATGCACGAACACCAGCGTCGCGTCGTATTCGTAATGCCCGGACTCGAACGTGCCGACCACCGTCATTTGCTTCAGACGCGGCACCACCCCGGCCGGAGTCACCTGCCCACCGGGTGCTATCAGCGTGACCTGGTCGCCCGCCCGCACGCCCATGCCACGCGCCAACTCACCACCCAGCACCACACCGAATCCGCCAGGAGTCAGCCGCGCCAGCACCGCCTGCTGCGCACCTCCGGCCATGTCGGTGACCTGCGGCTCCAGCGCCGGGTCGATGCCGCGCACCAGCGCGCCCTTCATGTCCTCACCCCGGGCCAGGAGCGCCTGCATGCTGATAAATGGTGCCGCGCCGACGACCTCAGGATGGGCGCGGGCCTGGCGCATGGTCTGGGCGGCATCCGGCAAGGCACCAGCCGGGCTGTAAATCTCGATATGCGACACCACGCTGAGCATGCGGTCGCGTACTTCCTTCTGAAACCCATTCATCACGCTCAGCACAATGATCAGCGCCGCCACCCCCAGCGCAATGCCCAGCATGGAAACCCCGGAGATGAAAGAGATAAAGCCGTTGCGCCGGGTCGATCGGCCCGCACGCGTGTAGCGCCAGCCAATGCGCAGCTCAAAAGGGAGTTGGGAGGGGAGTAAGAAGGGAAATTGCGCCACAGCGGGGATTGTGGCACTGCGTGGACAATGCACCCATGCAGATCGTCTTGTCCCACGCCCTGCCCGACGGGCCAAACTGCAAGGCCTTGCTGGCACGCCCCGAATTCCCGCCCCTGCCCCACTTGCAACAGCTATTTTCTCGTCTGGGTCGCAGTGCGATCCTGCGGGGCGGACCGGGCGACCTCACGCCCTTGCACGAGCGCCTGGCCCACGCACATCTACGCGCCGCCGACGGGCTGCTGCCCCTGGGTGCGCTGGCGGCCCAGGCTGCCGGACTGGATCCCAGCCAGGCCTGGGGCCTGCTCACGCTGTGCCATCTGGAGCCGCAACGCGACCATGTAGCGATGCGCGAACCCGACGACTTGGCCCTCAGCGTGGACGAATCCAATGCGCTGATGCAGGCCATGCAGCCCTATTTTTCAGAGGACGGCTTGGCGCTGCACCCGCACCGGCCGGGCCAGTGGTTGGTATGCGGCCAAGCGCTGCGCGAGCTGCCAACTGCCTCGCTGGAGCGCGTGCGTGGCCAGCCTGTGGACGCCTGGATGCCACAGGGCGAGGGCACGCGCAAGCTGCGCCGCCTGCACAACGAAATGCAAATGCTGCTCTACACCCACCCGGTAAACGACGCCCGTGCCGGGCGTGGCCTCACGCCAGTGAACGCTATCTGGCTCAGTGGCACCGGCAGTCTGACAAGCGCACCGAGGCCAGCATCCTCACCGGAGCCTGCGACCACCACGCTGCACACCGCGCTGCGCGACAGCGCCCTGCGGGATGACGCGTGGAGCTGGGCCCAGGCCTGGCGTGCGCTGGACGGTGCGCAGGGGCCGCACTGGCTGGACCTGTCGCACAAGGATGCGCATGTGTGCATCATCCTGTGCGGCCCAACCCAGGCGCACCTGTACACAGCGCAGGCGGGTGCCAGCCAGAACTGGCTGACCCGGGTGCGCCGGGCCTGGTCGCCCACTCCTTTTCCCGAAAGATTGCAAACCGCATGAAGATCACTCCCCGCGACATTCCCCCACGCAGCGTCCACGCGCTCGAACAAGCCGGCGTGCATCCGCTGCTGGCGCGCCTGTACGCAGCACGCGGTGTCACCGGCACCGACGAACTCGACGACAGCCTGAGCAAGCTGCTGCCCCCGGACGGCTTGCTAGGGATCGCCGATGCCGCCCGCTTGATGGCAGACGCCATGGCCCAAGGCAAACGCCTCTGCGTGGTGGCCGATTACGACTGCGACGGTGCCACCGCTTGCGCGCTGGCCCTGCGGGGGCTTCGCCTGCTGGGCGCGCAGCATGTGGCCTATTTGGTGCCGGACCGGGTGGTGGACGGCTACGGCCTGACCGCGCCGATTGCCCAGCGCGTCAAAGACCAGGGCGCCGATGTACTGATCACCGTGGACAACGGCATTGCCAGCGTTGACGGCGTGGCGCATGCCAAGTTGCTGGGCCTGCAGGTGCTGGTGACCGACCACCACCTGCCCGCTGCACAGCGGCCCGATGCCGACGTGATCGTCAACCCCAACCAGCACGGATGCAGTTTTGCCAGCAAAGCGCTGGCCGGGGTGGGTGTCATGTTTTATGTGCTGCTGGCCTTGCGCTCGGAACTGCGCACGCGCGGCGTCTTTGACGCCGCCTCACAGCCCAAGCTCGACAGCCTGCTGCCGCTGGTGGCCTTGGGTACCGTGGCCGATGTGGTGCGGCTCGACGCCAACAACCGCCGTCTGGTCGCACAGGGCTTGAAGCGCGTGCGCGCCGGGGCCATGCCCGCAGGAATGGCGGCGCTGTTCCGGGCCGCCGGGCGCAACCCGGCCGTGGCCACCAGCTTTGACTTCGGCTTTGCGCTGGGCCCACGCATCAACGCCGCCGGTCGCCTGAGCGACATGACACTGGGCATTGAGTGCCTGCTCACCGACGACGCGGGCCGCGCCGACGAACTGGCCCGTGCGCTCGACGCCATCAACCGCGAACGCCGGGTGATCGAGGGCGAGATGCGCGATGCTGCGATGGAAGTGGCCGAATCACTCTTTGACGACAGTGACGAACCGCCGCCCGCGATTTGCGTCTTCGACCCGGACTTCAACGAAGGCGTGGTCGGCATCGTGGCCGCGCGCATCAAAGACAAGTTCCACCGCCCCAGTTTCGTGTTCGCTGCCAGCGCCGCACCGGGCAAGGAGCATGAACTCAAAGGTTCGGGCCGCTCGATTCCCGGCTTTCATTTGCGCGACGCGTTGGATCTGGTGGCCAAACGCCACCCCGGCGTGTTGCTGCGTTTTGGCGGCCATGCCATGGCCGCCGGCTGCACGGTGGATGAGGCGCATTTCGATACCTTTGAGCAGGCGCTTTCTGAGGTCGCCCATGAATGGCTGGACGCCGCCACCCTGCAACGCCGCATCGCCACCGACGGGCCGCTGGACCCGCAGTACCGGCGCGTGGATCTGGTGGATACGCTGCACCACGAAGTCTGGGGCCAGGGTTTTGCCGCCCCCACCTTCAGCGAAGAAGTCCAGGTGCTCTCACAACGGCTGGTGGGCGAGAAACACCTGTCCCTCAAACTCAAACACCGTGGCGAACCCGTGGACGCGATCTGGTTCGGCCACACCGAGCCCCTGCCCGCCACAGTCACCATGGCTTTCCGGCTGGACGCAGATGAATGGAACGGCGTGCGGAGGGTGAAGTTTTTGGTGGAGGCGGTGGAGGGGTGAATTCGCCCAAGCTCATACGTTGCGACGCCCGGCGAGCAGCCGTTTAATCCCTTTTGGGTGCCAATTTGCTGGCCTGACTGCGGGTTGAACCCATGGCGGATGAGGACGAACTAGCGGGTGCAGATGCCGCCGGCACCCTGCCAGACGCTGCGCTAGACGCCGCTAGATCCGGGTAAGCAGGCACTGCCCGCTGTTCATTTACGGCCTGCGTGATCAAGCTCCGAATGCCGTGCGGCTGGCAGATACCTTCCATCTCGAGAAGAAACTGATTCGCCTGGGTGTAAGTCAAGTTCTTCCCACTACCGACAGCATCCACGATTTTTAGACCATCGTCGCGTTTGACGTCTAGTGCCGACATGACCAGTTTTTGCACCGAGTTGATGTCAGGGGAAAACAAATAGGTATCCGCAAAATTGTCCATGGATGCTGTGGTGAATCCAAAGGCAGAAGCCGTGGCGGAAAGTACCTTGGCGGTAGCGTCGTAGAGGCCCATCAAAGCGGCTGTCACTGCACCGGCCAGAGACGTTTCTTTGCGGGCAAAGCCCAGGTGTTGCCCATCATTTCCCAGACGGGTGAAATAGCTGCTGCAATTGGCCTGAATCAACGCCATTCCTTCCGTCAGCAACACGGCATTTCGTGGGCTGCCGTCGGTTGTTCCGGCAGCTGCTGAAGCAGCAGCTAGCGTATAGGCTTTGTTAAACCCCAAATACGGATCTAGTTTTTTATTGCCGTTTTCGATTTTTATGTCGGTGTCGTCAACTAGGGAGTCGGGCGGACGTATCCCCTTGCAGGCCACCAATGCCAGCACCACCAATAAGCTGATGCCCCGTACACAAATTTTCGTATTGCGTTTGCTTTGATTACTATGTTTCATGTCTATTCCTTCAAAAGAATAGCGATGTTAAATCCAACTATTGCAATGTTTATATGCCATGTAAAGTTATTTTTTGAAAGGGCCACTCGCAAAAGGACGACGCTGGCAGCTGAAAGACTCAGGGTGACCGTGGCCCGACAGCCAATACCGCGTCAAAATTTGGCTAACCATCATGTTGAAAGGCAATTTTCTGCTTCTGGCACCGACCCCGATCAGCTGCAGCGGGTGCTTGGCGCAATGGCGGACTTGCGGCGGCTGGGCGCCGATATTGAAATGGCTTGCGCCCTGACGGACGCGATTCATGTCGGGCGCGACTGATGCCCTTTGATCTAAATAAGTCCCTCTTCAGTGCGTCGTAATTGAGCGAACAGGCCACCCGTTACAGCGAGACTAGCCCGACCTTATAGTTGCACGAAAATTTCCCACCTTCAACCTTTCCAACCAACCCGCATGGAACCCAGCCTACCCGCAGAATTCACCCGAACCGAACCAGAGCGCAAACCCAACTGGATCCTGCTCGGCACTTTTTTGCTGGGTGGCGGCCTGTGGTTGCTGTACCCGATTGCGCCGCAGCTGGTCGGGCTCGTGAGGGGCGAGCCGATGCGCTGGGTTTACATCTGGGCCTGGCTGCCGATGTGGCTGTTTGTAGGGCTGGGCTGGGGCATCCACAAGCAGTTGCAGGCGGCCCAGCCGCCAGTGAATTCACCATCGACTCCACCCACGCAACCTTCAGAGTTGCTGTCCCCGCCCTGACCCACCCACCATCGCCACAGACTGCGCATCGCCCACCATGCCCCTCAGCCCCGACCAACTCCACGCCCTGCAAGCCAAATACAGCGGCAGTGCCGCTGACATGCACGACCCGCGTTTCGCCCAGGTCGCAGCCAGTATTTTTTCAGAGGGCGGCAC
>CANFHZ010000128.1 GCA_947446885.1 Comamonadaceae bacterium
GGTTTATGTGCCAAGGGAGCCAAACCGCCGAGCTGGGTGAGGTCACGCCGCCAGCCGGTGCCGATGTATTTGTCCAGCACCCCTGCCAGGGCCGGATTGGCTTGCGCCAGCCAGCGGCGCGGGGTGATGCCATTGGTTTTGTTGTTGAAGCGTGCGGGCCACATCTGCGCAAATTCGGCAAATATCGATTGCTGCATCAGCGCCGAATGCAGGGCCGATACCCCGTTGATCGAATGGCTGGCCACCACCGCCAGATAGGCCATGCGGATCCTGCGCTCGCCCTGTTCATCCACCAGCGAAACCCGCCGTAACAGACCCGGCGCGGCACCCTGCGCGCTCAGATCACCCAAAAAACGGGCGTTGATATCGAAGATGATGTGCAAATGGCGCGGCAGGATCCGGCCGAACATCTCCACCGGCCAGGTTTCCAGCGCCTCATGCATCAGCGTGTGGTTGGTATAGGAAAAAACCCCTTGGCACAGCGCCCAGGCCTGGTCCCAGGGCAGGGCGTGTTCATCAAGCAGCAGGCGCATCAGCTCGGGAATTGCCAGCACCGGATGGGTGTCGTTGAGATGGATGCTGACCTTGGCGGGCAACTGGCTGAAATCGTCGTGGCTCTGGTGGTAGCGGCGCAGCAAGTCCTGCACGCTGGCGCTCACAAAGAAGTATTCCTGGTGCAGCCGCAACTCCCGCCCGGCGGGGGTGGAGTCATCCGGGTAGAGCACACGGCTGACGTTTTCGGAGTGGTTTTTGCTCTCCACCGCGGCAAAGTAATTGCCCTGGTTGAAAGCACCGAGGTCCATTTCGTGGGTGGCCTTGGCCGACCACAGGCGCAGCGTATTGGTGGCCTGCGTGTCGTAGCCGGGAATGATGGTGTCATAGGCCATGGCCTGCACCTCATGCGCGCTGATCCACTGGCAGCGGCCGTCTTCTTCCAGCACATGGCCACCGAACTGCACGCGGTAGACCACCTCGGGCCGGGGGAACTCCCAGGGGTTGCCCTGGGTCAGCCAATAGTCTGGAACCTCGACCTGACGACCATCCACAATGGTCTGGCGGAACATGCCGTAGTCATAGCGAATGCCATAGCCATAACCGGCGATGTTCAGCGTTGCCATGGCATCCAGAAAGCAGGCGGCCAAACGCCCCAGGCCCCCATTACCCAAGGCGGCATCGGGCTCCAGCTCGCTGATGGCGTCCATGTCCACTCCGAAATCCAGCAGCGCCTGCTGCACCCGGGCACGCAGGCCCAGCGCCAGCAAGGCGTTGGCAAAGGTGCGTCCGATCAAAAACTCCATGGACAGGTAGTACACCCGCTTGGAGTCCTGGGCGTACTGGGCACGGGTGGTTTTCATCCAGCGTTCGATCAGCTGGTCGCGTACCGCGTAGGCTGCCGCGTTGAGCCAATCCTGCGCGCTGGCGGCCTGGGGGTCTTTGCCCACGCTGAACATCAGCTTGTTGGCAATCGCGCGCTTGAGCGACTCCAGATCCCGCTTGGGGCTGTCAAAGGGAAAAGCGGCGGGCAGGGGCGTTAAATCAGTGGAGTTCATGGACAAGGCGCGGGCGCGCGGGGCTAGTGCGTTGAAATAAGTGATGCGTACAGATCGCGGTATTGCCGGGCGCTGTTCTCCCAGCTGAATGCAATTCGCATGCCGTTGTGGCGGACCCGGCTCCAGTCTGCGCGCCGGCGGTACAAGGCCAGGGCGCGGCGCAGGGCGCGCCGGTAGGGGGCGCTGTCAAACGCGTCGAACACAAAACCGGTGGCGCTGCGGTCATCCAAAGTTTCCAGGTCGGTGTCCACCACGGTATCGGCCAGTCCGCCAACGCGGCGCACCAGCGGCAGGCTGCCGTACTTCAGGCCGTAGAGCTGGGTCAGGCCGCAGGGTTCAAAGCGCGAGGGCACAAGGGTCACATCACTGCCGCCAAAAATGCGGTGGGCCAGCGCTTCGTCATAGCCCAGCCGCACCGCCATGCGCCCAGGGCGCGCCCGCGCCTGCAGCGCCAGCGCGTGTTCCAAGTCGGCATCGCCACTGCCCAGCACCAGAAGCTGCCCGCCACCGTCCACAATTTCCTCGATCCCGGCTAGTACCAGTGGCAGCCCTTTCTGCTCGGTGAGGCGGCCCACCACCGTAAACAGCGGCGCGCCCGGCAGCACATCCAAACCAGTCTCAGCCTGCAAGACGGCTTTATTGAGCGCTTTGCCGGCGGGTTTGCGTGCGCCAAACGGGTGGGCAAGCAGGGCATCCTGCCCCGGATCCCAGACGCTGCCGTCCACGCCATTCAAAATACCGCTGAGCTGCGCGGCCCGGCTGCGCAGCAGGCCGTCCAGGCCGAAGCCCTGCTCCGCCGTCTGAATTTCGCGGGCGTAGGTGGGGCTTACGGTGCTGATGTGGTCGGCGTAAACCAGCGCGGCTTTCATAAAAGAAACCTGGCCGTAAAACTCCAGCCCGTGCACGCCAAAAGCGCTGGCTGGCAGGCCCAGATCGGCAAAAGTGCCTGCCGCAAAGCAACCCTGGTAGGCCAGGTTGTGGATGGTGAACAGGGTGGGAACCCGCTGCGGGCTGTCCCAGAAGGCCATGCAGGCAGGCGCAAGCCCGGCATGCCAGTCATGGCAATGCACCAATTGGGGACTCCATGCGCTGTCCAGACCGTAAGCCAGGTGCGCTGCGCCCCAGGCCAGTGCGGCGAAACGGCGGTGGTTGTCGGCATACGGGCTCTGCTGGGCGTCGTGGTAAGGGTTGCCAGGCCGGTCATACAGGCCCGGCGCCATCAGCACATAGGCCTGGAGTACACCGCCCGCTGCGCCCAGACCGGGGAACTCGCCCGCGACAATGTCCACCCCCTCGCCCCATGGCGTGGTGAAGCTGCCGACTTTTTGCGGCGCACGCAGAGCGGCAAGCACGGCGGGGAATCCGGGCAGCAGCACCCGCACCGCACAACCCTGTGCGCCCAACGCTGCGGGCAAAGCCCCGGCCACATCGGCCAGACCACCGGTTTTAAGCAAGGGAAAGAGTTCGGCGCTGACCTGGAGAATGCGCATGTACGAGACGCCGGACGCGCCGATTAAGAAGCTTTCAATGCGTCAAGCATAGCCTTGGTGATGAGTACCACGCCATGGTCCGTGCGCTCAAAACGCCGGGCGTCCAGCTCCGCGTCTTCGCCGACCACCAGACCCTCGGGCAACGCGCAGCCCCGGTCCACCACGATTTTGCGCAAGCGGCAGCCCCGGCCTATGGTCACTTCCGGCAAAAAAACCGCCTGGTCAATCTCGCAAAAGGAATGCACCCGCACGCTGGAGAACAAGACCGAATTGCTGACCACCGAACCCGAGACGATGCAGCCGCCCGAGACCATGGTGTTGATGGCCTGTCCATGCATGCCCTGCGCGTCCTGCACAAACTTGGCCGGTGGCAGCTGGCGTTGGTTGGTCCAGATGGGCCAGTTGGTGTCGTAAATGTCCAGGGCGGGGGTGACCGAGGCCAAATCCAGATTGGCTTCCCAGAAGGCATCGATGGTGCCCACATCGCGCCAGTAGGGGGCGGATTCCAGACTCGACGATACGCAGGACATGGAAAACGGATGGGCAATGGCCCGCCCCTCCTCCACCACGCGTGGAATCACATCCTTGCCAAAGTCGTGGCTGGACGCGGTGTTTGCCAAGTCTTCATCCAGCACCCGGTACAGATAGGCGGCGTTAAAGATGTAAATCCCCATGCTGGCCAGCGCCTTGTCCGGCTGTCCCGGCATGGGCTGGGGCTGCGCGGGCTTTTCAGCAAAACTGACGATGGTGCGTTGCGCGTCAACGGCCATGACGCCAAATGCGGTGGCCTCCGCCAGCGGCACTTCAATGCAGCCCACGGTGCAATCCCTGCCGCTTTCCACATGGTCCTTGAGCATCAGCGAGTAATCCATCTTGTACACATGGTCGCCGGCCAGGATGACCACGTATTCCGGGCTGCTGCTTTGGATGATGTCCAGGTTCTGGTAAATCGCATCGGCGGTGCCGCGGTACCAGTGCTCGTCGTTGAGCCGCTGCTGGGCGGGCAGCAGGTCGACCATCTCGTTGAGTTCGGCACGCAAAAAACTCCAGCCGCGCTGCAAATGCCGCAAGAGCGAATGCGATTTGTACTGCGTGATGACCCCAATGCGCCGGATACCGGAGTTCACGCAATTGGACAGCGCGAAATCGACGATACGGAACTTGCCGCCGAAATAGACCGCTGGTTTGGCGCGCCGGTCGGTGAGCTGCTTGAGCCGCGAGCCCCGCCCTCCGGCCAGCACCAGCGCAATCGTGCGGCGCACCAGCATATGGGGCTGCATCGCGGGTTTGTGCGCGGGCTCTGTGGTGCTCATGGGGTCTCTCCTGTGTGCTTGTTATGGGGCGTCGACGGGCACTGTGCTTGCCAACCAGAGACTGCCCGGTGGCAGCCATTCGGCGTCGCTCAGGCACCGATTAAGGCAGCCGCCGTCAGCACTGTCAATAAGAAGAAACCACCTTCCGGGCGGTACAAGGCAGCGCAGCGCATCAGCGGTTCCGTTGACCAAAAGCAGGCAGCTGGCCTCGCACGGGTCCTGTGCATCCAGACTGCGATCCGCCGCCATCCAGTCGAGTTGCAAGGCCAGCGCGCCGCCCCAAGGTGCGTTCCAGTCCTGGGGGCCTGGGCGGGTTCTATCGGGCAAAAACCAGCGCGCCAGCACGCCCGGGTGCGGGCAGGCTTCCGGGGGGTCGGCCTGCCACCAATGGGCGCTGCGCAGCACGGCGCGGCTGCGGCGCAGTGCCTGCACCGAGCCGATGAAGTCTGCCAAACGCGTATCGGCCCGTTTCCAGTCCAGCCAGCTGATGGCGTTGTCCTGGCAGTAGGCGTTGTTGTTGCCGCCCTGGCTGTGGCCCACGCTGTCGCCGGCCTGGACCATCGGTGTGCCCAGCGACAGCAGGGTCACCGCCAGCAACAGGCGATGCCACTGCTGGCGCCGCGCACGTATCTGCGGATCCTGGGTGTCGCCCTCCACGCCGCAGTTGATGCTCAGGTTGTGGCCATGCCCGTCACGGTTGTCTTCGCCATTGGCCTGGTTGTGCCGCTCGGTATAGCGCAGCACATCGGCCAGGGTGAAGCCGTCATGCGCCGCCACAAAATTCACACTGCTGTACGCGGGGCGCGTGCGGGTGTCAAAGGTGTCACTGGATCCGGCCAGCCGCGTGGCCCATGGGCCCAGCCCGCCTTGGCGGTGCAGCCAGAAGCCACGCTGGGTGTCGCGGAAACGGTCGTTCCACTCCAGCCATCCGGCCGGAAATTGCCCCAACTGGTAGCCACCCTCGCCGATGTCCCAGGGTTCGGCAAGCAGCGTACAGCGCGACAGCACCGGGTCGTCCGCAAGAGCCTGGAACAAAGGTGCGCGGGCAGAAAACGCGTGGCCATGCGCCACCCCGCCCCGCCCCAGCGCCGGGGCGAGATCGAAGCGAAAACCATCGATACCAAAGTCCAGCACCCAGCTGCGCAGGCTCTCCTGCACCATGCGCACAACCAGCGGATGGTCCAGCCGCAGGCAGTTGCCGCAGCCGGTCCAGTTGCAGTAGCGGGCCGGATCCTGCGGATCCAGGTGGTAGTAGCTGGCGTTATCGATGCCGCGCAGGCCCAAGGTCGGGCCCTGCGCATCGGTCTCGCCGCTGTGGTTGTAGACCACGTCAAGCAGCACCTCCAACCCGGCTGCGTGCAAGACGCTGACCATGGCCCGCAACTCGCTGCGCGGACTGCTGCCGGGCTGCCCGCTCCAATAGCGCGCAGTTGGCGCACTCCAGGCAACCGGGCTGTAGCCCCAGTAATTGCGCAGCTGCAGTTGGAGCAGGCGCAGTTCGTCGGCGCAGGTCGCCAGCGGCATCAGGCTGACCGTGGTCACGCCCATTTTTTGGAGGTGCGCAATCGCCGCCGGGTGGGCCAGGCCCGCGTAGCTGCCGCGCAGTGCAGGGGGAATATCCGGATGCAGCGCAGTAAAGCCTTTGACGTGCAATTCGCAAATCAGCCGTTGCGCCGGATCGATCACCGGGCCGCGCGCTGCGGGCGCAAAAGGCTCCACCACCTGGGCCTTCATCGCCAGCGCTGCGTTGTCGCGCGTGTCCTGCAGCCAGGGTGCGCCTGCCTGGTGGCCCAGATGGATGTCCTGTCCGGCATATGCACCCAGCACCGCCGCGGCGCAGGGATCCAGCAGAAGTTTGTGCGGATTGAAACGCTGTCCCTGCGACGGGTTCCAGGGGCCATGCACGCGCCAGCCGTACACCAGCCCGGGCGCTGCGCCAGGCAACAGCGCTTGCCAGACGCCGTCCACCGCCGGGGGCATTTGCAGGCGTTGCAGCTCGGTCTGGCCACTGGCATCGAACAGGCACAAGTCGACCGCCTGCGCGTTCGGTGCAGCCAGTGCAAATTCCACGCCGTTCTCTACGGCGGTTGCGCCCAGAAGCGGTGCGCCAGACAGGGGCTGCAGGGCCGCCTCCATCGCGCTTGCCTCAGCGGGGTTCCAGCACCAGGCAGGACAGCGGCGGCAGATGCAGAACCAGGGACTGCATCTGACCGTGCGCGGGCTGCGCATCGGCCACCAGACTGGCGTTGCCAACGCCGCTGCCGCCATATACCGCTGCATCGGTATTGATCAGTTCGCGCCAGGCCCCGCCCTGCGGCACACCCAGCCGGTACCCGGCGCGGGGCAGGGGCGTGAAGTTGCAAACCACCAC
>CANFHZ010000129.1 GCA_947446885.1 Comamonadaceae bacterium
AACCGACCGGATGGCGATATTCCCATCACCATCACCGGCCTGCGCCCCGGTGAAAAGCTGTACGAGGAGCTGCTGATTGGTGACAACCCCGAGCCTACGGAACATCCCCGCATCTTGCGGGCCCGTGAGGCCGCGCTGTCCTGGCAGCAGCTGTCCGATGCACTGGATCAGTTGCGTAGTGCGGCGCAGGCCCATGACGAAGCAGCGATGCGCGCTGTGCTGGCGCGTTGTGTGCTCGGCTTTCCTGCTGTACCGATAGCGGCGCAGGCTTTGGGCCAATAATCTGCCCATCGTCCCCCTCTCCGGTGTCCGACTATGAACGACGTTTCTTCACATCTTCCTAATTCCGCCTTGGCTGCCCAGGTGCTGGCTGGCGCGCTACCCTTTGTGCGCCAATACCAAGGCCGCACCATGGTCATCAAGTACGGTGGCAATGCCATGACCGAGCCGGCTTTGCAGGCGGCCTTTGCCCAGGATGTGGTGATGCTGCAGTTGCTTGGCATCCGACCCGTAGTCGTGCATGGTGGTGGACCGCAAATCGAGGCCGCACTCAAGCGTCTGGGTTTGCAGGGTGCATTCATCCAGGGCATGCGGGTCACCGATGCAGCCACCATGCAAGCCGTGGAGTGGGTGCTGGCCGGCGAGGTGCAGCAGCAGATCGTCGGCCTGATTAAGCAGGCAGGTGGTAAAGCCGTCGGCCTGAGCGGGCGTGACGGTGGATTGATGCAAGCCAAAAAACTCGCGCTGCCCGATCTGGCGAATCCCGGTGCCTTTATCGACCTGGGTCAGGTCGGCGATATTGTGGAAGTCGACACCACCATCGTGCAGACTTTGCAGGATGCGGGCTGCATCCCCGTTATCAGCCCCATCGGGGTTGGTGCACATAACGAGAGCTACAACATCAACGCCGACGTGGTCGCCGCCCGCATGGCGGTTGCCTTGCAGGCAGAGAAACTGCTGATGCTCACCAACATCAGCGGTGTGTTGGACGGCTCCGGGCAGCTGATGCCCCGTTTGAGCGCCGCACAGATTGACGCCATGGTCGCCGATGGCACCATCTCGGGCGGCATGATCCCCAAGATCAGCGGCGCGCTCGACGCAGCCAAGTCTGGCGTCAAGGCCGTGCACATCGTGGATGGCCGTGTGCCCCACGTCTTGCTGCTGGAAATCCTGACCGGCCAGGCTTTCGGGACCATGATCCATACGGCCTGAGGGCTCGCCACGTGACCCACGCCTTTGACCAGGCGCTGCAGCTGCGCACACTGCGGCAAGACCCACAGGGCGGGCACTATGCCGGCCAGACCCATGCCGCTTGGAACAATATGGTGGGGCCTTACGGTGGCATCCTGGCTGCCGTTCCGGTACACGGTGTGCAGCAGCATCCAGCGTTTTTGGGTGTGCCCCTCTCGCTGACGGTCAACTACGCCGGCCCGGCCAGCCCAGGCGCCTGGGATCTGCACCTGCGCCTGGCCCGTACCAACCGCTCCACCCAACACTGGACTTTTGAGCTGAGCCAGCCAAACGCAGATGGCGGTGCCAGCGTGGTGCTGACCGGCACCCTGATGTCGGGTCTGCGCCGTTCGACCTGGGGCGGCAGCGACATGCCCATGCCCGATGTGCCACCGCCCGACGCGCTGGCACCACCGGCGGATCCGGTGTTCATGGGTTGGCGTGCGCGCTACGAACTGCGCCGCGCCGGTGGTGGCTTGCCTATCGCATGGGCGCATGCCGATACCGAATTGCCCTGCGATGCCGCCAGCCTGGACCAGATGTGGGTGCGTGATGCCGAGGCCCGGCCGCTGGACTTCCCGGCACTGGCGGCGACCTGCGATATTTTTTACCCGCGTGTCTGGCAGCGTCGCAGCGCGCCTACACCGGCCGGCACGGTATCCATGACCGTGTATTTCCATGCCGATGCGGCCCTGCTTGCCGCCGTGGGCGGCGGCTTTGTGCTGGCGCAAGCCCGTGGCCAGGAATACCGGGGCGGGTTTTTTGACCAGACGGCGCAACTCTGGAGCCAGAACGGAACCATGCTGGCCACGACCCACCAGCTGGTCTACTACAAATCCTGACCCGAATACTGAACCCATATCACTGGAGAAAGCCCCCATGACCGACATCCTGATGGACCGCGCCGACGGCGTGTTGACCCTGACCCTGAACCGGGTAGAGAAGAAAAATTCCTTCACCCAGGCCATGTACACCACCATGGCCGAGGCTTTGGCAGATGCGGCAGCCGATGCAGCCATCCGGGTCGTCGTGATCCAGGGCCACGCCACCGTGTTCAGCGCGGGCAACGATTTGCGTGATTTTTTGAACGGGCCACCGGTTAGCGCCGACAGCCAGGCACCGGTGCAGCGCTTTATCGCTGCGCTGGTCCAGTTCCCCAAGCCTTTGCTGGCTGCGGTGTGCGGCCCCGCCGTCGGCATCGGTACGACCATGCTGTTCCATTGCGATTTGGTCTACGCGGGCGACAACGCCGCTTTTTCCATGCCCTTTGCCAACCTTGGGCTATGCCCCGAGGCCGCATCGAGTTTGCTGGCACCCCGTCTGATGGGCTACCACCGCGCTGCCGAGGCTTTGCTCATGGGCGAGCCCTTTATGGCCGAGGCGGCCCTGGAGGTGGGCTTGGTCAACCGCATCGTCCCGCCCACTGAGGCCAATGGCCTGGCGCAGGCCCAGGCGCGTAAGCTGGCTGCAAAGCCCATGCGCGCCCTCATCGAGACCAAGCGGCTCTTGAAGAAGTCGCAGACCGCTGAGATCACGCAGCGCGTTGCGGAAGAATTCGACAGTTTCGGCCGCATGCTGAAAGAACCCGCCGCGCTGGAGGCGATTGCGGCATTCACCGAAAAGCGGCGTCCCGACTTCTCCGGGCTTTAGGCCTGCGGTAGGGGCGGCGGCAGCGGCCGGGGTCGGCCGTTGCTGTCAATCGCCACGTAGGTCAGCAGCGCTTCGGTGACCTTGATGTAGCGGCCCTGCTCCACCATGCGTTCCGCAAAGACCTCGACCTTGACCGTCACCGAGGTCCGCCCGACTCGGCTCACC
Organism: Comamonadaceae bacterium; assembly: GCA_947446885.1. Lineage (GTDB taxonomy): Bacteria > Pseudomonadota > Gammaproteobacteria > Burkholderiales > Burkholderiaceae_C > Allorhodoferax. Next base: position 3,046 of record CANFHZ010000129.1, read on the forward strand.
TTGCTGAAGAAGGACAGGATGTCACCCACCCGCACCGGTTGTTTGAATACGAATTCGTTGACCGCCACCGTGGCCATACGCCCGCGTGTGTAGCGCGCCGGGATCACCGCACCGGCCATATCGACCTGCGCCATCACCCAGCCGCCAAAAATATCGCCGTTGACGTTGCAGTCTGCGGGCACAGGAATCACCTTGAGCACCAGCTCCTGGTCGGTGGGCAGCGGTGTGGTGGGGGATATAGGCACAATCAGGCGGTTCAAGAACAAAAACGATTCCATTGTCTCCCATGCGCCCTGCCGCCCACGACGCTCCGTCTGTCTCTCCTGCTTCCACCTCGTATGCGCCCGCTGGCGACTGGGCCACGCTGAAGCGCCTTTTCCCTTATTTGTGGGCTTACAAGTGGCGGGTTTCGCTGGCGCTGAGTTTCATGATCGGTGCCAAGCTGGCCAACGTCAGTGTGCCCCTGCTGCTCAAAACCCTGGTGGACACCCTGACACCGCGCCCGGACGCAGCGACCGCCATGCTGGTGGTTCCGCTGGGTTTGCTGGTGGCCTATGCGGCTTTGCGGCTGAGCACCTCTTTGCTCACCGAGTTGCGCGATCTGGTCTTTGCAAAGGCCACGGAGGGTGCGGCGCGCAGCATTTCGCTGCAGGTGTTCCGGCATTTGCACGGCATGAGTTTGCGCTTTCACCTGGAGCGGCAAACCGGGGGTATGACGCGCGACATCGAGCGCGGCACGCGCGCCGTGCATTCGCTGGTCTCCTATTCGCTCTACAGCATCATTCCCACACTGATCGAGCTGGTTCTGGTGCTCACGCTGCTGGCGGTCAAATTTGATGTCTGGTTTGCCTGGATCACGCTGATCGCCTTGGTGGTCTACACGGTTTTCACCATCAGCATGACCGAGTGGCGCACCCAGTTCCGTCGCCGCATGAACGAGCTGGACTCGCGCGCCCACACCCGGGCTATTGACTCCTTGCTGAACTTCGAGACCGTCAAGTACTTCAACAATGAAGCTTTCGAAGCCGGTCGATACGACGACAACCTGGAGCGCTACCGCCGCGCCGCGCTGGCCAGCCAGCGTACCTTGAGCATGCTCAATGCCGGGCAGCAATGCATCATCGCCACAGGGCTGGTGGCCATGCTCTGGCGCGCCACGCAAGGTGTGGTGGACGGGCGCATGACGCTGGGCGATCTGGTGATGGTCAACGCCTTCATGATCCAGATTTACATCCCGCTGAATTTTCTGGGCACGCTGTACCGCGAGCTCAAGCAAAACCTGCTGGACCTGGAAAAAATGTTCAATTTGCTCGAGCGCAGCCAGGAAATCGCCGACGCTCCCGACGCCCGCGCGCTGCAACTGGTCGCCCAGCAAGCCAGCGTGCGCTTTGACCATGTGCATTTTGCGTACGACGCCAACCGGCCCATCCTGCACGACGTGAGCTTCGAGATACCTGCTGGCAAAACTGTGGCCGTGGTCGGGCCTTCGGGTTCGGGCAAGTCCACGCTGGCGCGCCTGCTCTATCGCTTTTACGACGTGCAACAGGGCAGCGTGCAGGTCGCCGGGCAGGATATCCGCACCCTCACCCAGGCCAGCCTGCGCCAGGCCATCGGCATCGTGCCGCAGGACACCGTCTTGTTCAACGACACCGTGGAATACAACATCGCCTACGGCCGCACCGGTGCCAGCCGCGATGAAGTGCGCGCCGCCGCCCGCGCTGCCCGCATTGATACGTTTATTGAGAGCACCCCTTTGGGTTACGAGACCATGGTGGGTGAGCGTGGGCTCAAGCTCTCGGGCGGCGAAAAGCAGCGCGTGGCCATCGCCCGCACCTTGCTCAAGGATCCGCCGATTCTGATTTTTGACGAGGCCACCAGCGCCCTCGACTCGGCCAATGAGCGCGCCATCCAGGCTGAACTCACCCGCGTGGCGCACGACAAAACCACCCTGGTCATCGCCCACCGCCTCTCCACCGTGGTGGATGCGCACGAAATTCTGGTGCTCGAGGCAGGCCGCATCATTGAGCGCGGTACGCATGCAGACCTGCAGGCCAAGCAGGGGCGTTATGCCCAGATGTGGGCCTTGCAGCAAAGCGCTGAATAGGCGGCGCTGCGCCGTCTTGGGCCGCCGCGCCCGCATTTGGGACAATCCCGCCATGTCCGAATCCATCGCCCCAAAGTCTCCTCCCGATTCCCTGACCATTACCCGCCCGGACGACTGGCATCTGCATGTGCGCGACGGCGAGGCCCTGGCCACCGTGGTTCCCCACACCGCCGCACAGTTTGGCCGCGCGGTCATCATGCCCAACCTCAAGCCGCCCGTGACCACCGCTGCACAGGCGCAGGCCTACCGCAGCCGCATCGCAGCGGCCGTGCCGCCTGGCGTGGCGTTTGAGCCTTTGATGACGCTGTACCTCACCGACATGCTGCCGCCCGATGAGATCGCCCGCGCCAAAGACGCTGGCGTGGTCGCATGCAAGCTCTATCCGGCTGGGGCCACCACCAACAGCGACGCGGGTGTGACCGATGTGCGCAAGACCTACCGCACCCTGGAAGCCATGCAGCGCGCCGGGCTGCTGTTGCTGGTGCATGGCGAAGTCACATCGCCGGATATTGATGTGTTTGACCGCGAAGCCGTGTTCATTGAGCAACAGCTGATTCCGCTGCGCCACGATTTTCCCGAGCTCAAAATCGTGTTGGAGCACATCACCACGCGCGAGGCCGCGCAGTACGTGCAGAGCGCTGGTGCGTTCACCGCCGCCACCATCACGGCGCACCATCTGCTCTACAACCGCAACGCCCTGTTTCTGGGTGGCATGCGCCCGCATTACTACTGCCTGCCGGTGCTCAAGCGGGAGTTGCACCGCCAGGCATTGGTTGATGCGGCCACCAGCGGCGTGCCCCGGTTTTTTCTGGGGACTGACAGCGCCCCGCATCCTGCGCAGCTGAAAGAGCACGCCAGCGGCTGCGCCGGTTGCTATACCGCGCACGCGGCCATGGAGTTGTATGCCCAGGCCTTTGATGCGGCGGGCGCCTTGGACAAGTTGGAGGGTTTCGCCAGCTTCTTCGGTGCCGATTTTTATGGCTTGCCGCGCAATACCGGCCACATCACCATGCGCCGCCAAAGCTGGACGCCCCCGGCCAGCTTTGCCTTTGGTGCTGCTGAGCTCAAACCCCTGGCCAGTGGCGAAGCCTTGCAGTGGCAACTGCAAGCCTAGCGGCGATTGACTGGGCCGCGCCCTGGCTGGCCCCACTGCGTGCCGTGGGAGAACCTTTGGCGCTGCAGGTGCACGCAGGTGCAGGCTGCGCGCCGGCGCTGAACGCAGCACCTGTGGCCATGTCGTCGGATGCGGGCGTGCAGTTTGTGGCGCAAACCGCCCTCCCGCCCGGCCAGGCCTATGAGGCATTCATTCACCGTACCCGCCAGGTTCCTACGCGCGACGGTTTGCATGATTTTTTCAACGGCCTGTGTTGGCTGCATTACCCGCGCACCAAGAACCGCCTGAACCAGTTGCAGGCGGAGCAGATCGCCCGCCACGGCATCGGTCCGCAGCGCGGTGTCGCGCGCGACGCATTGACGGTTTTTGACGAGAACGCCGCCTTTGTGTGCGCGCCTGACGCGCTGTGGAACGCATTGCAGGCCAAAGACTGGGTTGCCGTGTTC
>CANFHZ010000130.1 GCA_947446885.1 Comamonadaceae bacterium
CAGCTTGCGCCCCTGCTGGACGTGCTGCTGCGCGCGCTGGAGCTGGCCGGTGCGCAAACCGAGTTGCTGGGTTACACCACCGGCGCATGGAACGGCGGGCGCGTGATGCGCGACTGGCGCCGCGCAGGCAAGCCGGCCGCACCGGGGCGGCTCAATGAGCTGTGCCACATCGTGTTCAAAGACAGCGACACACCGTGGCGGCGCGGCAAAAGCGGCGTGGCCGCGCTGCTCAAGCCCGAGCTGTTCCGTGAATGCGTGGACGGCGAGGCGCTGCGCTGGGCGGCGGCCCGCCTGGAAGCGGTGCAGGCGCAGCGCCGCATCTTGCTGGTGTTCTCCGACGGCAGCCCCATGGACGGAGCAACCGTGCTGGCCAACGACACGTATTACCTGGACCGTGACCTGCAAGCCACCGCCCAGCGGATTGAGCGGACGGGCGTGGTGGCGCTGCGCGGCGTAGGTTTGGGGCTGGATTTGAGTGCGTTTTATGCGCGCAGCGTCGTGCTGGACATGCAGAACCAGCGCAGCGCGCACACGCTGGGCGAGATCCTCGGGCTGCTAAGGCCGCGGGCCTGAACCACCCGGGCCGCAGGGCGCAAACACGCGCACCGTGCAGCGCGCGCACACATCGGCAGCCAAGCGGTTTTTGAGGATCGCCAGCGTGTCCTGTCCGGCGCGGAAAAAGTGACTGGCCCCGATCTGGTCATACACGCCGCTTTGGCGCAGCGTGGCCATGGGCTCATCTTTGAGGTGGGTGATGTAGAGCGCGCCGCCCAGCGCTTTGCGCCGCGCCGCCTCTTGCGCCAGCAGGTGCGCACCGCCCAGGTCGATGAAGTTGATGCCCGAGGCGACCAGCAGCACATGGCGGTGCGCGGGGTTGGCCTCGTCAATAGCCTGAAAGGCTTCTTGCAGGTGGTTGACCGCCCCAAAAAACAGCGAGCCGTTGATGCGCACAATCTTGAGCTGCGGGCAGTCAGGCAGGCCGGTGTCGGTGCTGAACATCGGCGCACTGCGCCCGGGCAAGGGTTTGACGTCTTCCACGCCGGGCTGCGAAGTACGGCGCAGGTATAACAACAAGGACAGTCCGGCACCGCAAAAAACCGCGTACTGCAGCTGAATCGTGAGGGTCGCCAAAAACGTCAGAGCCAAAACGGCCGCCTCCTGCGGGCCGGAGCGCAAAATGAATCGAACGGCCGTCGCATCAATCAAGCCCCAAGCAACCACAAACAAAATCCCTGCCATGGCAGCCGTTGGAATATGGACTGCCAACGGCCCCAAAAACGCCATGATGGCCAACAAAAATACTGCGGAAAAAACGGACGACAGCGGGGTCTGCGCACCCGATACGTAATTCAACCCACTGCGATTGAAGGAGCCGCTGGACGCATAGCCTGAAAAAAAAGCGCCCGCGATGTTGGACAGACCCTGACCGATAAATTCCTGGTTGCTGTCAAACCGCTGCCCCGTCTTTACGGCGATAGCGCGCGATACGGCAACAGCCTCGGTCAATGAGAGCAATGCCACCGCCACTGCGGTGGGTAGCATTTGCAACAAGATTGCCGGCTGCCAGGAAGGGCTGGAAAGCGGGGGGAAGCCAATATCGAGTGCGCCGATCGAATCCAAATGCGTGGTCTGTCCGCCATAGACGCGGTTAAAGATTTCTGCAATCACACTGCCTGTAAGCAAGCCCAATATCATGTGCGGCCAGCGGGCGTTCCAGCGCTTCACAGCAACAGAAACCACCACGGTCGACAGCGCAACGCCGAATACAAAGCCGGAAACGTCACCAAGATGGCTCAAAAGGGCGTACAACGCTTCAAGAGCCGGGGTGCCACGCGGAATCGGCAGTCCAAAGAAATTCTTAATCTGGCTCACAGCAATCAGAACCGCCGCGCCCGCGGTAAAGCCCACAATGACAGTCTGCGAGACAAAATTTACGACTACACCAAGTCGAAGCAAACCCAGCATCAACTTAATTACGCCAATCAAAAAAGTCAGCGTCAACACAAATTCAATGTAATGGGCGCTACCGGGCTCGGCCAGCGGGCTCATGGTGGCAAACACGACGATGGAAATCGCCGTGGTCGGCCCCGACACCAGATGCCAGGACGAACCCCACAGCGCGGCCACTACCGCGGGCAGCATGGCGGCATACAAGCCGTACGCAGGCGGCATGCCCGCAATCGTGGCAAAGGCCACGCCCTGGGGCACCAGAATCAAGCCGCCGGTCAAGCCGGCCAGCACATCGGCGCGCAGGCTGCCACGGTTGACGCGCGGCCACCAGCGCAAAAAAGGCAGGAGGCGGAGCACAAGTGGATGCATAAGAGACCAATTATGAAAAAAGCAGTACCTAGGGCAAACCCGCGCACCGGTGCCCCAGCAGACCTGCACAGTAACAGCAAGGCTGCGCGCGCCGAACTGCGGCAAAGTACAAAAAAGTGAACGCTGGCAAGGCCTAAGTCCGCAAAGCGCACGGCTTTGGGGCAAGCGCCGGCGTTTTGCGTGCCGGTAACGCTGGCTTTGGCTGGCACTATAAATGCATCCAACTGGCACTAGTCGCATCCCAGCGGCGCATACAAACTCATAAGCTCATGCAAGGGGGTTGTGTGAAGGGGCATACCATGCGCCCTGCGTTTTGCAAGCAATTTTTAGACGAAAGGTTTTTCATGAACAAGACTGTGCTCCCGGTTCTCGCCAAATCCGTACTCGCCCTGTTGGTTGCAGCGGGTGCTGCAAGCAGCTTCGCACAAGCCAAAAAAGAAGTGACCTTCGCGCACCAGGACATGGTCCTGCCGTACCGCATTGCCATGGAGTCGGCCGAAATTGAAAAAGCCACTGGCTACAAAATCAACTGGCGCATGTTTGGCGGCGGCGGCGACGTCATCAAGGCCATGGCCTCGGGTGACGTGCAAGTCGGTGAAGTGGGCTCCAGCCCGCTGGCTGCGGCAACCAGCCAAGGCCAGGATGTGAAGCTGGTCTGGATCCTGGACGACATCGCAGCGTCCGACACCCTGGTCGCACGCAATGGCTCCGGAATTAATGGCTGGAAAGACCTGGTCGGCAAGAAAGTCGCCGTTCCCTTTGTTTCCACGGCCCACTACTCGCTGATGGTCGGCATGAAGCTTGAAGGCGTGGACGCCAAGTCGGTCAACGTCATGAACATGCGCCCACCCGAAATCGCCGCCGCCTGGGAGCGCGGTGACATTGACGCATCCTTCATCTGGGACCCGGTTCTGTCCAAAATCCGCCGCAGCGGCAAAGCCATTGCCAACTCCGGCGACGTGGGCAAAAAAGGCTATCCAACCTTTGACGGCCTGGTGGTCAACGCCAAGTGGGCGGCTGAGAATAAGGACTTTGTCGTAGCCATGATCAAGGCCATCGCCAAGGCCGATGCCAACTACCGCAACAACACCGCAAAGTGGACCGTGGGTTCGCCCGAAGTCAAAGCAGTTGCCAAGTGGACCAAAGCCGACGAGAAAGATGTGCCCGAAGCCATGGCCGCGTTTGGTTTGCCCGATGCCGCCACGCAAATGTCCGCCACCTGGCTGGGCGGCGGTGCGGCCAAGACCCTGGCTAACACCTCTGCGTTCCTGAAAGAGCAAGGCCGCCTGCAGGAAGTCAAGCCGGACTACAGCGCGTTTGTTGACACCAGCTACCTCAAGGAAGCCATGAAGTAAGCTGGCACTGCGCCAGCCCCAGGGGCGACTCGTGACAGGGTCTGCCCCTTTTTTTTACTGTCTCGCAGGATCACCTCACCATGCCAGTCCTAGAAATCAAAAACCTCACGGTGAACTACGCCGTTCAAGGGGGTACCTTGCAAGCGCTTGCACCGGTCAACCTGACGATGCAAGGCGGCGACTTTGTCGTCGCGCTGGGTGCATCGGGTTGCGGCAAGACCACGCTGCTGAATTGCATTGCCGGGTTTTTGCCCCCCTCCAGCGGCGAAGTACTGATCAATGGAACCCATGTGGAAGGCCCGGGTGCCGACCGTGGCGTGGTGTTCCAAAAGCACGCGCTCATGCCCTGGCTGTCGGTGATTGATAACGTGAGCCTGGGCCTGCGCATGCGCGGTGTCGGCGCATCGGAGCGGCGGCGTATCGGCGAAGAAAAACTGGGCCTGGTCGGCCTGGAAAAGTATGCAGACCGCGCGGTGTACGAGCTATCGGGCGGTATGCAGCAGCGCGTAGGCATTGCCCGCGCTTTGGCCAGCGACCCCGAGGTACTGCTCATGGACGAACCCATGGGCGCACTGGACGCTTTCACCCGCGAGACGGTGCAGGAAATCCTGCTGCACGCTTGGGCCAAGTCCAACAAAATGGTGTTCTTCATTACCCATTCAGTAGAAGAGGCGCTGTTCCTGGCGACCCGCCTGATCGTGATGAGCCCCAGCCCCGGTCGCATCACGCACACCTATGACGACGTGCCTTTCTCGCGCCAGTATCTGGAGCACGGCGACCCGCGCAAAGTCAAGTCCGAGCCCGAATTCATACGCCTGCGCGAAGAAGTCCTGTCCATCATCCACCAACGCGAGGCCGCCCATGTCTGACGCATCCACCCCGGCGCTCAAAACCAGCGCATTCAAAATTCCCGGCGAAGGCTCCAGCGCGTTCATCACCACGGTCACCATCGCTGCATTTTTTGTGCTGTGGTTTGTGTCCACCAATATGGGCTGGATCAAACCGATCTTTCTGCCCTCGCCGCAAGCGACTTTTCAGCAGTTTTATGAATACCTGACCGGTACGGCCAACGACAAGCCGCTGTGGCAGCACTTTCTGGCCAGTTTGCTGCGGGTATTTGCCGCATTTGCGCTGGGTTGCCTGACAGCGATTCCGGTGGGTATTGCCATGGGCATGTCGCGTTTCTGGCGTGGCATTTTTGACCCGCCCATCGAGCTGCTGCGACCCCTGCCGCCATTGGCCTATCTGCCACTGATCATCATCTGGTTTGGCATTGACGAGTTGCCCAAAGTTTTGCTGATTTACCTCAGCTGCTTCGCGCCGCTGGCCATGGCAGCGCGCTCGGGCATGCGCAGCGCTTCGCAAGAGCAGATGAACGCCGCCTATTCCATGGGTGCGAGCTACAGCCAGGTGATCTGGCATGTGGTGCTGCCCGCAGCCATGCCCGAAATTCTGGTGGGCATGCGCATCTCGATCGGTTTCGGCTGGAGCACGCTGGTGGCTGCAGAAATGGTGGCCGCCAATGTGGGCCTGGGCCAGATGGTCTTGAACGCGTCCAACTTCCTGCGCACGGACATTGTGGTGATGGGCATCATCGTCATTGGCTCGGTGGCTTTCGCCTTTGATTTGTTGATGCGCTGGGTTGAGCGCAAAGTTGTACCCTGGAGGGGCCGGATGTGAGCACGCCACGCGAATTTTTCAAACCCATCACCGGCTCGGTGATGCCGCGCTTTGCCGGGCTGGCCACGCTGATGCGCCTGCCCTATGTGCAAAAAACCGATCCCGAATTTGCCGATGTCGACATCGGTCTGGTCGGTATCCCCTGGGACGGCGGCACCACCAACCGCCCAGGTGCCCGCCACGGCCCGCGCCAGGTGCGTGACATCTCCACCATGATCCGCAACGTCAACCGCGCCAGCGGCATCGCGCCCTTTTCGCTGTGCAACTGCGCCGACCTGGGCGACACGCCGGTCAACCCGGTGGATTTGATGGATTCGCTCGCCCGCATCGAAACCTTTTTCAGCGGCGTGTGCAGCGCCGGCATCGCGCCCCTGTCTGTGGGCGGCGACCATCTGGTCTCCTTGCCGGTCATGCGCGCCATCGTCAAGCACACCGGCCCCCTGGGCATGGTGCACTTTGACGCGCACACCGACACCTGGGACGGCTACTTCGGCGGCTTCAAATACACGCACGGCACGCCCTTTCGCCGCGCCGTGGAAGAGGGTCTGCTGGACCCGAAACGCACGGTGCAAATCGGTATCCGTGGCGCGCTCTACAGCGACGCCGAAGACACTTGGGGCCAGGAACAAGGTATCCGCGTCATCGACATCGACGAGTTCAACGCCCTGGGCGTGCAAGGCACGATTGGCGAAGCGCGTCGCGTGGTGGGCGACGGCGCCACCTACGTCAGCTTTGACGTGGACGCGCTCGACCCGGTCTACGCCCCCGGCACCGGCACGCCTGAAATCGGTGGCATGACAACGCTCGAAGCCCAGCACGTGGTACGCGGCCTGCGCGGCCTCAAGCTGATCGGTGGCGACGTGGTTGAAGTTTCGCCCCCGTTTGACCCCAGCGGCAACACCGCGCTGGTGGGCGCGACCATGTTGTTTGAGATTTTGTGCGTGCTGGCCGACAGCATCACACAGCGCAAAGCTTGACGCCCCAAGCCCGCAC
>CANFHZ010000131.1 GCA_947446885.1 Comamonadaceae bacterium
AAGCTGCAAATCGCCAAAATGAATGTGGACGAGAACCGTGAAATCCCCGGCAAACTCGGCATCCGCGGCATTCCAACCCTGATGCTGTTCAAAGACGGCAAGCTCGCCGCCACCAAAGTCGGCGCCTTGAGCAAATCGCAAATGGCGGCGTTCATCGACGAGCAACTGGCCTGATCACCCGCCGCCCGCCTGTCAACCTGTCTCAGGGTTTAGCCGACTCCGCGGCGCGGCGCATGGCCGCTTCGGTAAGGGCCTGCTTGGCCTCGGGCGGCATGTAGTTTTCGTCATGCTTGGCCAGCACCTCGCTGGCCGAGAAACGGCCTTGGGCATCCAATTTGCCCTGGGCCACCACCCCGCGCCCTTCCTTGAACAAATCGGGCAACAATCCCTGGTACACCACCTCCACTTCGTGGGTGGTGTCGGTCACGATGAAGCGCGCATCCATGCCAGAGCGCTGCAGCGAGCCGTCCTTGACCAGACCACCGACGCGGAACACACCGGACTTGGGCGCCTCGCCCGCAGTGACCTGGGTCGGACTGAAGAAAAACACCAGGTTGCTGTTAAAGGCATTGAGCACAAAAGCGGCAGCCAGACCCAGGCATACAAGCCCGCCGCCAATCAAGGCCAGGCGCTGGTGGCGCGGCTTCATGCAGCGTCTCCGGCCAACACCTCGTCCCGGTTGCGGCGCAATGCCGCCAGCACCGCACCGCGTTCGCGCAGCGCCAGCCAGAGCTCCAGCGCCACACCGGCCAGGACCACGCCATAGCTTCCCCACACATACAAAGCGTAGCCGCCCATGTCCCAAAACTCAGCCCAGCTATTCCAGTTCATGCTGCCATTTCCTTCAATTCACCGACCCATGCGGCCTCGTACTCGCGTTCCAGTATCGTCTGGCGCACCCGGTAGAAGGCCATGCCCACCGCATAAGCCCAAAAAGCCAGGGTCATCACCAGCATGGCCCACAGCATGACGGCCGCCATGCTGGGTGATTTGGTCAAGGAGACCGATGCACCCTGGTGCAGGGTGTTCCACCACTTGACCGAAAAGTAAATGATGGGCACGTTGACCACGCCGACCAGCGCCACCACGGCACCTGCGCGGTCGGCACGGCGCGGATCGTCAATAGCGCGGGTCAGAGCGATGTAACCCAAGTAGAGAAACAGCAAAATCAGCTCAGAAGTCAGGCGCGCGTCCCACACCCACCAGGCGCCCCACATGGGCTTTCCCCACAGGGCACCAGTCCACAGCGACAAAAAGCAAAACAAGGCCCCGGTCGGTGCCAGGGCCTGGGTCATCATGCCGGAGACACGGGTCTTGAAACCAAGCCCCAGCCAGGCCCAGAACGCCATGGCGACATAAATCACCATGGACATCCATGACGCGGGAACGTGGATAAAAATGATGCGGTAAGCCTGCCCCTGCTGGAAGTCGGCGGGTGCGACCCAGAAGCCCAGATACAAACCCGCCACCGCCAAGACCGCCGCCAGCGCAAAAGCCAGCGGGTAGATGCGACCGGCCAGCCCATACAGGCGCTGAGGAGCGGCGTACTGCAACCAAAACATACAAAAAATTCCTTATTCCAGGGCGATGCGCAATGCAGCCGAACCCGCCCAGGGACACAAAAAAACCGCAACCGAGAGCAGGGCCAGCAGCACCGACATATGCGCCTGCGCGCCCAGTCCGCCCAGCTGGGCCTGCACCGCCCCGGCACCGAAGACCAACACAGGAATATAGAGGGGCAGCACCAGCAGACATAGCAGCAACTCCGCGCCCCGCAAACCCAGGGTCAGGGCCGCGCCCACTGCGCCAATCAATGACAGCACGGGCGTGCCCAGCAACAAAACCAGCAAGAGCACCTGGGTGGAGTCGGAATCCATATCAAACTGCACGGCAATCAGCGGCGCCACCAGCACCAAGGGCGCGCCCGTGAGCAGCCAATGCGCCAGCACCTTGGCCGCCACCAGTAGCCCTAAGGGCGTGGGCGACAGCGCCAGCTGTTCGAGGCTGCCATCGGCCAGATCAGCGGCGAACAGCCTGTGCATGGCCAGGATGCTGCTCAACAGCGCGCCTACCCAGACAATGCCCGGCCCAATCAAGCGCAAAGTGCCCAGTTCCGGCCCAATGGCCAGCGGGAACAGGGCCGAGACCACCACAAAAAAGAACAGCGGCGTGGCCACATCCCCCGGGCGGCGCGCGGCACTGCGCAGATCGCGGCGCAGCAGGGCGGCGCAAGCGTGCAGGTGCCCGCTCATGCGCCCAACCTCAGCTCCATGGACGCCACGCCCAAGGGCTGGTGGCTGGTCACCAGTGCCAGCCCACCGGCTTGCAAGTGGTCCGCCACCAGCTCCGAGACCAGCTGCTGGGCCGCCTGGTCCAGCGCGGCCAGGGGCTCGTCCAGTACCCACAAGCGGGCTGGGCGGGCGATGAGCCGTGCCAGCGCGGCGCGGCGCTTTTGGCCCTGCGAAAAACGGCGCACAGGCAGGTGTTGCTGGCGGCCTAGCCCGACGCGCTGCAAGGCTGCCGCAATGTGCTGCGGACTCAGCGCGCAGCCATCGATCCGGCTTTGGTAGTCGAGGTTTTCTGCCGCGCTGAGCTCGTCTTTCAATCCCGGCGCGTGGCCCAGATAGACCAACTCGGCGCGGAACGCGCCCGGATCGAGCCGCGTGTCCGCGCCGCGCCAACACACTTGGCCCTGCACGGACTCGGCCAGACCACACACGATGCGCAGCAAGGACGTCTTGCCTGCGCCATTCGCGCCGTGGACCTGTAGGCATTGGCCGGACTGCACCTCAAAATTCAGGTCAGAAAAAAGCCGCTTGCGGCCGCGCTCGCAAGCGAGCTGCTGCACGCTCAGCACGGCGCACCCAAGCCAGCAGCTAGCGCCGCCGGCCCAGAAAAAAACGCTGAACGCTGCCGCAGGCCTGGGTACGGGCCTCGGCCTCGGCGCTGCGCAACTCGTGCAAAGCGCCATGCAGCATTTTTTGGGTCAGTCCGCGCGACATGGTCTCCAGCACCGTGGCGGCGTCCTCGCCCCGCTCCAGCATCTTGAGAGCGCGTGCCAACTCCGCACGCCGCCACTGGTCGGTTTGTTCCTGCACCTGCTTGATCAGGGGCACGGTATGGCGCTGCTCCATCCAATGGGCAAAAGCCTTGACACCACCGTCGATGATGGACTCTGCCTGCGCCACCGCCGCATGGCGCAGCTCCTGGCCGGCTTTGACCACATGGGCCAAATCGTCCACCGTGTAGAGGTACGCGTCGTTCAGGGATTTGACCTCCATCTCGATATCGCGGGGCACCGCCAGGTCGACTAAAAACATGGGGCGGTGTTTGCGCTTTTTCAGTGCCCGCTCTACCGCACCCAACCCGATGATGGGCAGGGTGCTGGCCGTACAACTGACCACAATATCGAACTCGTGCAAGCGATCGGGCAGTTCGGCCAGGCCCATCACCTGTGCGCCGTGCTGCGCCGCCAGCTGCTCGCCGCGCGCACGGGTGCGGTTGGAGATCACCATGGCAAGCGGCTTCTTGGCGGCGAAGTGGGTGGCGCATAGCTCGATCATCTCACCTGCGCCGACAAACAAAATCCGGGTGCGGCCCAGGTTTTCAAACAATTGTCCAGCCAGCCGCACGGCAGCAGCAGCCATGCTGATGGAGTGGGAGCCGATTTCCGTGGCGCTGCGCACCTCTTTGGCCACCGAAAACGAGCGCTGGAACAGCTGGTTGAGCGTGCTGCCCAGGGCCCCGGCGTCTGACGCGGCGCGCACTGCGTCTTTCATTTGCCCCAGGATTTGCGGCTCGCCCAGAACCATGGAGTTGAGCCCGCTGGCAACCCGGAAGGCGTGGCGCGCCGCATGCTCATCCTGGTGGCTGTAACTGTATTCGCGCAGCGCCTGCGGCGGCACGCCACCGGCCTGGGCCAGCCAGTCCAGGGTCTGCGGCATGTGTTCGGTGCCGCCCGAGCAATACATCTCCGTGCGGTTGCAGGTGGAAAGAATGGCTGCTTCCAGGTGCGGGCTGACGGCGCTGCGCAAGTGGTCGAGCTGCTGGCCGATCTGGTCCAGCGCAAACGCAAAGCGTCCGCGCACGTCCACGGGTGCCGTGTGGTGGTTCAGCCCGATGGCCCAGACCGCCATGCTCAGGCGACCCGCCGTTTGCTCATGTCGTACACCGCCGGGTGGCGTGCGCGTTCCAGCACATCGGCAAACCGGGCACGGATAGAGGCCTCGATGCCCGCCGCGTCCAGGCCCATTTGCGCCAGCAACTTGGCCGGGTCGCCGTGTTCGGTGAATGCATCGCTGATACCCAGGCGCAAAAGCGGCACAGCTAGACCGGCATCGGCCAGGTATTCCAGCACCGCCGACCCCGCTCCGCCCATCAGCGCGCCTTCTTCAACCGTGACCAGAACCGCGTGCTCAGCGGCCATGCGCGCCAGCATGGCCGTATCCAGCGGCTTGGCCCAGCGCATATTGACCACGCTGGCGTCCAGCGCTTCGCCTGCGGCCAGCGCCGGGTACAGCAGGGTGCCGAATGCCAGGATGGCGATGGTTTTTCCGCTGCGCCGCTGCTCGGCCTGACCGAATGGCAGGGGCGACAAATCGGTTTGCACCGCCACGCCCACCCCCGCACCGCGCGGGTAGCGCACCGCAACCGTGTGGTCTTGCTGGTAGGCGGTGCTGAGCAACTGGCGGCACTCGTTCTCATCCGCCGGACAGGCGATGCTGACATCGGGCACGCAGCGCAAAAAGGGAATATCAAAAACGCCGGCGTGCGTAGCCCCGTCGGCTCCCACAATGCCGGCGCGGTCCAGGGCCAGAACCATGGGCAGTTTTTGCAAGGCTACGTCGTGGATCAGCTGGTCGTAGGCGCGCTGCAAAAAGGTCGAATAAATCGCGACAACGGGACGCATGCCTTCGCAGGCCAGCCCAGCAGCAAAGGTCAGCGCGTGCTGTTCGGCAATGCCCACATCGTAAAAGCGGTCGGGGTAGCGGCGGTCAAACTCGACCATGCCCGAACCCTCGCGCATGGCCGGGGTAATCGCTACCAGCTTGGGATCGCAGGCTGCCATATCGCACAGCCACTGCCCAAACACATGGGTGAAGGTCGGCTTTTGCGGGGTGGTGGCGGGTTTCAAACCGACTGCCGGATCAAACTTGCCCGGCCCGTGGTAGGCCACCGGGTCGGCCTCGGCTGGCGCGTAGCCGTGCCCTTTTTGGGTGATCACATGCAAAAACTGCGGGCCGCTGGCGTTGCGTACTTTGTGCAAGGCGTTAACCAGCGCATCCACATCGTGGCCATCGACCGGGCCCACATAGTTGAAGCCCAGTTCCTCGAAAATGGTCGGGAAACCCGCCGCGCGGCGCGCTTGGGCTTCAATCTGCCGGGCCAGCTCGCGCAGGGGCGGTGCCACCTGCAAAACCACTTTGCCGGTCTCACGCACCGCCGAATAAAAGGAGCCGCTGAGCAGCTTGCCCAGGTAGCGGTTGAGCGCACCCACGGGCGGGCTGATGGACATGTCGTTGTCATTGAGCACCACCAGCATGCGCGCCTTGCTGATGCCGGCGTTGTTCATGGCCTCGTAGGCCATGCCGGCAGTCATTGCACCATCACCGATGATGGCCACCGCGTGGCGGTCTGAACCCTGGTGCTGCGCCCCCAGCGCCATACCCAAGGCGGCGGAGATGCTGGTGGACGAATGCGCCGTACCGAAGGTGTCAAACTCGCTCTCGCTGCGGCGCGGAAACCCGCTCAAACCGCCCTGCTGGCGCAAAGTGGCCATGCGCTCGCGCCGCCCGGTGAGTATTTTGTGGGGGTAGGTCTGATGGCCTACGTCCCAGACCAGCCGGTCGTCAGGCGTGTTGTAGACGTAGTGCAAGGCCACGGTCAACTCGACAGTGCCCAGGTTGGAGCTCAGATGGCCGCCGGTCTTGGATACGCTATCGAGCAGAAAGGCCCGCAACGCGTCTGCCAGCGTACGCAACTGCCAGCGTGGTAGACGCCGCACATCGGCAGGCCCTTGGATCAAACTCAGTAAATTTTCCATGCTGTCAATCCCAATTGACACTTATGATGTAAATTACTGTAACAAGAATCTGACGTTCGTCAAGGCGGTTTTCCCGTAAATCAGCCGTCCGGCAAAAATATTTTCGACAACAGCCGGTTTGACCACCGTCCGGTACTTGCGTGCAGCCCTTAACCCGAGGCCCCGACCATGCCCACTGCCAAGCCGCAAAACGTCCGCGCCAT
>CANFHZ010000132.1 GCA_947446885.1 Comamonadaceae bacterium
GCAAACTGGTACTGTGGAGCAAGCAGCCTGGCTTGGTGGATGACAAAGGCGAGGTTTTGCGCAGCGGCACATTCCAGCGCATCGCCCTGGCCAATCCGAAATTGGCGCCCTATGGCGCGGCGGCGATGGAGACGATGACCAAGCTGGGTGTTGTGCAGGCGCTGCAGCCCAAGTTCGTCCAAGGTGAAAACATTGCGCAGACCTACCAGTTCGTTGCCACCGAAAACGCGCAACTGGGTTTTGTCGCCTTGTCGCAGGTGTACCTGGATGGCAAGGTCACGCAAGGGTCGGCCTGGATGGTTCCGGACAACTTGCACGCGCCGATTCAGCAGGACGCAATATTGTTGACCAAAGGAATCAACAACCCGGCAGCCACCGCGCTACTGCAGTTTTTGCGCAGTGAGCGGGCCAAGGCGCTGATTCGTGCGCATGGATACGCCCTGTAAGCAAGAGGCGGGCGCCCGTCCGCACCCATAGTTGCCGGGTGGCCGCGTAAAATCCAAAGCCCAACGGTAACGCGCAGGCTTATGGATTGGCCCTCCTGCCCATTCCGCACTTTTTCCCTTTCTGTTCCCATCCCCCATGCACACTTCTATGTCCCGCCGCAGCGTCTTGCAAGCCTTCTGCGCTTCCCTGGTTTTTTCTGGTAGCAGCGAATTGCGCGCGCAGGACGCAGTGCGCCGCTTTGAGCCCAAACCTGAAGGCTGGCGCACCTTTGACGTGACGACTACCGTGCAGATCAAGGCTGCATCCGGGGCCACGCGCGTCTGGCTGCCTGTGGCTTCTTTAGACACGCCGTGGCAGCGCACGGTGGATGTGAGCTACAGCGGCGACGGTGCCAACCTGGACTTGGTGCGCGACAAGGCCACAGGTGCTGCCACCTTGGTGGCCAGCTTTGCAGCGGACAGCGCCCAACCGACCGTCACCCTGGTCAACCGCGTCCAAACCCAAAACCGCGCTGCCGACTGGAGCCAGCGCAAGCCGGCAGTTACCGAAGACGCCGCAGAGTTGCGCCGGTGGACTGAGGCCAGCGAGCTGATCACCACCGACGGCATCGTGCGCAAAGTGGCCACGCAAATCGTCAGCGGCGCGCGCACCGACCAGGAAAAAGCCCAGCGCATTTTTGATTGGGTGGTCATCAGCACCTACCGCGAGCCCAAGGTGCGCGGCTGCGGCGTTGGTGACATCAAGACCATGCTGGAGACCGAGAACCTGAGCGGCAAGTGCGCAGACATCAACTCGCTGTTTGTCGGCCTGTGCCGCGCGGTCGGTATCCCTGCCCGAGATATTTACGGCATCCGCCTGGTGCCCAGCGCCTTCGGCTACCGCGAGCTCGGCGGCAACCCGGCCAACCTGAAGGGCGCGCAGCACTGCCGCGCCGAGGTGTATCTGCAGGCCCAGGGTTGGGTGGCGATGGACCCGGCCGATGTGACCAAAGTCATGCGCCAGGAAACCGCCGAGTGGATCAAGGACGCGGGCCACCCCATCGTGACGCCGGTGCGCAAAGCCTTGTTCGGCAGCTGGGAAGGTAATTGGATGGGCTACAACACGGCCAGTGATGTGACGCTGCCCCAGTCCGAGAACAAGAAATTGCCGTTCTTTATGTACCCGCAGGCGCAAACCGCCACAGGCCTGCGCGACCCCTATGACCCGGATGCGTTTGCGTACCAAATCACGGCGCGCGAAATCACTGCCTGAATCAGCGTTTGATAGATCACATGGAAGCCACGCCGAGTCTGGAAGTGCCACCTGCTGATGAGGCCCGCCCGCCCGCACCGGCCTTGGCGTTGGCGGGTTTGGCGGCCTTGCTGGCCTCCACGTGCTGTGTGCTGCCGCTGGCCTTGGCACTGGCCGGTATATCCGGTGCCTGGATCAGCCAGTTGCGGGTCATGGAGCCGTATTCGGATGGCTTGCTGGCCTTGGCTTTCGGTGCTTTGGCATGGGCGGCGTGGCGAATTTACGGCAGGTCGGCGCAGATGCAGGCCGTATGCGAAACAGACCTCGTGTGCCAACCCGTCAGCCACCAGGTGCGTAACTGGTTCTGGCTGGTGTTGCTGATCACGCTGGTGCCCTTGCTGGTCCCGCTGGCGGCCCCTTGGTTTTACTAATGGAGTGCGGTGCCGTATGCGTTTGAACAAGTTCCTTCTATCGGTGGTTGTACTCCTCGCGTCCTTACCGGCGCTCGCTGCGGTTCAGCAGGTCACGCTTACCGTACCCACCATGGATTGCGCCACCTGCCCGGTCACCATTCGCGTTGCTTTGATGAAAGTCTCCGGCGTGAAAAAGGCGGTCGTCAGTTACGCGCGCCGCACGGCCAAGGTCACTTATGACGATGAGAAAACGACTGTCCAGGCGCTGACCCAGGCCACCGACGCAGCGGGCTACCCCTCGTTTCAGGCCGACTGAAGGACGTCGCGCAGCCAGCGCGTGGCGGGTTCCTGATCCCACGCGCATTCGCCGGTCACCGTAAACCGGATGCGGCCCCGGCGATCCATCACCACCGTGGTGGGGAAGACGCCAATACCCAGTGACTTGGCCGCCGCGCCGTCCGCGTCCAGCAGCACCGGCAGGGTTATGCCCGTAGTGGCCATGAAGCGTCGCACGGTATCCGGCGGCTCGCGGTAGTTCACGGCAAGCACCTTCAAACCTATCTGCGCGTGACGCGCTCCGAGGCGCTGCAGCGATGGCATTTCAGCCCGACAGGGTTCGCACCAACTGGCCCAGAAATTCAGCAAGACAGCCTGCCCGGCTTGCTCAGACAGCTTCCACGACCCATCGTCTAGCGTGGAAAAGTTCAGTGTGGGCTGAGGCTTCTGACGCGGCCATGGCTGCGGTTTGGGGGCGGCAGCATGGGCTGCGCACGTGCCCGTCGCAGCCGCTAGCGCCAGCCACTGTCGCCGGGTAATCGCAGTCCGGGAGCGGCTCACGGCTGTTGTATCGGGTCAAAAAATCGAGCGATTGTTTTTAACGGCCAGCGTCTCGAAATAGGGCTTGAAACCGTCTTCGGTCATGCCGAAGCCTGCGAGTGCTTTGTTGAAAGCGGTTTGTTCGGACGCCGCGGCGCGTCCATCGGACAACAGCGAATCGGCCATGTTGATCAGCACGCAGAGTTTTTGCTGCGGGTTGAGCAGGGCGTTCGCCTCGGTCAGAAACTGCTCGTAGGGCACTGCGCGCAGGTATTTGATAGCCGATTGGATCAGCTGCTCATCGCTGCCCACCACGGATTGCAGATGACCGATCTCCTCTTGCTCTATCTGTCCGTCGGATGCCATGGTGTACAGAAGACCCGATGCCAGCGCAAGCTTGGGCGTGAGTTTGGGTGCTTCGGTTTTGAACATGTCGAAAAGTCCCATGGGGTGCTCCTGAATTGAAAGGCGCATTTATACATCTACGGCGTGTAAGTCGCGTGGTGCAGCTGTGTGTTGGCGCAGTCCACATCAGGTAGGGGCACCTGGCTCGGCACGGCAGCCCGCATAGGCGGCTATATTGCTATCCAGTTCAGGAGAAACATATGAAATCACGCGCAGCAGTCGCCTTTGGGCCTCAGCAGCCTTTGCAGGTGGTGGAGATCGACGTCGCGCCGCCGCGCAAAGGCGAGGTGCTGGTGCGCATCAGCCATACCGGCGTGTGCCATACCGACGCGTACACCTTGTCCGGCGACGACCCTGAGGGCTTGTTTCCGGCAGTGCTGGGCCATGAGGGCGCAGGCATCGTGGTGGAGGTGGGCGAGGGCGTGACCAGCGTGGCGCCGGGCGATCATGTGATTCCGCTGTACACCGCCGAATGCCGCATGTGCAAATTTTGTCTTTCGGGCAAAACCAATTTGTGCCAGGCAGTGCGCGCCACCCAGGGGCGGGGCGTGATGCCCGACGGCACATCGCGCCTGAGCTACCAGGGCCAGCCGCTGTTCCATTACATGGGCACCAGCACCTTCAGCGAATACACCGTGGTGGCCGAAGTGTCCCTGGCCAAAATCAACCCTGCCGCTGATCCGCAAAAAGTCTGCCTCCTGGGCTGCGGCGTCACCACGGGCCTGGGCGCGGTCAGCAACACTGCCAAGGTCAAACCCGGTGACACGGTTGCGGTATTCGGCTTGGGTGGCATCGGCCTGGCTGTGGTGCAGGGCGCGCGCATGGCGGGGGCCGGGCGCATCATCGGCATCGATACCAACCCGGGCAAGTTCGATCTGGCCCGCGTCATGGGCGCGACCGACTGCATCAACCCGGGCGACTTTGACAAGCCCATACAAGAAGTCATCGTCGGCATGACCGATGGTGGTGTCGAGTTCAGTTTTGAGTGCATCGGCAATGTGCAGGTGATGCGCGCCGCGCTGGAGTGCTGCCACAAAGGCTGGGGCGAGAGCATCATCATCGGTGTGGCCGGTGCGGGCCAGGAAATCAGCACCCGCCCCTTCCAACTCGTCACCGGCCGCGTCTGGCGCGGCAGCGCGTTTGGCGGCGTGAAGGGCCGTACCCAACTGCCCGGCATGGTGGAGCAAGCCATGCGCGGCGAGATCGCCCTCGACCCCTTTGTGACCCACACCATGCCCCTGGAGCGAATCAATGAAGCCTTTGATTTGATGCACGAAGGCAAGTCGATTCGGACGGTGATTCATTTTTAGGGAGGGCGTGATGCGGCACGCCGTTTCGGCCCCGCCTCCAACAAGACGTTCAGTGGTTCCGGATGCGCTTATTCACTGGGACCACGTGCCGCTCGTTCCGCCGCTGGCTCACCCCAGCCGGCAGGGCTGTTCCAACACGGTCACGGGCTGCCTCCGGGGCACCTGGCGCTTGAACCAAGCTGCGCTGCCGTGGCGCATGGCGAAGGCACGTTCTAATACGCGCCATGACACCACACTCTCTACTCCCTGAAGACGGGTGCACCGGCACCCTGGTGACCCGCATCTGGAAGCCCGCAGGGCGGGGCGGCCCCTCGGTTGCCGTGTTGCGCAATGACGGCGTCTACGACCTGTCGGCGCACGTGGCCACCATGAGCACGCTGCTGGACGCCCCGGATCCGGCTGCGCTGGTGCGCGGCTGCGTGGGCACACGGGTTGGCTCGGTAGATGCCGTGTTGCTGAACAGCCATGAGGCCACGCGGGACGGCAGCCGGGCGTTTTTTCTGGCGCCTTGCGATTTGCAGGTCATCAAGGCGGCCGGCGTCACCTTCGCCACCAGCATGGTGGAGCGCGTCATTGAAGAAAAAGCCGGTGGCGACGCCAGCCGCGCCGAGGCCATACGCGCCCAGGTGCTGGCGCAAATTGGCACCGATTTGTCGGCCGTCCAACCCGGTTCTCCACAAGCCCTGCAACTCAAAGAAGCCTTGCAGGCCCAAGGCATTTGGTCGCAGTACCTGGAAGTGGGCATAGGCCCCTATGCCGAGGTGTTTACCAAAGCGCCGGTCATGTCGGCGGTGGGCACGGGCAGCTTTGTCGGCATACGCGATGACTCCCACTGGAACAACCCCGAGCCGGAGGTGGTGCTGGCCGTCAACAGCCGTGGCCAGATCCAGGGTGCTGCCCTGGGCAACGACGTGAACTTGCGTGACATCGAAGGCCGCAGCGCGCTGCTGCTGGGCAAGGCCAAGGACAACAACGCGTCCACTGCCATCGGCCCCTTCATCCGCCTGTTTGACGCTAGCTACAGCCTGGACGATGTGCGCGCCGAGGTGCTGCAACTCGAAGTGCGCGGGGAAGACGGCTTTGTCATGCACGGCACCAACGCCATGGCGCAAATCAGCCGCGACCCCCTCGATCTGGTGGACCAGGTGCTGAGCGCGCACCAGTATCCGGACGG
Organism: Comamonadaceae bacterium; assembly: GCA_947446885.1. GTDB lineage: Bacteria > Pseudomonadota > Gammaproteobacteria > Burkholderiales > Burkholderiaceae_C > Allorhodoferax. Next base: position 5,796 of record CANFHZ010000132.1, read on the forward strand.
TTTCATGCTGTTTTTGGGTACCTTGTTTGCGCCCACCCAGGACCGTGACCGGCCGGGTGGCGGCTTCACCCACCACCTGGGCGATATGGTGCAGATCCGCAGCCGCCATCTGGGCACTTTGAGTAACCGCGTGCAGCATTGCCAACAGGCCGCGCCCTGGC
>CANFHZ010000133.1 GCA_947446885.1 Comamonadaceae bacterium
ACAACGCGGTCGAAAAATACCTGGCCGCGCTGGAAGAGCACAAGCCCGACATTCTGGGCATGTCGGCCTTGCTCACCACGACCATGCCGTATATGAAAGTGGTCATCGACACGCTGAAGGAAAAGGGCTTGCGTGATGACTTCATTGTGCTGGTTGGCGGTGCGCCTCTCAATGAAGAATTCGGCAAAGCCGTAGGCGCAGACGCTTACTGCCGTGATGCGGGTATGGCGGTGGAGACGGCCAAAACCCTGATCGCTGCGCGCCGCGCTGCAGCCCACGCCTGATAGGTCCGGGCGCGCCCGGCAGTCTGCGCACACGCACCGATGACCGCCGTTGCCGCCTCCACCCTGGTGATTGCCTGCGGCGCCATTGCCCGCGAAGTGATCGCCATCACCCAAGCCAACCGTTGGAGCCATGTGGACGTCACCTGCCTGCCCGCCGAATTGCACAACCGGCCCGAGAAAATTCCGGGCGCGGTGCAAGCCAAGATCCGGGGCCTGCGCGCGCGCTACGACAACATATTCGTGGCCTATGCCGATTGCGGCACGGGCGGGCTGCTGGACAAGGTGTTGCAGGAAGAAGGCGTGGAGCGCATTGCTGGCGCGCACTGCTACGAGTTTTATGCGGGTAGCGCGGCCTTTGCCGAGATGGCCGAACAGGAATTAGGCACCTTTTACCTCACGGATTTTTTATTGCGTCACTTTGACCGGCTGGTGATTCGCGGGCTGGGCATAGACCGCCATCCGCAGCTTTTGCAGGAATATTTCGGCAATTACCGCAAGCTGGTTTATCTGGCGCAAGCCCCCAAGCCCGAGGCCTACGCACAGGCGCAGGCCGCCGCTGACCGCTTGGGCCTGCGCTGTGAAATCAAGCTCACCGGCTACGGTGATTTGGCCAGCAGCCTGGGCCAAGCCCAACAGGCATTTTCTCGACCGCCCGCTGCCGGGCATACACAGGTGATTCAATGGCAAAACTGATCGTGATTTCGTGGCGTGATGTGCCCGCTCAGGTGCTGGTCAAGGCCGGGCGTGAGACCGCCAAGATCCAGCTTTCGCACCGTTTTCAAGAAGCGGTTGACCGCGCCGCCATGCGTGCCGGCAAAGCCAGCTCGGGCGACTATTTGGCTGACTGGAAGCGCAGCGACCCGCGCGCCTGTGGCGACGATTTGCAAGCCGAAGCCAATGCCGAAGCCGCCCGCATCGAAGCCCATTACTCCGACGAGGACTTGCTGCGCATCATCCGCGCCCACGGCGTTGACGAAACCCTGGCGTCGCCTTCGGTCGCTGCTGCGGACGCAGCCAGCGACAGCGGAGCGGCCTGATGTACGCAGTTCGCAGGTGGTCGGTGCGACACGCGCGCGCGATGGAAATTTTTTATGCCGGCTTTGAGCGCGTGTTCGTGGCCCTGCACCCGCTGTGGAATGCCATCGGCTACGAACGTTTGGAAAAGCCGGTTGCTGCCGTTGAACAAGTGGTCAAAGGCTTTTTGTTTGACTGCCAGATGTGCGGCCAGTGCGCGCTCAGCTCCACCGGCATGTCGTGTTCCATGAACTGCCCGAAAACCATACGCAACGGCCCTTGCGGTGGTGTGCGGGCCAATGGCAATTGCGAGGTGAAGCCCGAGATGCGTTGCGTCTGGGTCGAGGGTTTTGCGGGGAGCCAGCGCATGCGCGAAGGCCGCGAGGCGATCAAGGTCGTGCAGTTTGCGGTGGATGCCCGCCTCAAAGGTAAGTCATCCTGGTTGAAGGTGGCACAAGACAAAGCGCCCAAGCCGGTGCAGGAGAAAGCAGCATGAAGTTCGACGACGAACCGGTGCCCGGCTACCCCTTGCCCATCTTGCCAGGCCATACATCGCCCGGTCGTCTGGAGCGCGTGCTGCGCAGCGGCGGCTTTGCTATTACCGCCGAGCTGGAGCCGCCGGATTCGGCCGACCCCAGCGAGGTTTACCGCCGCGCCAAGGTGTTTGACGGCTATGTGGACGCGATCAACGCCACCGACGGCAGCGGTGCCAACTGCCACATGTCCAGCCTGGCGGTGTGCGCGCTGCTGACCCGCGTGGGCTATGCGCCGGTCATGCAGATTTCCTGCCGCGACAAAAACCGCATTGCGATCCAGGGCGACATCCTGGGTGGCGCGGCCATGGGCGTGTGCAATATGTTGTGCTTGAGTGGCGACGGGGTGCAAAGCGGTGACCATCCGCAAGCCAAGCCGGTGTTTGATCTGGACTGCATGTCGCTGCTGGAGATTGGCCGCGATATGCGCGATGCGTACCGCTTCCAGAGCGGACGCAAAGTCACCTTCGCACCGCGCGTGTTCTTCGGAGCCGCGGCCAACCCTTTCGGCCAACCCTTCGATTGGCGCGCCCAGCGCCTGGCGAAAAAAGTCGAGGCCGGTGCCCAGTTCATCCAAACCCAGTATTGCTACGACGTGCCGCGCCTGCGCACCTTCATGCAAGAAGTCGAAGACCTGGGCTTGCTGGGCAAGGTGTTCATTCTGGTGGGCGTGGGCCCGATGCGCTCGGCCAAGGTGGCGGAGTGGATGCGCAGCAATGTGCCCGGCGTGCACATTCCCGATGCCATCATCAAGCGCATGGCAGGGGCTGAAAAGCCCGCAGCCGAGGGGCGCAAAATCTGTACCGAAATCGTGCAGGAAGTCAAAGAGATCAAGGGCGTGGCCGGGGTGCACATCATGGCCTACCGGCAGGAAGACTCGGTGCCCGAGATCGTCACCAATTCCGGCGTGCTGCAAGGCCGTGTGCCCTGGTATCCGGGGCGCGACGGGTCTGCCCCCGAGGTGGCGCATATTCCCCCCCCCGTCACGGCGACGGCCTGACCTGTTTTTCCGGTTTATTTTTTCTATTCAAAGGATGTAGCGTGACCGATACCATCATCAGCTCCGCGACCAAAGAGGTCGTTATCGGCTTTGACCGCCCCTTCGTCATCATCGGCGAGCGCATCAACCCCACCGGCCGCAAAATCATGGCCGCCGAAATGATGGCCGGCGATTACAGCCGCGTCATCGCTGACGCGCTGGCGCAGGTCGAGGCCGGTGCCCATATGCTGGACGTGAACGCGGGTATTCCGCTGGCCGATGAGCCGGGCATGCTGGCCAAGGCGATTCAGCTCGTCCAAGGCGTGACCGACGTGCCGATCTCTATCGACTCCTCCATCGTCGCTGCGCTGGAAGCCGGTCTGGCGGTCTACAAAGGTAAGGCTCTGGTTAATTCGGTGACCGGTGAAGAAGACCGCCTCGAGACCGTGCTGCCGCTGGTCAAAAAATACGGCGCCGCCGTGGTGGCAATTTCGAACGACGAGACCGGTATTTCGCAAGACCCCGACGTGCGCTTTGCGGTTGCCAAAAAGATTGTTGAACGCGCCGCCGATTACGGCATTCCCGCCTGCGACGTGGTGGTCGATCCGCTGGTCATGCCGATTGGCGCGATCAACCAGGCCGGTGTGCAGGTCATGCGCCTGGTGCACCGCCTGCGTACCGAGCTCAAAGTCAACACCACCTGCGGCGCCTCCAACGTCAGCTTCGGTCTGCCCGAGCGCAACGGCATCAACGCGGGCTTTTTGACCATGGCCATGGCATCCGGTATGACCTCGGCCATCACCAACCCGCTGCATGCCGAAGTGGTGCGCGCCATCATGGCCGCTGACGTGATGATGGGCCACGACCCGGATTGCTTCCGCTGGATCCGCAAGTTCCGCGAAGCGCCCGCAGTGGGTGCGGACGGCGAAATGGGCCGGGGACGCCGCGACACCAGCAACCGCCGTCGCCGGGAAGGGTGAATGCATGGCAGTTGCTGACGCGCTAGTCGTTTTCACGCCTTCTGGGCGACGCGGACGTTTCCCTCTCGGTTCCTCTCTCCTGCAAGCCGGGCGCTCGCTCGGTGTGGACATTGATTCGGTCTGCGGCGGACGGGGTATTTGCGGACGCTGCCAGGTCCTGGTGGCCGAAGGTGAGTTCGCCAAGCACGGCGTGGTGTCGGATGCCGCGAATTTGTCGCCGGTCTCGGCGGTAGAGGAGGCCTATTGCGCCACCCAACCGCTGGCCGAAGGCCGCCGCTTGTCCTGCTGCGCGCTGGTGCAAGGCGATGTGGTGATTGATGTCCCGTCGAGCAGCCAGGTGCATAAACAGGTGGTGCGCAAAGAAGCCGAAGCGCATGACATCCATCTGGATCCGCTGATCCGTCTGTACTTTGTCGAAGTGCAAGAGCCGGACATGCACGACCCCTCCGGCGACTTGCGCCGTCTGGAAGATGCGCTGGAGTTCGAGTGGTCGCTGACCGATTTGTCCTGCGACATTCTGGTGGTGCAGCAGCTGCAAACCGCGCTGCGCACCGGTGGCTGGAAGGTCACCGTGGCGGTGCACGCGGGTAAACAAATCATGGCCGTCTGGCCCGCGCTGCACGAGAAGGCCTATGGCCTGGCGGTCGATGTGGGTTCGACCACGATTGCCGCGCATTTGTGCGATTTGTCCTCGGGCGAGGTGGTCGCCTCGGCGGGTGTCATGAACCCGCAAATCCGCTTTGGCGAAGACCTGATGAGCCGGGTCTCCTACGTGATGATGAACCCGGGCGGCGAGGTGGAGATGACTGCCGCGGTGCGCGATGCGCTCAACACCCTGGCGCTTGAAGTGACGCAGCGCGCCGGGGCTTTGCCCACGGACATTCTGGAAGCTACGTTTGTCGGCAATCCCATCATGCACCACCTGCTGCTGGGCATTAACCCGGTGGAACTCGGTGGCGCACCCTTTGCCTTGGCGACCGACCGCTCCATCACCCTGTGGGCCTCGGAGATTGATTTTGCGGTGCACCGCAATGCCCGCATTTACGTGCTGCCCTGCATCGCAGGGCACGTCGGTGCCGACACCGCCGGGGTGATTCTGGCGGAGCGCCCCGATCTGGATTCACCTGTCACCCTGCTGGTTGATGTGGGCACCAATGCCGAGATCGTGCTGGGCAATAACCAGCGCATGCTGGCCTGCTCCAGCCCGACCGGACCGGCTTTTGAAGGCGCGCAAATCAGCTGTGGTCAGCGCGCCGCGCCCGGCGCGATTGAGCGCGTGCGGATTGACCCGCAAACCCTGGAGCCGCGCTTCAAGGTGATTGGCTGCGACCTGTGGTCTGACGATCCCGGCTTTGCGGCTGCGGTGGCCGACACCGGCGTGACCGGCGTGTGTGGCTCCGGCATCATCGAAGCGCTGGCCGAGATGTACCTGGCCGGCATCATCCGCCACGAAGGCACCATAGACGGCAACCTGGCCGCGCGCACCCCGCGCGTGCAGCCGGATGGCCGCACCTTTTGCTACGAACTCGCCCCTGCGACCGCTGAAAAACCCGCCTTGCGCATACTGCAAAACGATGTGCGCGCCATCCAGTTGGGCAAAGCCGCGCTCTACGCTGGCGTTCGCCTGCTGATGGAGCGCATGGGCGTGGAAAAGGTCGACCGCATCCGCCTGGCTGGTGCTTTCGGCAGCCATATCGACGTGAAATACGCCATGGTGCTGGGCATGATTCCCGATTGCATTTTGGGCAACGTCAGTTCGGCGGGGAATGCCGCCGGTACCGGCGCACGCATCGCCTTGCTGGACAAAGGCTCGCGCAAAGTCATTGAAGACCTGGTGCGCCGCGTCGAGAAAATCGAGACGGCGGTGGAGCCACGCTTCCAGGAATTTTTTGTCGAAGCCATGGCCATTCCGCATTTGACCGACCCCTTCGAACGCCTGCAGGATGTGGTCAAGTTGCCTGAGCGCGTGGCGGTGGCCACCGAGCAAAACGCCCGCAGCCGCCGCACGGCGCGCAGGGCCTGAAGGTGCACCCCATGGCAGCGCAAGAGTTTGACTACATCATCGTCGGCGCAGGATCGGCCGGCTGCGTCATGGCCAATCGCCTGAGCGAAGACAGCGGCGCAAGCGTCTTGCTGCTGGAGGCCGGGGGTGATGACCA
>CANFHZ010000134.1 GCA_947446885.1 Comamonadaceae bacterium
GGGGGTGCCCAGCAGCTTCCGGTGATGGTGCCCTGCGGGCTTTTCACGCTGCATTCAGCCCCGCTGCTGAGCGTCTTGCAGGCCGCCAGCGCCTCGGGCGGAGGCGGGGGCGGCATGCCTTTGTCGTCCGGTGGCGTTTGCGCGCCTGCGAGGCACACTGCAAGCGTGGTCGCGGCTCCGAGGATCCTGGCTAAGGCCTGGCACCAGGCACCTTGTCTGTTGGTCTTCATCAAATTTCTTTCAGCTATTGGAATAAAGGTCTGGTAACGCAAAAGGCAAAGCGGCAAATCCCACAGATTGTGGGCGCACAAACGTGGAGGAAATATGAATCGCCACAGCGGGATGTAGTGTGTGCCGCAGAGCAATGTCCTGCTAGCGATTTCCGCCGTTCATCCTTCGGAAATACAGGCGGGAACCTATGCATTTCCCTAGGTAGGCCAAACACCGCCCCTCCTGCATAGTTTGAGCGCCGTGGGACTGCATCGCAGATGCGCTGGCAGTGCAGCCCCCAACCGTATGCGTTACCCATCCCACCCCTACCCCGTTCACGATGCAACACCCTACCGTATCTGCCGCGATAGCTGCCATGCCGACCTATCCCACGGCGCAGGCGTGGTTTCGTGCCCTGTCGCATATCTGCCAGACCAGCCTGGCGCAACGCTGGGATCAGACCCAGGAAGCGGACCGGCAGGCGGTCGGTGTCGACGGCGTGCGCTGCGTGCATTACCTGTCCATGGAGTTCCTTATGGGCCGGGCTCTCAGCAACGCACTGGCCGCACTTGGGGCGGATGCCGCCGCGCGCGAACGGCTGGCGCAGGCCGGGCAGTCGCTGTCCGACGTGCTGGAGACGGAGAACGATGCCGCACTGGGCAACGGTGGCCTGGGCCGATTGGCCGCTTGTTTCATGGATGCTTTTGCGCAGCGCGGACTGCCTTCGTTTGGCTATGGCCTGCGCTACCAGTTTGGCATGTTTTTGCAAACGATCCAGGATGGTCAGCAAGTCGAAACCCCTGACCACTGGATGCGTAATGGCAACCCATGGGAGTTTCAGCGTCCCGACATCTCCTACCGCGTTGGCTTCGGCGGCCTCGTGCAAGAAAACGATGGGCAGACCACATGGATTCCTGCAGAGGTACTGCTTGCACAGGCCTATGACTTTGTGGTGCCGGCCCATACCAGTGCGCGTGTGAGCACCTTGCGGCAGTGGCACGCCGCCGCGGAGGTCCCCATTGACTTTGCCGCGTTTTGCCGGGGCGACTACCAAGCGGCCGATGCGCGCCGCCTGTCAGCCGACACCCTGAACTGGGTGCTCTACCCTGACGACAGTACGCCCGCCGGCCGCGAGCTGCGCCTCAAGCAGGAAGCCTTTTTGGTCAGCGCCTCCATGCAAGACATCGTGGCACGCCATCTGGCGCGAGGACATTCGCTGCACACATTGGGCCGCACCCATGCAGTTCATCTCAACGATACCCACCCGGCTTTGGCTCCGGCTGAGCTGATGCGCCTCCTGGTTGACGAACATGGCATGGCCTGGGACGCTGCCTGGGTCGTCACCCGCGAGATGGTCTCCTATACCAACCACACCCTCATGCCCGAGGCACTGGAGACATGGCCTCTTCCCTTGTTCTCTGCGTTACTGCCGCGGCATCTCGCGATCATCGAAAAAATTGACCGTCAATTTTTGGACGAGGTTCGGGCCCGCTTTCCAGATGATCCGGCGTTGGTTGCGCGCGTGTCTCTGTTCGACGAATCGAACGAACGGCGTCTGCGCATGGCGTCACTGGCCATCGTGGCCTCGCACAAAGTCAACGGCGTCTCTGTCCTCCATTCGGAGTTGATGGTGCAGACCATTTTTTTGGACTACGCCAAAATCTTTCCGCAGCGCTTTCACAATGTCACCAATGGCATCACCCCACGGCGCTGGCTCGCGCAGGCCAACCCATCCTTGGCGAACCTGCTGGATCGGTATATCGGCACCCTCTGGCGCGCAGACCTTGGCGCGCTAAGCGGACTGGGTCGCTTCGCCTGTGAGCGGGGATTTGTTGCAGAGTTCTGGGCCGGTAAACGTGCCAACAAGGTCCATCTGGCCGGCCACATCGAGCGGCTTTGCGGCATACGCGTCGACCCTGACAGTATGTTCGATGTTCAGACCAAGCGCATCCACGAATACAAGCGACAGCTGCTGAATATCCTGCAGGTGATCGCCCGCTACCAGGCCATTCTGGATAGGCCTGAGGCCCAGTGGACGCACCGCACCGTGGTTATTGCCGGCAAGGCTGCGTCGTCCTACCGCGCCGCCAAATGCATTATTGCGCTCGCCCATGACGTGGCCCGGGTCGTGAACAACGATAGCCGGATCGGCGCACGCCTCAAGCTGGTTTTCCTGCCCAACTATGGCGTCAGCCTGGCCGAAGCCATCATTCCCGCAGCCGATCTGAGCGAGCAGATCTCCACGGCTGGGACAGAGGCATCTGGTACCGGCAATATGAAATTCGCACTGAATGGCGCCCTCACCATTGGTACCTGGGACGGTGCCAACATCGAAATGGCGCAGGCCATGGGCGCCGAAAACATGTTCGTCTTTGGTCTGCGCACGCAGCAAATTCAGCAGCTCAAACAGGCCGGATACCAGCCGCGTGATCACGTGATGCAAAGCCCGGCCTTGCAGCGCGTCCTGGGTGCGCTCCTGGCAGGGCATTTCTCTGCGGGAGATCGCCACCGCTACAAAGATCTGGTGCATAGCCTGCTGGAGCAGGACCCCTATTTTTTGATGGCTGATTTCGATGCCTACTTGCAGGCACAGACCGCCGCAGACGCCCTTTTTCAAACTCCGCAAGCCTGGGCCGGGCGGGCCATTTTGAACGTGGCGGCCATGGGCAGCTTTTCTGCCGATCGGACAGTTGATGAATACGTGCAGCGGGTCTGGATGCGCCAACCCGCACCTGGGGCAGGGAATTAGCACCGTATGCCATTGAATCGACGCAGCGCCGGTGTTTTGGCCCACATTACTTCCTTGCCCGGCCCCTACGGCATGGGTGACTTTGGTCCGGGAGCGTACCGTTTTGTCGATTGGCTGGCGTCGGCTCAGCAGAGCGTTTGGCAGTGGTTACCCACCACACCCATCGGGCCGGGCAACTCCCCCTACCAAAGCGGCTCGGCCTTTGCAGGCAGTCCGCTGATGGTGGCGTTAGAGCCCTTGGTGCAACGGGGTTGGCTGGCGGAGCCTGTGCTACCCGGTGGCGGATTTCCAGCCGAGCGCGTGGACTTTGGCCTTGCGGTTCCGTGGCGGCTGCGGCAACTTCGTCTGGCAGCAGCAGGTTTTTCCGCTCGGGCTACCCCGCTCGACCATGCAGACTTCGCCACGTGGTGTGACACCCACGCTGACTGGCTTGATGATTACGCCTTGTTCATGGCTCTGGAAGTCGCCCACGCAGGTCAGCCCTGGTGGACGTGGAACAGCGGCTTGCGCCAGCGCAGCAGTCAGGCAATCGTTGCAGCATCGCAAAAATTTGCGGACGAGGTGTTTTTCTGCAAATTCGTGCAGTGGTGTTTTGACACCCAGGCCCGCGCGCTCAAGGCCTATGCCAATGGCCTCGGAATATCCATCTTGGGTGATGTGCCCATCTTCATTGCCCACCACAGCGCCGACTGCTGGGCCCGCCCGGACCTCTATTTTTTGGACGCCATGTTCCAGCCCACCGTCGTCGCCGGCTGCCCCCCCGACAGCATGGCCCCTGAGGGCCAGCGCTGGGGCAATCCCTTGTACCGCTGGGACCGCATGGCTGCCGAAGACTTCGGCTGGTGGACCGCCCGCATGCGGCGGGCCCTGCACCTGGCCGATGTGTTGCGTATCGACCATTTCCGGGGCTTTGCCGGGTATTACGAAATCCCCGCGTCCTGTGCCAACGCTGTGCAGGGGCGCTGGGTCAGCGGGCCGGGGCAGGCTGTGTTTGACGCCATGCAGCGCGCTTTAGGCGAGGTACCTATCGTTGCCGAAGACCTGGGCGTCATCACCCCGGACGTCGAGCAGCTGCGCGACCGATGTCGCTTTGCCGGCATGAAGATCCTCCAGTTTGCATTCGATGGCGATCCATCCAACGGGTTTTTGCCCCACAACTATGGCAAGAACTGCGTCGCCTACACCGGTACCCACGACAACAACACGGTGCGGGGTTGGTGGCAGTCCGCCTCCACCCGCGAACAGGCTTTTGCCGTCCGCTACCTCGGTTGTGTCCCGAATGCCTTGCCCAGGGCCATGATGCACGCGCTGTGCAACTCCGTCGCCAACACCGTGATATTTCCCTTGCAGGATGTGCTGGGTCTCGACGGCGCACACCGCATGAACACGCCAGGTTCCGTCGGTGGAACGAACTGGGCGTGGCGCTGCGAAAGCACCATGCTGGATCCTGAGACTGCGAAGACGCTGCGCCGCTTGACTGCCGCCAGTGGCCGCGGGCTGCTGCAGACCCTGAACTTGCCCAAAGGCTGACCATGAGCCACCACGAAATCCAGACCAGCAGCCCACGCTTTGCGTCCACCCAACCCACGGTTCGCGTGGACTATTGGCAGCAGCGCCTGGCCGAGATTGCGGCGCAGGCCTGTGGGCAGGACCTGTCGGCCATTCGCTTGGTGTTTGTGGGCGACTCGATCACCGATTTCTGGTTGCTTGGCGACGATCCCTGGACGCCTGGCTGGGTGCACGGCCGCCGCATATGGGACGACTGCTTTACCGGCACTCCCCCTGAAAACTGCGCATGGAATATTGGCATCTCGGGCGACCGCACCGAGCATTTGTTGAAACGCATCTTGCCCGCGTCCCAAGGCGGTTTGGGCCAGCTCGACGCTGCCAGCCTTGAGCCTGAATTCTTTGTTCTCATGGTCGGCATCAACAACTCCTACATGCCCGAACACCCGGTGGCGGACAGCGTGTTTGCCGGCATCGTTGCCGTGATGCAAGCCCTGCATGCACGCAAGCCCCACGCCCGCCTGCTTTTGCAGTCGCTGCTGCCCACTGCGGACACACAGCGCAACACCACCGTTGTGCTGCCTGTCAATGCACGGCTGGCCGCGCTGACCTGCAGCACCGCGTGGGCTGCCTTCACCGTTTGGTTGGACTTGTATCCCACGTTTGTTGATGCGCAAGGACGTCAGCGCACCGCGCTGTTTGTGGACGGGCTGCATCCCAGTGCGGCGGGCTACCAGGTCTGGTGCACGCACCTGCTGTACGCATTGGCAGCTGCACGCGCCATTTGCAAAACCGTCAGCCCGATCACATAGCGGTTTTGCCGCAGCAAATCCCAGCTCAGCACATCGAGCTTGCGCGACAGCTCGGAATGGGCCGCCAGACGCAGCGCCTGCCCATCCGGCCCCGTGGGCGCATCCATCGCACGGGCCGGTCCGGCCAGCACACAGCAGCACGCCAGCACGCTTGCAAAAAATCGACAGATAACGCCGCCAGTTCGCATAAAGCCTCCCTCAGACAAACAAGTGTGCGCTGCTGCCGTGGAAATAGCGGCCACGTATGCGCCGCATGTTTTTGGGTATGAGAACGCCAACAAATTACCCCTCTCGGGGGAATGAAACGCCGCCGGCCTGCTTATGTATTGCCAGGGGCCATGCCTAGAGTGTTTGGTTAACCAAAAGTATCTATGCGGCATTTTTTTATTTCCCTTGAACGCGCCCTGTGCGCCCCCAGCAGACCGCGCACCACCGCGCAAATGTCTGCACATATTTTCTCCGCATTTGGGTTCTACAAACGGTTTGTGGCCCTGGAAAGGAGGTGCTGCAAAGACGGCCCCGAGTGATCTTTGTTTTTTGAAATCGCCTTTCGCTGTCCATTGGGGGACGCAGGTGGAACAGCAGATGCAATCCATCTGCATAAGCTAACTTATTAAAGGAA
>CANFHZ010000135.1 GCA_947446885.1 Comamonadaceae bacterium
CCACGATCACCACGCCGCTGTGCTGGCTGTAGCCCATGCCCACGCCGCCGCCATGGTGCAGGCTGACCCAGGTTGCGCCACTGGCGGTGTTGAGCAAGGCGTTGAGCAGCGGCCAATCGCTGACCGCATCCGAACCGTCTTGCATGGCCTCGGTTTCGCGGTTGGGCGATGCCACCGAACCGCTGTCGAGGTGGTCACGTCCGATGACGATGGGGCCTTTGAGTTCGCCACTCTTCACCATCTCGTTGAAGGCCAAACCGGCCCGATGCCGCTCGCCCAAGCCGATCCAGCAAATGCGCGCAGGCAGGCCCTGGAACGCGATGCGCTCGCCCGCCATGTCCAGCCAGCGCAGCAGGCCGGCGTTGTGGGGGAAGAGTTCTTTCATCTTCGCGTCGGTCTTGCGGATGTCTTCGGGGTCGCCACTCAAGGCCACCCAGCGGAAGGGGCCAATGCCTTTGCAAAACAGGGGCCGCACATAGGCCGGTACAAAACCGGGGTAGTCAAAGGCATTGGCCACGCCGTAGTCTTTGGCCACCTGGCGCAGGTTGTTGCCATAGTCCACCGTGGGAATACCCATGGCATGGAAGTCGAGTAGCGCGCGCACATGCACGGCGCAGGATTCACCCGCGGCCTGCGTGAGCGCGGCGTGCTGCGCCGGGTCTTTTTGCGCGGCCTTCCATTGCGCCACGCTCCAACCACTGGGCAGGTAGCCATTGATGATGTCGTGCGCCGAGGTCTGGTCGGTCACGATGTCCGGGCGCAGTCCACCGGCTTTGGCACGGCGCACCAGTTCGGGCAGCAGGTCGGCGGCGTTGCCACACACCCCGATCGACACCGCCTCTTTGCGCGCGGTGTGGTGGGCGATCAGCGCCAGCGCCTCGTCCAGATTGGCAGCCTGCTTGTCCAAGTAGCGGGTGCGCAGACGAAAGTCGATGCTGCTTTGCTGGCATTCGATATTGAGCGAACTAGCCCCGGCAAATGTGGCCGCCAGCGGTTGGGCACCCCCCATGCCGCCCAGACCTGCGGTGAGTACCCAGCGCCCGCTGAGCTCACCCTGGTAGTGCTGGCGTCCGGCTTCGACAAAGGTCTCGTACGTGCCTTGCACAATGCCTTGGGAGCCGATGTAAATCCAACTGCCCGCGGTCATCTGCCCGTACATCATGAGCCCCGCGCGGTCGAGTGCATTGAAGTGTTCCCAGGTGGACCACTTGGGCACGAGGTTCGAGTTGGCAATCAGCACGCGGGGTGCGTCGGTGTGGGTGCGGAACACGCCGACCGGCTTGCCGCTTTGCACCAGCAGCGTCTCGTCGGGTTTGAGCTTGCGCAGGCTGTCCATGATGCCGTCAAAACAGGCCCAGTTGCGCGCAGCCTTGCCGATGCCGCCGTAGACCACCAGCTGGTCCGGGTTCTCAGCCACCTCGGGGTCGAGATTGTTTTGCAGCATGCGGTAGGCGGCTTCGATCTGCCAGTTGGCGCAGCTCAGCTGGGGGCCGCGTGGGGCACGCACCGGGCGGGCCTGTGCGGTGGCGAAAGGAGTCAGGACAGAAGATGGAAGCGAGGCATTCATGGTCAAAACAGATTCCGTAACGCGGATGTGCCGATTGATGCAGCAACAATTAAGGGTTTCTCAGGATAGTGTAGTTGTCTATACAACTTGTAGACTAGCGGGAAAACCCTGAGGCGCTACGCCACCATGTCCCGCACCGATATACCGGCCTACGAACAGGTCAAAGCTTTCGTCAAATCGCAGATCCACCGGGGTGAGCTGCGTCCGGGTGACGCCGTTCCCAGCGAAGCCGCGCTGCAGCAGCAATTCAGCCTGAGCCGCATGACGGTCAACCGCGCCATGACCGAACTTGCCACTGAGGGGCTGCTCACCCGCACACGCGGTTCGGGCACGGTGGTCGCGCAGTGGCACCGCATCAGCAGCACGCTGGCGGTGCGCGACATCCACGAAGAAGTACTGGAGCGCGGCCACCGCCACAGCAGCACCGTGCTGGCGCTGGAGACTGTCAAAGCCGACGCGGCGTTGGCGCAGGCCCTGGGTGTGCGCGCGGGCGCACGGCTTTTCCATTCGGTCATGGTGCATTACGAGGACGGCGTCGCCATCCAGCTGGAAGACCGCCACGTCAACCCGGCTGCCGCACCCGGCTATTTGGACGTGGACTTTCAGACCACCACCCCCACGCAATACCTGTTTGCCTGCGCCCCGTTGAGCGAAGCGCGCTACACCATCGAGGCCGCACTACCCACGGCCACCGAGGCCAAAGCCCTGGGCATTCAGCGCAGCCAACCCTGCCTGGTCATCACCCGCTGCACCATCAGCGGCGCGCGGGTGGCCAGCCAGGGGCGCCTGGTGTACCCGGGCATGCGCTACAGCCTGCAAGGGAATTTCCAGCTGTGAATACCGCCCCCGCCTGGCAGCACATCGCCCTGGCCGACACACTATCCAGCCCCTGGAAAAACGGCGGCGGCACCACCCGCGAACTGCTGGCCTGGCCCGACCCGCAGGACTGGACGCTGCGCCTGTCGGTGGCGCAGGTCGAAACCGACGGCCCGTTCTCGCGCTTTGAGGGCATCACCCGCTGGTTTGCCGTGCTGGCGGGCCCGGGAGTGCGCCTGCGCATGGCGGAGTCCGGGCAGACCCACACGCTGCACACCGCCAGCAAGCCGCTGGAATTTGACGGCGCACAGGCGCTGGATTGCAGCCTGATCAATGGCCCCACGCAAGACTTCAACCTGATGGTTCGCAGCGCGCGCCACCCGCACAGCCGCATGCGGCGTGTGGCAGGCCAGATGCACTGGCAGGGTGAAGCGTCCACCGTGCTGGCCGTCTGGGCCAACACCGCACCCGCGGTGCTCGCATGGTCCGGCCAAGCCGGTGTGACCATCGCAGCCGGCACGCTGGCCTGGGCTATGCTGACCGGGCCCACCCCGTACCCAAGCCTGGCGGTGCGAGGCGCAGACGCCTTGTTCATGGAGATCCGCCTATGACGCTCAGCCTGTGGACCCACTGCCAAGCCGCCACCATGCAGCCGCAGGCCGTCCTGCCCTATGGCCTCATCGCCGACGCGGCGCTGGTGCTGGACGGGCCGCTGCTGCGCTGGGTGGGGCCGCGCAGAGAACTGCCGCCCGATCTGGCCCGCGCCTGCGGCACGCAGCACGGAGCCGGTGGCGCACTCATCACACCGGGCTTGATCGATTGCCACACCCACCTGGTGTATGGCGGCGACCGGGCTGCCGAATTCGAGCAGCGGCTGCACGGTGCCAGCTATGAAGACATCGCGCGACAGGGCGGTGGTATTGCATCCACCGTGCGCGCCACGCGGCAAGCCAGTGCGGAACAGCTCAGCGCCTCGGCCAGCACCCGCCTGCGCGCGTTGCTGGCAGACGGCGTCACCACGGTGGAGATCAAGTCCGGCTACGGTCTGGCGCTGGAGCCCGAGCGCCGCTGCCTGGAAGTGGCGCGCGCTTTGGAGCGCAGCCATCCGGTGTCGGTGCGCACCACATTTTTGGGCGCACACGCACTGCCCCCCGAATTTGCCGGGCGCAGTGACGATTACATCGACGCGGTGCTGGCCATGCTGCCGCTGCTGCACGCGCAAGGGCTGGTGGACGCGGTCGATGTGTTTTGCGAGCGCATCGGCTTCAGCCTGGCGCAAACGGCCACCATCTTCGCAGCGGCGCGGGCGCTGGGGCTCCCGGTGAAGTTGCACGCCGAGCAACTCAGCGACAGCGGCGGCGCACAGCTGGCCGCTGGTTTTGGCGCACTGAGTTGCGACCATTTGGAATGGCTGAGCGCAGACGGCGCCGCAGCCATGGCGGCCGCCGGGAGCGTGGCCGTGCTGCTGCCGGGTGCGTTTTATTTTCTGCGCGAGACCCGCCTGCCCCCTATTGACTTGCTGCGCCAGCACGGCGTGGCGATGGCCGTGTCGACTGACTGCAACCCGGGCAGTTCGCCCTGCACCTCGCTGCTCTTGATGCTCAATATGGCCTGCACCTTGTTTCGCTTGACGCCTGAGGAGGCGCTGGCCGGTGTCACGCGCCACGCGGCGCAGGCCCTGGGTCTGCGCGACCGGGGCGTGCTGGCGGCGGGCATGCGCGCGGACCTGGCGGTCTGGGACCTGGAGCAGCCGGCCCAACTGGCCTATTCTTTTGGCGTACGCCCACTGCGCCAAGTGGTTTTTGCAGGAGTCCCGCAATGAGTTTCACCCTGCACACGGGCAGCCTGCCGCTGCTGATCAGCATGCCGCACATAGGCACCGCCATTCCTGCGGAACTGCAGCCGCACTTTGTGCCGCGCGCGCTGGACACCGAGGACACCGACTGGCATCTGGCGCGCCTGTATGACTTTGCCGCGGCGATGGGTGCCAGCCTGCTGCAGCCGCAGTACAGCCGTTACGTGATCGACCTGAACCGCCCGCCCGATGACGCCCCCATGTACCCCGGTGCGTCCAATACCGAGCTGTGCCCGACCCGCTTTTTCAACGGCGACGCCCTGTACCGTACAGGCTGCGCCCCCGACGCACAGGAGCGGGCCCGCCGCCGCAGCCTGTACTGGGAGCCTTACCACCAGGCGCTGCAGGTCGAACTGCAGCGTTTGCAGCAGGTACACGGCTACGCGCTTTTATGGGACGCCCACAGCATCCGCTCCGAAATCCCCTGGTTGTTCGAAGGTGTGCTGCCCGCCCTGAACATCGGCACAGCCAGTGGCGCCAGCGCCCACGCGTCCATTACCCAGGCGCTCGCGCATGTCTGCGCCAGCCACCCGCAGACCAGCCACGTGGTGAACGGACGCTTCAAAGGCGGCTACATCACCCGCCATTACGGTGCACCAGCGACACGGGTGCATGCGGTGCAACTCGAGATGTGCCAGAACCTGTACATGCAGGAGACGCCGCCCTACGCCTATGACCCGGCATTGGCGCAGCGCATCCAACCCCAGCTGCGCACCATGCTGCAAGCCGCCCTGCAAGCCTGTGGGGTTTTGTATGCCACATGAATACCGCCGTTTTTTTGCAACGCAGGCCTGGGTCGGCGGAGCCTGGGCCCGCGATGTGCTGCTGGAGGTGGACGCCAGCGGCCACTGGTCAGCGGTGCGCACCGATGTACCGGCATCCGCGCGGCAGGACGCACACGTGCTGGGCGGGCCGGTACTGCCCGGACTGGTCAACGCCCACAGCCACGCTTTTCAACGCGCCATCGCGGGTCTGACCGAGCAGCGTGGCGCGCAAGGTGATGATTTCTGGAGCTGGCGCGAGCGCATGTACGCCGTGGCGCTGCGCATATCGGCCGCGCAACTCGAAGCCGTGGCGACCCGGCTTTACACCGAGATGCTGGCGGGTGGCTACACCCAGGTCTGCGAGTTCCACTACCTGCACAACGCACCAGCCGGTGCCCCACCCACCGACCCGCTGGAGATGTCCATGGCGCTGGTGCGCGCCGCGCAGCGCAGCGGCATCGGCCTGACGCTGTTGCCCACGCTGTACATGCGCGCGGGTTTTGAAGCCACGGGATTGCGCGAGCAGCAGCAGCGCTTTGCCTCCAGCCCGCAGCGCATCGAAGCCTTGCTGGACGCACTGGCGCGCGCCTGCCAGC
>CANFHZ010000136.1 GCA_947446885.1 Comamonadaceae bacterium
GCGCGGGCGGTTGGAAGATGCTGCCGGGTTTCGGCGGCGCTGAGGATGCGGGTCGGGCCCAGCCCGGAACTACCGGCCAGCCAGTCGTACAGCGTCAGACCGGCACCATAAAAAGCCCGCTCCCACCAACGGATAGCAGGAATCACGAAAGCCAATGGGTGGGCCAAGCCGGGCGCGATGTGCAGGACCGTGGTGCGTTCATGCAGCGCTTCGCGCACCAGGCCGATATTGCCCTGGGCCAGATAGCGAACGCCGCCATGCAGCAGCTTGGTCGAGCGGGACGATGTGCCTTGCGCAAAATCGTGGGAGTCCACCAGCACGACCGAGAGGCCGCGCTGTGCAGCGTCAAGCGCCAGGCCCAGGCCGGTAGCCCCGCCGCCCACGATCGCCATGTCGTACACACGTGGCTGGCGCAATTGCGAGAGCGCGTGCTCTCGGACGGTTGGCAGGGGGCTGGCGTTTTCGGACATGGCTATCCACACATCGCGCACGACGAAAGAATGGGGGCACCACCGCCCGTTGGTCAGACCGGGGCGGACGGTGGTGCGTTTGGTG
This sequence comes from Comamonadaceae bacterium, assembly GCA_947446885.1. GTDB lineage: Bacteria > Pseudomonadota > Gammaproteobacteria > Burkholderiales > Burkholderiaceae_C > Allorhodoferax. The sequence goes on from CANFHZ010000136.1 coordinate 556, forward strand.
CCTTGCAGACGGGCTGCAAGGCGGAGGGCTTAGCGAACCTTGCCAGCTTTCCACGCATTGAGCAGCGTGTCATAGGCAATGGTTTCACCCTTCGGCTTTTCGTTAGCCAGCTTTTTCCAAGGCGCACCCTTGTCACTCAGGTACTTGTTGGGGTCACCCTTGGGGTTGAGCTTGGGCGCGCAATGGGCCATGCCCGCGCGCTCCAAACGACCCATGACCTGGTCCATTTCCTCTGCCAGGTTGTCCATGGCGGCTTGCGGGGTCTTCTCACCCGTCACAGCCACTGCCACGTTCTTCCACCAGAGCTGGGCCAACTTGGGGTAATCGGGCACATTGGTTCCGGTTGGGGTCCAGGCCACACGGGCCGGGCTGCGGTAGAACTCAATCAAACCGCCGTACTTGTTCGCATTCTGGGTGAAGTAATCAGCGCGGATGTCGCTGTCGCGGATGAAGGTCAGGCCCGTAATCGACTTCTTCAGCGAGACCGTTTTGCTGGTCACAAATTGCGCATACAGCCAGGCTGCGGCAACTTTGTCCGGATCGTGGTCTTTGAAGAATGTCCAGGAACCGACGTCCTGGTAGCCATTTTGCATGCCTTGCTTCCAGTACGGGCCGTTGGGGCCGGGAGCCATACGCCACTTCGGTGTGCCATCCGCGTTCACCACTGGCAAACCAGGCTTGACCATGTCGGCGGTGAAAGCGGTGTACCAGAAGATCTGCTGGGCGATCTGGCCTTGGGCTGGCACTGGGCCGGCTTCTCCGAAGGTCATGCCGGTGGCTTCCTTGGGCGCGTATTTCTTCATCCAGTCGATGTACTTCGTCAAAGCGTACACGGCGGCCGGCGAGTTGGTCGCACCACCGCGGGAGACAGACGCGCCCACCGGGGTGCACTTGTCTGCACCAACCCGAATACCCCACTCATCAACCGGCAGACCGTTGGGGATACCGATGTCGGCTGTACCAGCCATGGACAACCAGGCATCGGTGAAACGCCAGCCCAGCGACGGGTCTTTCTTGCCGTAGTCCATGTGGCCATAGATTGGCTTGCCGTCGATGGTTTTGACGTCTTCGCTGAAGAAGGCGGCGATGTCTTCGTAGGCGCTCCAGTTCAGCGGCACGCCCAGGTCGTAGCCGTACTTGGCCTTGAACTTGTCTTTCAGATCCTGACGGGCAAACAGATCGGCGCGGAACCAGTACAGGTTGGCGAACTGTTGGTCCGGCAATTGGTACAGCTTCTTATCCGGCGCCGTCGTGAAACTGGTTCCGATGAAGTCCTTTAAATCGATACCGGGATTGGTCCACTCTTTACCCGTACCGTCCATGTAGTCGGACAGGCTCAGGATCTTGCCGTAGCGATAGTGGGTGCCGATCAAATCGGAGTCAGAAATCCAACCGTCATAGATCGACTTGCCGGACTGCATGGAGGTCTGCAACTTCTCGACCACATCACCCTCTTGGATGATGTCGTGCTTCACTTTGATGCCGGTGATTTCTTCAAACGCCTTGGCCAGAGTCTTGGACTCATATTCATGGGTTGTCAAAGTCTCAGACACCGTACTGATTTCTTTGACGCCCTTGGCTTGCAGTTTTTTGGCTGCGTCAATGAACCACTTCATTTCTTCCAGCTGTTTTTCCTTGCTCAGGGTGGAGGGCTGGAATTCGCTGTCAATCCACTTTTTTGCCGCTGCTTCATCGGCCCACGCGCTGTGTCCCAGTGCGCAGGCGATGGCGACGGTAATCGCTGTGTGCCTCAATTTCATATCGTCTCTCCTCGATTAATGTGCCCCCTAACTCTGGTGCTGTCACGACTCGAGGGGGCACCGAGCCGATCCAAAAATCCTGGCCGGTTAGCCTTTGCGCATCACCACCAGCAAAAGAAGCGCCGATAGCCCGGTGGCAAACCAAATGGATGGCTCACCATCCAAAGCCAGCCATTCCGTGATCAAACCGCTCATTCCGACAAAAGCCAGATGGACATAGGCCGCGCACAGCAAACCGATAAACAAACGGTCACCCCGCGTGGTCTCAATTGGCAAAAAACCCTTGCGCGGCTCGGTGGGGGAGCGGATCTCCCACACCGTCATACCCACCAGCATCAGGCCGATGCTGCAGAAAAATACGGTCACCGGCAGCGTCCAGGCCATCCACTCAAACATGGCGACTCCTTGTCAATGCAGAGACTGTGTTCACACGCGCCCCATGGCAAAGCCCTTGGCGATGTAGTTGCGCACAAACCAGATCACGATGGCACCGGGCACGATGGTCAACACCCCGGCAGCGGCCAGGGTCGCCCAGTCCATACCGGCAGCAGACACCGTGCGCGTCATGGTCGCCACAATGGGCTTGGCGTTCACGCTGGTTAGCGTGCGCGCCAGCAGCAGCTCAACCCAGCTGAACATGAAACAAAAGAAGGCGGCCACGCCGATGCCGGCCTTGATGAGCGGAATGAAGATGCGGATGAAAAAGCGCGGGAAGGTGTAGCCGTCGATGTAGGCAGTCTCATCGATCTCGCGCGGAATGCCGCTCATAAAGCCTTCCAGAATCCACACCGCCAAGGGCACGTTGAAGAGCAGGTGCGCCATGGCCACCGCGATGTGCGTGTCCATCAACCCCACCGTGGTGTACAGCTGAAAAAAGGGCAAGAGGAACACCGCTGGCGGCGTCATGCGGTTGGTCAGCAGCCAGAAGAACACATGCTTGTCGCCCAGAAAACGGTAGCGCGCAAACGCGTAGGCCGCCGGCAGCGCCACCAGCACCGAGATCACGGTGTTGATGGCCACATAAATCATGCTGTTGATGTAGCCGGAATACCAGGACTCGTCGGTCAGGATGGTGTGGTAGTTCTCCCAGGTGAAATGCTGCGGAAACAGGCTGAAGCTGGCCACGATTTCGCCATTGGTCTTGAAGGACATGTTCACCATCCAATACACCGGCAGCAGTGCAAAGATGATGTAGACGATCAGAAAAATAGACCGCTTCTGGAAACGGGTTTTAGCCATTGCCACCCTCCTTGGGCTGGGTGCCTACGCGCTGCATCCAGTTGAACAGCACAAAGCACAGCAGCAAGATAATCAGGAAGTAAATCAGCGAAAACGCGGCTGCGGGACCCAGGTCAAACTGGCCCACCGCTTTTTGCGTCAGGAACTGGGACAGGAAAGTGGTCGAATTGCCCGGCCCGCCGCCCGTGAGCACAAAGGGCTCGGTGTAAATCATGAAGCTGTCCATGAAGCGCAGCAGCACCGCGATCACCAGCACGCCGCGCATCTTGGGCAACTGCACGTACCAGAACACCGCCCATTTGCTGGCCCCATCAATCCGCGCCGCCTGGTAGTACGCGTCGGGAATCGCACGCAAGCCCGCATAACCCAGCAAACCCACCAGCGGCGTCCAGTGCCACACGTCCATGAGCAGCACCGTCAGCCAGGCATGGGTGGCGTTACCGGTGTAGCTGTAATCAATACCCATGCCTTGCAGCGCCGCCCCCATCAGGCCGATGTCTGCACGCCCGAAAATTTGCCATATCGTTCCCACCACGTTCCATGGGATGAGCAGCGAGAGCGAAACCAGCACCAAGGTAGCCGACGATTTCCAACCAGTGGCCGGCATGGACAAGGCCAGCAGAATGCCCAGCGGAATCTCGATCAGTAGCACCGCCAGCGAAAACTGCATCTGCCGCCACAGCGCGCCATGCAACTCCTCATCGCGCATGATGGCCGCAAACCATTCGGTGCCGACGAAAATGCGCCGCTCGGGCGAGATGATGTCCTGCACCGAGTAATTGACCACGGTCATCAGCGGCAGGATGGCCGAAAAGGCCACACACACCAGCACCGGCAGAATCAAAAACCAGGCCTTCTGGTTAACGGGTTTGGTGGTGTCGCTCATGCAACGATCTCCTCGTTCTGGTAGACGCAGGTTTTGTCGCCCAGCACTTTGAACCAGACCGTCTCGCCCAGGGCCGTAGACCCAGCGCCCACCGGCAGGCGGGCCTTCACCACATGGCCATCGATGCTGGCGCTCCAGATGAAGTGCGTGCCCACGTCCTGCACCTGCCTGAGCACCATGGGCAAAGCACCGGGGCTGTGCGGCTCCACACGCTCAACAAACTCGGGGCGCACGCCAAGTTTCAAATTGCCGCTCGGCAGACGCTGGCCCGCACGCGGCAGGCCCAGCGGCATGCCGCAGCACTGCAGGCTGCTGCCGTCGGATGTGACCGGTAAAAAGTTCATGCCCGGCGAGCCGATGAAATAACCCACAAAGCTGTGGCTGGGCCGCTCGAACAATTCGGCAGCGGGGCCCATCTGCACCGCACGGCCACGCGTCATCACCACCACCTGCTGGGCAAAAGTCAAGGCCTCGACTTGGTCATGGGTGACATAAATCAGGGTCAGCTTGAGCTCGTTGTGGATTTGCTTGAGCTTGCGCCGCAGCTGCCATTTCAGATGCGGGTCAATCACGGTCAGCGGTTCATCAAACAGCACCGCCGACACGTCCGAGCGCACCAGCCCGCGCCCCAGCGATATTTTTTGCTTGGCGTCCGCGCTCAAACCCGACGCACGCTGGTTGAGCTGGCCGCTCATGTCCAGCATCTCGGCAATTTCGCCCACCCGCTTTGTGATCTGGTCGGCCGGCACGCGCCGGTTGCGCAGCGGAAAACCCAGGTTCTCGGCCACCGTCATGGTGTCGTAAATAACCGGGAACTGGAACACCTGTGCGATGTTGCGGGCCTGCGGCGTAGCGCGGGTCACATCCTGGCCGTCAAAACGCACGGTGCCTTGCGAGGGCACTACCAGCCCCGACATGATGTTGAGCATGGTGGTCTTGCCGCAACCCGAAGGGCCGAGTAAGGCGTACGCACCGCCGTCCTCAAACGTCATCTTCAGCGGCAGCAGCGCGTAATCCTCGTCCTGCCGGGGATTGGCTTTGTAGGAGTGGGCCAGATCCAATTCAATGCGCGCCATCTCAGAGCCCTCCCCGCGCCGCGCCGCGTTGCACATCCACCGGAGC
>CANFHZ010000137.1 GCA_947446885.1 Comamonadaceae bacterium
ATGCAGGTCCAGCACGTAGTCGGCATCAAACGAGAGCAGCAGCAACTGGCGGCGCAGGCTGGCCAGCTCGGTCTGCGGCGTCCATTGCTCCAGATAAGACCGCATGGCCTGGCGCACCAGGGCGACGTTGGTCGACGGGTCCATGCCCAGCGTGGGCAAGACCTGGGTGCTGATGCGGGCGAAGAAGTCGGGGTAGTGGCGGTTGAAGTTCTCGCCCGTGTTGAACTCAAAACGTCCCATGGGTTTGTGCTGCAGCCGCTGCGCCGCACCCACCGGGTTGGCCATGGGCACCAGCACAACCTCGCCGTGGATATGGCTCTGCGCGTCGGCGGCCTCCAGCAGCGGGCGCAGGTGGTAGGCCGCCAGCATGCCGGGCAACTCTTCAGCGTGCAGGCTGGCCTGGATGTAGACCTTGGGGCCGCTGCCCGGCGTACCGAAATGCAGACTGGTCAGCGTCTTGTGTACGCCCAGGCTGGGCGAGAGAAGCGGGTGATCGAGGCGGCGCATGGTGGAAACAGCTTACAGAACGTGCAGCTTAATTTTGCCGTGGCGCCAGGTAGGCCAGAAAGTGCCGTTCGGCCAGGCGGAACACGCCTACCAGCATGAAGGTGGCCACCAGATAAATACCCGCTGCGAACAAAAAAGCCTCAAAGGGCAGATAAAACTTACTGTAGACGCGGCTGGCCGCCGAGGTGACGTCGATCATGCTGGGCACGGCGCTGGCCAGGCTGGTGCTTTGCAACATCATGACCACTTCGTTGCTATAGGCCGGCAGCGAGCGGCGCAGCGCGCTGGGCAGGATGATGCGCCACATGGTGCGCCAATGGCCCATGCCGTAGGCCTGCGCTGCTTCGATCTCGCCCGCGCTGGTCTCGCGGATGGCGCCAGCCAGCATTTCGGCGCTATAGCCTGCGGTGTTCAGGCTGAAAGCCAGCAGGGCGCAGAAAAACGGCTCTTTGAAGTAGGTCCAGGGCCAGGTATCGTCCCAGCGCGCCTGTATCCATTCGAGCTGGCCCAGGCCGTAGTAAATCAAATACACCTGGATCAGCAAAGGCGTGCCGCGCACCACATAGGTGTACGCGCCGACCACCGCGCGCAGCTGGGCTGAGCGCCCGGTTAGCGCCAAGGCAAACAACAGCGCCAACACCGCGCCGATAGCCAGGCTGGAGAACAGCAAGGCCAGCGTGGTCAGAATACCTTCGCCGTAAAGCGCCAGGTTGCTGGGCTGGAAGATGACGTCCCATTTCATGCGGCGGCCTCCATCACAAGGCCACCCGCCGGGTGCCCAAGCTGTAGCGCGCATCCAGACGGCGCAGAACCCATAGCGAGGCGCTGGTGAACAGCAAAAACAGCGCCGCGGTGAACAGGAAAAATTCAAAGGGCGAACGTGTGGCCGCGCTGGCCTGCTTGGCGATATAGGTCATTTCCTGCAAGCCGATCAGGCTGACCAGCGCGGTGGACTTGATCAGCACCAGCCAGTTGTTGGTAAAGCCGGGCAGGGCGTAGCGCACCATTTGCGGCGCGGTGATGCGCAAAAAAGTCTGGCGCCGGCCCATGCCGAAAGCCCAGGCGGCTTCGGCCTGCCCGCGCGGAATCGCCAGAATCGCGCCGCGAAAGGTTTCGGTCATGTAGGCGCCGTAGATAAAACCCAGCGTGAGCACCCCGGCCACAAAGGGGCTGATGTCCACCGAACCCTTGCGGCCCAGGGCTTCCATCAGGTAGTTCAGGCCCATGGTGCCGCCGTAAAAAACCAACAGCATCATCACCAGATCAGGTATGCCGCGAACCACGGTTGCGTACAGGGTGCCGGCCGCCACTGCCAGCCGGTCCTGGGACAGGCGGGCTGCCGCACCGAGCAGCCCGAACACCACGGCCACCGCCAGCGATGCCAGTGACACCGCGATGGTCACCAGCGATGCGTGCAGGATGCTGAGGTAATAGGCGTTCATAGGTACAGTAGGTGTAACCGAAAACCGTCGCGATTCTCCTGGTTTGTGACCCGCAGGCCCAAAAAAATCGGCGGGCTCCAGACGAAGCGCGCCGATGTTTGGCAAGGCTGCCCAGCGAGGGCGGTCGGGCCCGGGGTTTATTCCCCGTAGACGTCGATATTGAACTTGGCGAAGTATTTGTCGTTCAGGGTCTTGTAGCTGCCGTTTTCGCGAATGGCTTTGATGGCGGCGTTCAACTCGCCTTTGAGGGCGTCTTCACCCTTGCGCAAGGCAATGCCGGCACCGTAGCCGAAGTATTTCGGCTCTTTCAGGTCCGGGCCAGCCAGGGCGAATTTCGCGCCTTCAGGCTTGCTCAGGAACCCGCCAGTCACTTCCATGAAGTCGGCCACCGTGCCGTCCAGACGGCCGGATTTGATGTCCAGGTAGACCTGGTCTTGCGCTTCGTAGGAGTTGACCACTACACCAGCGGGCTTGAGTTCGCCCATGGCATAGGCTTCCTGGGTGGAGCCTTTGAGCACGCCGATTTTCTTGCCCTTGATCGATGCGGGGTCGGTGTATTTCACGGTTTTCTTCAGCACGATGCGGCTGGGGGTGTTGTAGTACTTGTCGGTGAAGTCGACTTCTTTCATCCGGTCATCGGTGATCGACATGGAGCTGATGATCACGTCGTACTTCTTGGCGTTCAGGCCAGGGATCATGCTGTCCCACACCTGCTCGACGAAAACGCATTTGCGTTTGACCTGCTCGCACAGGGCATTGGCAACGTCCACGTCAAAGCCGGTGGGTTGGCCGTCGGCGGTTTTGAAGGTAAACGGTTCGTAGGTCGGGTCGATCGCGACTTTGAGTTCAGTGGGGGCGGCGGGGGCTGCAGCCACCGGCTCGGCGGCGGGTGCTGGGGCGGGGGTCTCTGCTTTTTTGCCGCAGGCGGCAAGCATGGTCAGAACGGTCAGGCCGAGGAACAATTTTTTCATGGAGCAACCTTTGAAGAGTGGGAGAGTCCTGCCGCATCGCAAGGGCAGAAGCCGTGCTGATTTTAGGTGCAAAGGTAAACTTGGCCGATGAATTCTCCCTTGGATGTTTCCTTTTTCGCCCGCGCGGCCAAGCCGCTGGGCAGTTACCGCAAGTACTGGGCAGCGCGTTTTGGTACTGCACCATTCTTGCCCATGTCCCGCGCCGAGATGGACAAGCTGGGTTGGGACAGCTGCGACATCGTGCTCGTGACCGGTGACGCCTATGTGGACCATCCGAGCTTTGGCATGGCCGTGGTGGGCCGCATGCTGGAGGCCCAGGGCTTTCGCGTGGGCATCATCGCCCAGCCGGACTGGACCAGTGCCGAGGCCTTCAAGGCCTTGGGCAAGCCCAATCTGTTCTGGGGTGTGACGGCGGGCAACATGGACTCCATGATCAACCGCTACACCGCGGACCGCAAAATCCGCAGCGACGACGCCTACACACCGGGCGACGTGGCGGGCAAGCGTCCGGACCGCGCGGCCATCGTCTACAGCCAGCGCTGCCGAGAGGCCTTTAAGGACGTGCCGCTGATTTTGGGCGGTATCGAGGGCAGCTTGCGCCGGATCGCGCACTACGACTATTGGAGCGACAAAGTGCGCCGCTCGATTGTGGTGGATGCCAAGTGTGACCTGCTGCTCTATGGCAACGCGGAACGCGCGATTGTCGAAATCGCCCACCGCTTGGCGGCCAAGGAGCCGGTTCAGACCATCACCGACGTGCGCGGAACCGCCTTTGTGCGCCGTCCGGACGACGAGACCGGCAAGGGCTGGTTTGAGATTAACTCCACCAGCGTGGATACACCCGGTCGGGTCGAGGCCCACGTCAACCCCTACTTGACGACTTCGGAGGTGGCAGCGGAGAACGGCGCAAGCTGTGCCCGTGAAGACGAGGCCAAACAGCTTGCGCAAGACGCTGAAAGGGCGGGCACGCCTGCGGCGGCGTCCGCCGTGTCGGGCCAAGCGCAGGCCATGGTTTTCGTGGCCAACCCCTCGCTCAAGGCCAAGTTGAAGGTGCCGCCGCGTGAGCGCTCGGTGATTCGCCTGCCCAGCTACGAACAGGTGCGTGCCGACCCGGTGCTCTACGCCCACGCCAACCGGGTGCTGCACTTGGAGACCAACCCCGGCAACGCGCGCGCGCTGGTGCAAGCCCACGGCGAAGGCGTGACGGCACGCGACGTGTGGATTACGCCCCCGCCCATCCCGCTTACAACGGCGGAAATGGACATGGTGTTCGACCTGCCTTATGCGCGCAGCCCGCATCCCGCGTATGCCGACGAGAAGGGCAGCCATGACGGCGCGACCAAAATCCCCGCCTGGGAGATGATCCGTTTCAGCGTCAACATCATGCGCGGCTGCTTTGGTGGTTGCACTTTTTGTTCGATCACCGAGCACGAGGGCCGCATCATCCAGAGCCGTTCGGAAGACTCGGTCATCAAAGAGATTGAAGACATCCGCGACAAGGTCAAAGGCTTTACCGGCACGATTTCCGACCTCGGCGGACCCACGGCCAATATGTACCGCCTGGGCTGCCGCAGCCCTGAGATTGAATCCGCCTGCCGCAAGCCGAGCTGCGTCTACCCCGGCATTTGCCAAAACCTCACCACCGACCACGGCCCTTTAATCAAGATGTACCGCCGGGGCCGCGCGCTTAAGGGTATCAAGAAAATTTTGATTGGCTCCGGTCTGCGCTACGACCTGGCGGTCAAGAGCCCGGAATACATCAAGGAGCTGGCGCAGCACCACGTGGGCGGCTACCTCAAAATCGCGCCCGAGCACACCGAGTCCGGCCCCTTGTCCAAGATGATGAAGCCCGGTATTGGCTCATACGACAGGTTCAAAACCCTGTTCGACAAGTTCAGCCTGGAGGCGGGAAAGAAGCAGTTTTTGATCCCGTACTTCATCGCCGCCCACCCTGGAACCAGCGACGAAGACATGCTGCACCTGGCGGTGTGGTTGAAGAAAAATGGATTTCGCGCTGACCAGGTGCAAACCTTTTACCCCAGCCCCATGGCCACCGCCACCGCCATGTACCACAGCGGTCGCAACCCTCTGCGCAAAATCCGCCGCACCATTGACAGCGCGGAAGACGGCGTGGACATCGTGCGCGGCGAAAAGCGCCGCCGCCTGCACAAGGCCTTTTTGCGCTACCACGACCCCAACAACTGGCCGCTTTTGCGCGAAGCCCTCAAAGCCATGGGCCGCGCCGACCTGATCGGTAACGGCAAGCAGCATTTGATCCCGACCTTCCAGCCGCTGGGGGATGGGGGCTACCAAACGGCGCGCAAGAAAAACAGCACACCGGCTGTCAAGACCACTGGCAAGCCCGCAGCCCCTCACAAAGGCCGCATGCTCACACAACACACCGGCTTGCCGCCCCGCGTGACCGGCGC
>CANFHZ010000138.1 GCA_947446885.1 Comamonadaceae bacterium
CTGGCCGTTGCCAGCGACTCCGGCCACCCCCACAATTTCCCCCGGGAACAGGTCCACATCCACCGCGTGCATGCGCTGCACGCCCATGGCGTCCCGCACGGTCAAGCCGCGCGCACGCAGCAAAGGCTGTGCGCTGGACTGCGGCGTGCTGGGTGCAGTGCCTTCTGAGCGCCCCGTGTGGACTGTGCGCCCAACCATGGCTTGCGCCAGCGTCTCGACGCTGGACTGCGCGATCGCCATGTCCTGAACCACCCGCCCGCCCCGCATAACTGTCACCCAGTCGCACAAGGCCATCACCTCTTTGAGCTTGTGGGTGATCAAAATCACCGTAGTGCCCTGCGCCCGCAGTTGCCGCAGCACGGCAAACAATTGCAGGGTTTCCTGCGGTGTCAGCACTGCGGTGGGCTCGTCCAAAATCAAGATGCGTGCGCCCCGGTACAGGGCTTTCAGAATCTCCAGCCGCTGCCGGTCGCCCACCGCCAGATCAGCGACCAGAGCGTCTAACGGAACAAGCAGCCCGGTGGACTGCATCAGGGACTCCAGGCGTGCACGCACAGGCCGTGCCGCTTGGTTTAAGAGCCAATGCGGCTCAGCACCCAGCATCACGTTGTCCAGCGCGCTCAGGGTGTCGACCAGCATGAAATGCTGGTGCACCATGCCAATCCCCAGGGCAATCGCGTCGTCCGCGTTGCGGATCTGCGCTGGCGCGCCAAAGACCTCCACCGTGCCGCTGTCTGCCGGATAAAAGCCGTAGAGCACGGACATCAGCGTGCTTTTGCCGGCGCCGTTTTCACCCACAATGCCGTGCACCGTGCCCGCCCGAACCATCAGGTCGACATCGGCATTGGCGGCGACCGCAGCAAAGCGCTTGCAGATGCCACGCATCTGCACCGCTACAGCTTCTGGTGTCCCGGTCGGGTGCATCGCGGGCCGGTCTCAGCGTGCGTGTGCGTGCCGGCCCGCGTGCGCGCAAGCAGTCAGTATTTGCAGGCGTTGTCGGCCATGTAGTCGGCCACTTTGATCTTGCCGCTGATGATGTCGGCCTTGGCAGCATCGACCTTCTTCTTCATATCAGCGGTCACCAGCTTGGCGTTGTTGGCATCCATGGCGTAGTCCACGCCACCTTCTTTCAAGCCCAGCACCGTGATGCCGGGGGCGAACGATTTGGAGACGTTGTAAACCGCCACGTCCACGCGCTTGAGCATGGAGGTCAGCATGGTGCCCGGCTGTAGGTGGTTCTGGTTGCTGTCCACGCCGACGGCAAGTTTGCCGCTGTCCTTGGCGGCCTGGTAGACGCCCACGCCGGTGCCGCCTGCTGCGGCAAACACCACGTCTGCGCCTTTGGCGAATTGCGCTTTGGCCAGCTCACCGCCGCGCGTGGGGTCGTTCCAGGCCGCGCCAGTGGTGCCGGTCATGTTGGCGAACACCTCGGCTTTGGCGTTGGCAAATTTGGCACCCTGCTCGTAGCCGCACTGAAACCGGCGGATGAGCGGAATGTCCATGCCGCCCACAAAGCCGACCTTGCCGGTCTTGCTGGCCATGGCGGCCATGGCGCCGACCAGAAAACTGCCTTCCTGTTCCTTGAACACCACCGACTGCACGTTGGGCAGACCGACCACCATGTCAACGATCACAAAGTTGAGCTTGGGAAATTCCTTGGCGACTTTCTCAATGGCCGAGGCCTGCGAAAAGCCCACGCCGATGATGGGGCTCGCACCTTTTTCGGCCATGCGGCGGATCGCTTGCTCTCGCTGCGATTCATTGGCAATTTCGAACTCCAGATACTGCTTGCCGGTTTCTTTTTTCCAGGCTTCCATGCCCACAAAAGCGGCTTCGTTGAAAGACTTGTCGAATTTGCCCCCCATGTCGTAGACGATGGCGGGTTCGGCGGCAGCGGCAAACGACGCCGCGATGGCGGTGCTGACCAGGGTCAAACGGGCGAGGGTGGAAAACTGCATGAGAGAACTCCCTGAAAAATGGGTGGATGAACAGAGTGGCTGGGTACAAATAGTACCCACAAACCCGCGCCGCGCGTGCAAACCTTGGCAGCTCCTGCGCCCGGGCATCCGTCACAATCGCGCGACGCACTGCGTGGCGCTTGAGTCCGCCGCGTTTTTTTCACCGGAGACTGGGCCCCATGATTCTGATTGCCGGTTCTGCCAACCTGGACTTTGTGGTCCGGGCGCACCATATCCCTGCGCCGGGTGAGACGGTATTGGGACAAAGCTTTCAGACCTTCCCCGGTGGCAAGGGGGCGAACCAGGCAGTGGCCTGCGCACGCGCGGGCGGGGCTATGACCCATTTTTTGACCGGTCTGGGTGCGGATGCTTTCGCGTTACCGCTCGAAGCGTCCTTGCGGGACGCGGGGGTGCAACTCCATGCCGTGCGGCCCGAGGGGCAGCCCACCGGAACCGCGTTCATCTGCGTCTCGGATGCGGGCGAAAACGCAATCACCGTCGCGCCGGGTGCCAACAGCAGTCTGCGGCCCGCACACCTGCCGCCGCTGCAAGGCTTTACGCATCTACTCATGCAGCTTGAGATTCCGCTGGAGACGGTGCAGGCCTATGCGCAGGCAGCGCGCACGGCGGGTATGGCTGTGGTGCTGAATGCCGCACCGGCGCGCGCCCTGCCGCAAAGCCTGCTGGATGTAGTGGACGTTTTAATCGTCAACGAGGGTGAACTTGCTGCGCTGACGGGCCCCTTCGGTGAGCTTGCCGAGCGCATGGCCATGCTGACTTTGCCGACGCTGGTAGTGACCTTGGGCGCACGCGGATGTGTGGCGCGCCACCACGGGGTGCTGTACGAACAATCCGCTTTCGCCGTGGATGTGGTGGACAGTACCGGCGCGGGCGACACCTTTTGTGGCGCGCTGCTGGCCGCCTGGAGCGCGGGTACCGATATGGCCGCCGCGCTGCGCCGCGCCAGTGCCGCTGCCGCCCTGGCCTGCACCCGAATGGGCGCGCAGTCCAGCGTTCCCACCGTGCGCGAAGTCGATCAATTTCTGCATAACCATCCCCAGCCATGAGCACTCCGACCGGACACCCTATGCCCCGCAAAGTGATTTACGACACCGACCCGGGTGTGGACGACGCCATGGCGCTGTACTACGCGCTGGCGCATCCGGACATCAAGGTGCTTGGTATCACCACCACCTTTGGCAATGTGACGGTGGAGCAGGCGGCGACCAACGCCCTGTACCTGTGTGCGCTGGCGCAGCAAGCGCTGCCGGTTACCCGTGGTGTTGCGCGGCCCTGGGTTAAGCCCGGCGAGGCGCCGCCCGCCCATATCCACGGCGCGGACGGATTGGGTAATCTGCCGCAGCGCGCAGCGCACGGGCTGGTGCTGGAGCCGCGTCCGTCGGCGCAGTTCATCGTGGACATGGCGCGCGCCCATCCCGGTGAGATCACGCTGGTGGCGGTGGGGCCGCTGGGCAATTTGGCGGCAGCCTTGCTGCTGGAGCCCCAGCTGCCGCAGCTGCTGCAGGAAGTGATCGTGATGGGTGGCACCGTGTTGGAGCCGGGCAACGTGTCGCCGGTGGCCGAGGCCAATGTGTGGAACGACCCACACGCCGCAGACATCGTGTTCAACGCCGGGTGGAAGCTGACCATGGTCGGGCTGGATGTGACGCACCGCCTCATCCTGCCGGTCAGCCTGTTTGCGCGCATCGCCGCCCACCACCAGCATCCGGCTACCGATACGCTCTTGCATGCAGTCAATTTTTACGCGGGCTTTTACAGCGAGCTCTATCCCCATGTGGCCGCCATCCACGGCTGCTTCGGCCATGATGTGCTGGCCTTCATCTACCTGAGTAACCCGGAGCTCTTCGCCCTGGAGCACGGCCGGGTGCGTGTCGTCACCGAGGGGCTGGCCCAGGGGCAGACCGTGTTGCGCCGTAAAACGATTCCCTACCCGCAAGCCGGTTGGGATCCGCAGACACCCAGCACCGCCGTGTGCATGCAGGTCGACCATGCCGGGGCGGCAGAGGTGTTCACCCGCACCCTGCTCGGCGATTGGCTGCACCCCGCGCATCCGGCTTGAAAGATTGCACGCCATGCCCACACCGCCCGCACCGGACCCGCATTTGCCCATCGTGGACTTCGCTGATGCGGACGCCCCCCGCGCCTTTGTCGCCAGCCTGCACCACACTGGTTTCGCGGTTCTCAAAAACCATCCGCTGGAGCAGGCGCTGGTCGACGGTATTTATGCCGAATGGCTGGATTTTTTCCACAGCACGGCGAAGTTCGATTACCCCTTCAATACCCAGACGCACGACGGCTACTTCTCCACTGCTGTGTCGGAGACGGCCAAGAACCACAGCACCAAAGACGTCAAGGAGTTTTTCCATATTTACCCATGGGGTCAGTACCCGGCGCAGGTCAGCGACGCCGCCCTGCGCTACTACGCGCGTGGCAAGCAGTTGGCGACCACCCTCTTGCAGTGGGTGCAGGACCAATCACCGCCCGAGGTGCGCGCGCGCTATTCCCAGCCTTTGCCCGCGATGCTGGACGGCAGCGAACACACCCTGTTGCGGGTGCTGCACTACCCGCCGCTCACGGGCCACGAGGAGCCGGGTGCCATGCGGGCCGCGCCGCATGGTGACATCAATTTGCTCACCATCCTGCCCGCCGCCACCGAGCCGGGTTTGCAGGTTCTGGGCACCGATGGCGACTGGCACGACGTGCCCTGTGACTTCGGCCTGCTGATTGTCAACATCGGCGACATGCTGGAGGAGGCCTCGGGCTGCTACTTTCCGTCCACCGTGCACCGCGTGCTCAACCCCGTGGGCGAGGCAGCGCGGAAATCGCGGGTCTCACTGCCGCTGTTTTTGCACCCGCGCAAAGAGGTGGTGCTGTCCGCGCGCTATACCGTGGGCAGCTATTTTGAGGAGCGCATCCGCGAGTTGCGCATCAACGGCTGAGCGCTGCGCGCGCAGGCGGCTCAGCCTGCAAATGCCGCGATGCCGGTCATCGCACGGCCCAGGATCAGGGCGTGGATGTCGTGCGTGCCTTCGTAGGTGTTGACCACTTCAAGGTTGACCAAGTGACGCGCCACACCAAACTCGTCGCTGATGCCGTTGCCGCCCATCATGTCGCGCGCCATGCGGGCGATGTCGAGGGCTTTGCCGCAGGAGTTGCGCTTCAAGATGGAGGTGATTTCCACGCTGGCCGTGCCTTCGTCCTTCATGCGGCCCAGGCGCAAGCAGCCTTGCAGGCCGAGCGAGATTTCGGTTTGCATATCGGCCAGTTTCTTTTGGATCAGCTGGTTGGCGGCCAAGGGGCGGCCAAACTGCTGACGGTCCAGCGTGTACTGACGGGCGCGGTGCCAGCAGTCTTCGGCCGCACCCAA
>CANFHZ010000139.1 GCA_947446885.1 Comamonadaceae bacterium
CCGGTGCAATATGTCCTTTGACTGCCTGTCGCACTGCGGCCTGCGCGACGGCACGGCGGCTATGGGCCAGTTCTGCATCGACAAGCAGCTGGGGCACGCCTTATCCGGCGAGGTCGATAAAGGTCTGTTCTTCCGGGGTGCAGCGGCCTTGCCGTTTGGGGAGGAGATCCGCCCGGTGCAGGACTTGATGGCGTATTTGCTGGGTCATGGGGTGCCCACACCGGCATAGACGGTCGACCGAGGTCAAAGTCCCGCCCCTGTCGACCGAAAGGGGTAAACCCCTATAGTTGTCCGATGTTCGACCGTTTGTTTCGTTTTTTTGAGTCCCGCATCCAGGCCACCGAGCCGCCGCCTGCGGGCGCACCGCCAAGCGGATTGCTGGCTTTTTATGGACACTTTGTGGGCCAGAACCGGGGCATTTTTGTGGCCATGTTGGTCAGTTGCCTGCTCGTGGCGCTCAGCGATACCGTGACGCCGGTTTTGATCGGCAAGTTGGTGGGTTTGTTGGGTGCGGCCGACCGGCAGGCTGCGCTGGCGCAGGCGGTGCCGATGCTGATTGCCATGGCCGTTTTTACGCTGGTGCTGCGCCCGGCCGTGGTCGTGCTGGACGCGCTGCTGCGTTTCAACACCGTGATGCCGGGCTTTACCAGCCAGGTGCGCTGGCAGAACCACTGGCACGTGGTGCGCCAGAGCTGGCCGTTTTTTCAGGACGATTTCGCCGGGCGTATTTCCAACCGCGTGATGCAAACCGCCAACGCCATGCGCGAGAGCGCGGTCTCTGGCGTGCGGGCGGTTTGGTACATCGTGGTCTATGGGCTGACCACCGTGGTCTTGCTGTGGCGCGCTGATTGGCGCCTGGCGCTGCCCACCCTGGCTTGGTTTGCCGGCTATGTGCTGTTCTTGCGCTACTTCGTACCGCGCCTGCGTGACCGGTCTAAAAATGCATCGCACCTGCGCTCCAAGGTGGTGGCGACCATTGTGGATATTTACGCCAACATTCTGACCGTCAAGCTGTTCGCCCGACCCAGCGCGGAAGACCGCCATGTGCGCGGCGTGATGGAGGCGCACCAGAACGCCATCGTCGGGCATTCGCGCGTCATCACGCAATTCGTCGCCATGCTGTGGTTGCTCAACGCGCTGCTGCTGGTGGGGACTGCGGGAGTGGGCATCTGGTTGTGGCAGGCGCAGGCTTTGGACGTGGCGGTGTTTGCGATGGCGGTTCCGCTGGCCTGGCAGATCACCACGTCGGCGGGCTGGGTGTCGTGGGAGGTGGCCGGTATTTTCGAGAACATCGGTGTGGTGCAAGAGGGTATGGAGTCCATTGCCGTCCCCCACCGTATGGCGGACCGGCCGCAGGCGCAGCCCTTGGCGGTGACTGCGGGAGAGATCCGGTTTGAGCGACTGGGTTTTGCCTACGACGCGGGCCGGCCCGTACTGCGCGACATTGATCTGCTGATCCACCCGGGCGAGCGGGTGGGCTTGATCGGGCGCTCGGGCGCAGGCAAGTCGACGCTGGCGCATCTGCTGCTGCGCTTCTTCGACCCTGTCAGCGGCCGCATCCTGATTGACGGGCAGGATATTGCCCTGGCCACGCAGGAAAGCGTGCGCGCCAGCATCGGCATGGTGACGCAGGACACCTCCCTGCTGCACCGCTCGATCGCCGCCAACATCCGCTACGGCCGGCCCGAGGCGACGGACGCGCAGGTGGAGGCGGCAGCGCGCAAGGCGCAGGCATGGGAGTTTGTGCAGGGCCTGCGCGACTGGCAGGGGCGCGAGGGCTTGCACGCCCATGTGGGCGAGCGCGGCGTCAAGCTCTCCGGCGGGCAGCGCCAGCGTATCGCCATTGCCCGCGTGATTCTGAAAGACGCGCCCATCCTGATCCTCGACGAAGCCACCTCGGCGCTGGACAGCGAAGTGGAGCTGGCGATTCAGGAACAGTTGCTGGGCTTGATGAACGGCAAGACGGTGATTGCCATCGCCCACCGCCTCTCCACCATTGCCCGGCTGGACCGTCTGATCGTGCTGGATGAAGGCCGTATTGTGGAAACAGGTACCCATGCACAACTACTGGCCCTGGGCGGGCATTACAGCGCCCTGTGGGCTCACCAGTCGGGCGGTTTTTTGCCCGATGCATTGCCGTCGAACCCCCGCGCGGCGGTTCTGCGCTTGAATGGAGAAATGTGTGATGCGTAAAGCTTTGCAGGGGCGCTTGCGTGCCCTGGTCTTACTGGCGGTGGGTGTGTTGGCGCAGGCGCAGGTTCTGGCTGCATCGCCCGCCGGTGCGCAATTTGTCACCGAGGTCGAAGGTATCAGCGAATACCGCTTTGCCAATGGTTTGCGGCTTGTGCTGGCGCCTGATGCGTCCAAACCGACCACTATCGTGAACATCGTCTACCGCGTGGGAAGCCGCCACGAAAACTACGGCGAGACCGGCATGGCGCATTTGCTGGAGCACCTGGTCTTCAAGGGTACGGCCACGCGCGGCAACATCATGCAGGAACTCAACCGCCGCGGCATGCGCTTTAACGGCACCACCTCGTACGACCGCACCAACTACTTTGAGACCTTCAGTGCCAGCGAAGACAACCTGCGCTGGGCCCTGGAGATGGAAGCCGACCGCATGGTCAACAGCCGGATTGCACAGAGCGACTTGCAAACGGAGTTCAGCGTGGTGCGCAACGAGATGGAAGTGGGCGAGAACAATGCCAGCCGGGTGCTGTGGCAGCGCATGGCGGCGGCGGCATTTGACTGGCACAACTACGGCAAATCGACCATTGGTGCCCGCAGTGATGTGGAAAACGTGCGCATCGAAAACCTGCAAGCCTTTTACCGCCGCTACTACCAACCGGATAACGCCGTGCTCGTGGTGGCCGGCAAGTTTGACCGGGACGCCACCCTGGCGCTGGTGGAGTCGAGTTTTGGGGCGATACCCCGGCCGGATCGCACGCTGTTGCCCGCCTACACGGCAGACCCCGTGCAGGATGGCGCGCGTGCGGTACGGGTCAACCGGGTAGGCGACACCCCCTTGCTGGGCGTGCTCTACCACACGGCACCGGCCAGCCACCCGGATGCCACGGCGGTTGCGGCACTGGCCGAAATCCTCGGTGACACGCCCAACGGGCGCCTGCACAAAGCCTTGGTGGAAGGCGGGCAGGCCGTATCTGTCGGCCCCTGGAACTTTGCGCTAGACCAGGCGGGGTACATCATCTTCATGGCCGAGTTGAGCAAAGAGCAGCCCGCTGATGCGGCGCGCCAAACGCTTCGTCAGCAGCTGGAAGACCTGGCGCAGCAGCCCATTACCGAAGCCGAGCTGGCGCGCGCAAAAACATCTATGTTGGCTGATGTTGAAAGCACCATGAACAGCCCGCAGTCGCTGGCCCTGCGGCTGACGGACGCGATTGCCAACGGGGACTGGCGTCTGTTCTTCCTGCAGCGTGACCGTGTAGAGGCCTTGCAACTGGGTGACGTGCAGCGCGTAGCCCAGAACTATTTCAAGGACAGCAACGCCACCTGGGGCGAGTTCATTCCCACCGTGCAGCCGCAACGCGCCACCGCGCCGGCCTCCCTTGATTTGGATGCCGTATTGCGCAATTACCAGGGCCGCGCCGCGCTGGAGGACGGCGAAGCCTTTGATGCCAGCCCCGCCAACATCGAGGCGCGCACCCGCCGCATAGCCTTGCCCGGTGGCATGCAGCTGGCGCTGTTATCCAAGAAGAACCGGGGCGCGACGGTGGTCGGGCAGCTGCGCCTGAATATGGGTGACGCTGCGGGCCTGACGGGTCAGTCCGCCGCGTCCGATCTGGCCGCGGATTTGTTGATGCGCGGCGCGGGTGCCTACAGCCGCGCGGAGTTGGCGTCCTTGCTGGAACGCCTCAATACCCACATCTCGGTATCCGGCAGCGGGCAGCAGGTGGTGCTGTATTTCGAGACCCGGCGCAAGCATGTGGCGCAGGTGCTGGAGTTGGTGCGCGATGTGTTGCGCGCACCGCGCTTTGTGCCCGAGGAATTCGCCCGCGCCGTACAGGAGAACGCCAATGCGCTGGAAGCGGGCCGCAAAGACCCTAACGCCATGGCGCGCCAGGCGCTGGCCAAGGCCATCGACGTCTATCCCGCAGGCGATGTGCGCGCGGCCCAAAGCGTGGACGAAGCCTTGGCCGAGTTGCGTGCCACCACGCTGGACGATGTCAAACGTTTCCACGCCCATTTCTATGGCGCAGACCACGCCGAGCTGGCGGTGGTGGGCGATTTTGATGCGCAGGCGCTGCAAGACCAGGTCACGGCCTTTCTGGGTGATTGGAGGAGCGCAGCGCACTACGAACGCCTGCCCAGCCTGCAGCGACCTGAGCGTCCGGGCAGCTTGCTTCTGCAAGCGCCAGATAAAGCCAACGCCTTTTATCTGGCGGCCTTACCGCTGACCCTGCGCGACGACATGCCGGATTTTGTGCCCCTGATCCTGGCCGACGAAGTGCTGGGCGCTGGCTCCAAGTCGCGCCTGTCCGAGCGGCTGCGCCAGCAGGACGGCATCAGCTATGGCGCGGGCAGCAATTTGTCCGTGGGCAGTTTTGAACCGGTCGCCATGTGGCGCTTGTACGCACTGTATGCACCTGACAAATTGCCGGTTTTGCGCCGGGGCGTTCAGGAGGAGTTGGCGCGTTTGCTGGAGCAGGGCATCACGGTAGACGAGCTGGCCGATGCCAAAAAATCCCTGCTGGAGCAGCGCAAGCTCAGCCGTGCCCAGGACGGCGCGCTGGCCTCCGCCTTGCTCAACCAGACAGCGACCGGACGCACCATGGCCTTTAGCGCGGCACTGGATTCGGCGATTGAGTCAGCCAGTCTGGAGTCGGTTAACGCCGCCATGCGTCGCCATCTGCGGCCCGAAAAGTTGCTACAGGTTTATGCGGGGGACTTTTCTAAATTCGGGATTCAATCCCTCACACCCTAAGTTGGAATCGGCGAACAGCGGCTGCGTTGCGCCGCCGCGTGCGCCATCCCTGGACCCTGGCGTGCGCTGATGCAGCCTGCGCGGTGGCGGGCTTGGTGATGTCAAAGCAAGCAATTGCCCGCATCCCCGGTATCGGGGGTTTTATCGGGCATCCAGCCCCTAAGATGCCGCGCTGTCACGCCACCGCGTGGAACTGCATTGCGACCGTATACCCACACCAGGAGACCCCATGGCCCTATCCGACATTGACATTGCCCAAGCCGCCACCCTCAAGCCCATCTTGCAGATGGCGCAAGAGCGCCTGCACATTCCGCTGGAGGCACTGGAGCCCTATGGACACTACAAAGCCAAGATCGACCTGGGC
>CANFHZ010000140.1 GCA_947446885.1 Comamonadaceae bacterium
GTCAAGCAGGTTCCGGACACGATTGAGGGCGAATGCGTGCAGTGCGGCAACTGCTGCTTGAACAAGCGCTGCGCGTTTTTGGAACCGGTGGGTGACGACAAATTCCAGTGCGGGATTTACCAGTCCTTCTTACGGCGCATGTCCAATTGCGGCAGCTTTCCCTTGCACGCGCACGACATCGCCCGCTACCAGTGCCCGAGCTATTTCGTGGCGCAGGCGAAACCGGTGCTCTGGCTGCAGGTCGACAAACCGGATGGACGCGGGGTCACCTAGCAGGGGCCGGTTCGGCATCCGGCTTTATCATGGTCCATAAACCCCATCCAGAGGCCACATGCACCTTAACGATTCTCCCGCCAAGCCCTATGCTGGCAAGCTCTTAGCGCTGCTGGATCGTGACCAGGGTTTGCTGGACTTCAATCTGCGGGTTCTGTCGTGGGCTGAGCGCGAGGACGTGCCGCTGCTGGAGCGGCTGCGGTTTTTGTGCATCGTCTCCTCCAATCTGGATGAGTTTTTCGAGGTGCGCGCCGAGCTCCACCTGAGTGCGGCCAAAGCGCATGACACCAGCGGCGCATACAGCGAAGCGAGCTTTGAGCGCCTGGCCGGGCTTTTGCACGACACCGTGCAGCGCCAGTACCGTATTTACAACCACCAGTTACTGCCAGCCTTGACCGCGCAGGGATTGCGGCTCTTGTCCCATGGCGAGCGTGCGCCTGCGCAACGGGTCTGGGTGCAGCAGTATTTTGAGCGCGAGGTGCGTCCCATGTTGATTCCAGTGGGTTTGGATCCGTCGCACCCGTTTCCGCAAGTGGCCAACAAATCACTCAATTTCATTGTCCGCTTGGGCGGCCACGATGCCTTCGGGCGCGAGAACGAAATCGCCATTGTCCGAGTCCCTCGGGCCTTGCCCCGGGTCATCCGTCTGCCGCACCGGTTTACCGGCGACTACAGCGGATTTGTGCTGCTTTCCAGCGTGATACGGGCCGAATTGGGCAGCTTGTTCCCCGGACGCAAGATGCTGGAGTTTTCGCAGTTCCGGGTGACACGCAATTCGGATTTGGCGGTGGATGAAAACGATGTCGACAATTTGCGAACCGCTTTGCGCGAAGGCTTGGTGCACCGCAACTTCGGCCAGGCGGTGCGCCTGGAAGTCTCTGCTGAATGCTCCAAGACGCTGAGTGAATTTCTGCTTAAGCAGTTTGCCTTGCCGGCAAGTGCCTGCTACCACGCGCACGGGCCGGTGAATCTGGTGCGTCTAAGCCAGCTGATTGATCTCGCGCAACGCCCCGAACTGTGTTTCCCGGCCTACCAGCCCAACCGGGTCCACAACAGCCGCGAACCTGGATCTATCTTTGCGCGGTTGCAAAAGCGCGACATCCTGATCCACCAGCCCTACGAGCGCTTTGACATGGTTTTGGATTTTTTGCGCGAAGCGGTTCACGACCCGCAGGTACTGGCCATCAAGCAGACCATTTACCGCACTGGATCTGACCCCCACATGATGGACTTGCTGCGCGAAGCTGTGCGGCGCGGCAAAGAAGTCATGGTGGTGGTGGAGTTAAAAGCGCGCTTTGACGAAGAGGCCAATATCAACTGGTCGGAAATGCTGGAGTCAATTGGCGCGCAGGTGGTCTATGGTGTGGTCGGCCTGAAGACCCATGCCAAGATGATGTTGATCACGCGCCGCGAAGGCCGCTCCTTGCGCCGCTATGTGCATCTGTCCACTGGCAACTACAACCCCCGAACCGCGCGGCTGTACACCGATATCAGCCACCTGACGGCGGACCCCGACCTCACTTATGACGCAGAGCAGGTATTCCTGCATCTGGCTAGCCAAAGCAAGCTGCCGCGCCTGCACAAAATGGCGGCGGCACCGTTTTTTTTACACAGCCATCTGGTCGCCAAAATTGCCGCGCTGGGTCGCATCGCCCAAAAGGGCGGTACTGCGCGCATCGTCTTGAAAATGAATGCGCTGACCGACGAGGTGCTGATCCGCAGCCTCATCCAGGCAGGCCAGCAAGGGGTTCGCACTGACCTGCTGGTGCGCGGTGCCTGCATGTTGCCCGCACAGGTGGCGGGCTATACGGACAATATCCGCGTGCGCTCGGTAATCGGGCGGTTTCTGGAGCACTCCCGGGTTTTTTACTTTCGGGCGGGTCGCGATGAGGAGCTGTATTTGTCCAGCGCCGACTGGATGAACCGCAATATGGTGCGCCGGGTGGAAATCTGTTGGCCGGTGACCGATCCCGGTTTGCGCCAGCGGCTTGTGGATGAGTGCCTCTTGGCATACCTGCATGACGGGGTGGATGCATGGGATATGCAATCTGACGGCAGTTACCTGCCTGTCAAAGGCACCCGGGGTACCGACGGCCACAGCGCGCAGCAGGCCTTGATGACGCGCTATGGCGCGCTGTCCTGAACGGAGGGCATGGCTATGGATTTGGTTGTCTGGCGGCACGCGGAAGCGGTGGAACGCGAGGGCGATATCGATGACTTGCAGCGTGGCCTCACCGCGCGGGGTGAGCGGCAGGCGGTTCGCATGGCTGCGTGGCTGGACCGCCATTTGCCCGAGGGCGCGCGTATCTGGGTGAGCCCTGCCCTGCGCACGCAGCAAACAGTGGCACCCTTGCAGCGCAAGTTCAAGACCGTTGCGACGCTGGCCCCCGACGCAGACGTGGACGCTTTGCTCAAGCAGGTGCAGTGGCCACATAGCAAAGCCTGCCATCTGGTGGTCGGCCATCAGCCGACCTTGGGTTTGACGCTGGCGCGCCTGCTGGGCGGCGGCGATGACGAATTTGCCGTTAAAAAGGGTGCGGTGTGGTGGTTGCGTCTGCGGGAGCGCGAGTTCGGCCCGCAGGTCGCCGTGATCAGCGTGCAGTCGCCCGACATGCTCTAGCCGCGGCAAATCTGCTGCACGCCTCCTGCCCGCTGGCCGTGGACGTGACACAGACCTTACATCTGCGGCTGGTACAAGCGCCGCATGCCCAACTCCACTGACAGTGCGCCCCCGCTGGGTGCAGCGTTTTTCCGTGTGCTGCTGGTTCAGCTGCTCTCCACACTGGCCGACAACGCTTTTTTGATCGTAGCGATTGCCCGCGTCATTGAACTGGCCGAAGCACCGTGGCTGATCCCGATTCTGAAAGTCAGCGCAACCTTCTTTTATGTGGCCTTGGCGCCGTTTGTCGGGCCGATTGCCGACGCGATGCGCAAGGGGCGTGTGATGTTGCTGGCCAATGGCTTCAAGTGCTGTGCCATCGGTTTGCTGCTGCTCGGGCTTGATCCGCTTGTGGTCATCGGGCTGGCTGGCGTGGGTGCTGCAGTCTATGCCCCTGCCAAATACGGATTGGTGACCGAGCTGGTCGCCGGGTCTGCGCTGGTACGGGCCAACGGCTACTTTGAAGCGGTGACCGTCTGTGCCGTCGTTTTTGGTGTGGTCTTGGGTGGATTTTTGGTAAGCCCCGCCATGCCCCGTTTGGACTTGGACTGGATGCTGGATGCGGCGGCGCAGCCCTCGGCATTGACCGGTGGCGTCTTGGTGGTGATTGCCTTGCACGCGGGCGCCACGCTGGGCAGCTGGGGTTTGGCGGACAGCCGTGCGCGCTATGCGCCCCGGCCCTGGCAGACGCTGTCTATGTGCCGCGCCTTTGTGGCGGAGAACCGCCTGTTGTGGCGCGATCCCTTGGGCGGCATGTCCCTCGCCGTCACCACTTTGTTATGGGGTGCCGGTGCCACCCTGCAGCTGGTGGTGCTGCGCTGGGCGACCGAGTCCTTGGCTTTGCCATTGAGCCAGGCTTCGTATTTGCAGGGCATGAGTGCGGTGGGCATCGTGCTGGGCGCTGCACTGGCCAGCCGCTGGATTGCCATGCACCAGACGGCCCGCTTGCTGCCGCTGGGCTGTGTGCTGGGTCTGTCTATTCCCTTGCTTTTGTTGGTGCACACCGTATACAGCGCAGCCTGCTTGTTGGTGTACGTGGGTGCGCTGGCCGGTTTTTTTGTGGTGCCCATGAACGCGCTGCTGCAACTGCGGGGCTGCACTTTGCTCACTGCGGGCCGCTCGGTCGCGGTACAAGGATTCAATGAAAACGCCGGCATGCTGCTGATGCTTTTGCTCTACGCCGCAGGCACCGCCTTCGGTATCTCGGTGCCTGCGCTGGTCCTGGGCTTCGGCGCCTGTGTGAGTGGCAGCATGGCCTTGATTTGGTATGCCAGGCACAAACACCTGGCGGCGGCTGCGCAGCATATTTCATCGAATATTCATCGACAGGTCACCGAATAGTCACCGGGTTTTTATACGCTCCCGCCCAACCATGGTCGATGACATTCTGATTGAATCCTTTGAAGGCCGATCGCCCAGCCTGCGCATCGTCATCGTCACCGAAACCTTTCCGCCGGAGATCAACGGCGTGGCCATGACGCTAGGCCATATCGTGCAAGGCTTGATTACCCGTGGCCATATGGTGCAAGTGGTGCGTCCCCGCCAGGCGCGTGAGAGCGGCACCGTGTCCGGCAATATGGAAGAGGTGCTAGCCCGTGGAGCGGCCTTGCCCCATTACGGCGAATTGCGTTTCGGCCTGCCCGCCAAGAACCGCCTGGTGCGTTTGTGGACCGACAAGCGGCCCGATGTGGTCCATGTGGTGACTGAGGGGCCCTTGGGCTGGTCGGCCGTGGCCGCTGCGCGCAAGATGCATATTGCCGTCACCAGCGCTTTCCACACCAATTTCCACAGCTATTCAGGCCATTACGGGCTGGGTCTGCTCAAGCGCCCGATTGAGGGCTATCTGCGCAAATTACACAACCGCACCATGGCCACCATGGTGCCCACAGCGGCGCTGGCTGCCAGCCTGGAGCGGCGGGGCTACCAGAACCTGCGCGTCGTTTCGCGTGGAGTGGATGTGCAGCTATTCAATCCCGCCAAGCACTCGCAGGCGCTACGCCAGTCCTGGGGCTTGGCGCCGCAGGACCTGGCGGTGTTGCACGTGGGGCGTATCGCCAAGGAAAAAAATGTGGGCCTGGTGGTGGCGGGCTTTCGCGCCCTGCAGCACATCCACCCCGGCGCCAAATTGATTTTTGTGGGCGATGGCCCGGCCCGCCAGTCGGTGCAGGATGCCTGCCCGGATGCCATCTTTGCGGGGATGCGCAAGGGGGAAGACCTGGCTGCGCATTACGCATCGGCTGATGTATTCCTGTTTGCCAGCCTGACTGAAACCTATGGCAACGTGGTGCCCGAGGCTTTGGCCAGCGGATTGGCGGTGGTGGCTTTCGCGTACGGCGCGGCGCTGGAATTGGTGCAAGACGGCGTCA
>CANFHZ010000141.1 GCA_947446885.1 Comamonadaceae bacterium
CCACCAGTTGTGCACTGCAGCGTGGGAGGTGGCAAAACTGGCGACGCCGGGCGCATCGCTGCCGCTGCCGCTGCGCCCCAGCGTCAGGTAGAGCTGCTGCGCCATCACGTTGTTGCTGAATTTGTTGATGTCGCGCACCACTTCGGCCAGCGGGGGCGACTTCAGGACGAACGCCGGGCCACGCCCCAGCACTGCAGCGGGAATATTGCCGTAGCGCACCGTGCCGCCGAGCTGCCCGCCCAGACTGGTCCACATACCCTGCACCGCGCGGGCAGCAAATTGCGCCGGATCGGCAAAAGCGACAGACCATGCGCGCTCGCCGCACGCGCTGGGGTAGTGGCCGTTAAAGCGTGGGTGCAGTGGGTCAGAAAAATCGGCAGCCAGCGCACTGCGGTAATCGGTGCAGGGCACCGTACTCAGTGCGACCTGTGCAGGAGTGTGCACGCCCGCCAGCGGCAGATCGGTTTGGATGCGTGCCACCCCGGCCGCCGGGTCTGGCGTGAAGGTGAAAGCCAGGGCACCGTAGTTGACCAAAAAAGCATCGGGCGCAGCGTTATAGGGGCGCAGCGGTTCGCCGTCAAACCGTGCCGGGTCTGCGGGCGGCAAATCGAAGGCGCTGCGGTCGATCACGATGTCGCCGCTGATGTGCACGATGCCCAGTCCTTGGAGGCGGCGTAGCAGCAACCACAGGCGCTCAGCGACCAGCTTGGGGTCGCCCTGGCCTTGAATGTACATGTCGCCCTGGAACACGCCGTCCTCAGACCGGGCCTTTTTCCCGGACTTGATCTGTGCCGGGGTGGTGCGCCGGGTACCGTCCAGGTAGACCGGCGTGGCCCAGGTAAAGGCTGGCCCCAGCGTGTCCAGTGCGGCAAAGGTGGTGACCAGCTTCATCACCGACGCGGCCTGCATGGGGCTGGCGCTGCGGTGGTTCAGGCGCGGCACGGTGCCAGAGCCGACCTCGGTGACCAGCAGCGCCACGGCGTCCGGCGGCACCTGGGCCCGGGCCAGTTCGGCGGCAACCGGGGCGGGAATTTGGGCAAACGCGGAACCGGCCAGAAGCCAGACCGCGCCCGCAAGCAGGTGGCGCACAGACATGGCCGGGATTATCCGCGCGGGGTCTTGCGGCGGACGGCTTGGCGCCAAGTCTGCCGCCGATAATCCCGGCCATGTCCCCATCGGTATCCGCACCCCCGCCCGCCCCGGGCCTTGTGCCACCCGCATCCGCTATTGCCACCATTGGCACCAACCGGACCACGGGCTTGCTGGCGGCCTTGGTCACCGTGCTGATCTGGACCTCGTTCATCGTGATTGCCCGCGCCAGCACCGACCCGGCGCGCGGAGCCTTGCTGCTGCCTTTGGACATGGGTATGGCGCGTGTCTGCGGGGCCTTTGCCGTGCTCGCCCCCTGGGGTTGGTGGCTGACCCGGCGTGACCGGGCGGCCGGACGCGTCGATGGACACGCGTTTGGCGGTTTGTCACCCTTGCCGTTTCGCATGACGGTGCTGACCGGATTTTTCGGCGGCGCGCTGTACGCCACCTTTGCCTACAGCGGTTTTGCATTTGCACCGGCTGCGCACGGCTCGGTGCTGCTGCCCGGTGGCTTGCCTTTGTGGACATCGCTGCTGGCGGTGCTGGTGCTGGGCGAGCGGCTGCACCGTGAGCGCCTGATCGGGCTGGTCCTGATCGTGGGTGGTGGCTTGCTGGTGGGCGGTGCGAGCCTGCTGCACGCGCTGGACGGCAGCGGTGTCTGGCGCGGCGATCTGCTGTTCATGGGCGCGTCCATGTGCTGGTCGGTCTACAGCGTACTGGTGCGCCGCCACAGCCTGGATGCAGTGCGCGCCACCATCGCCATCACCGTGTTTGCGTTTTGTACCTATGTGCCGATCTATGGGTTGCTGGTTCTGGCGCAGCTTGTGCCCAGCCATTTAGGCCAGGCGGGGTGGCAGTTTGTGCTCTTCCAGATGGTGTACCAGGGTGTGGGAACGGTGGCGATTTCGGGCATCACCTTCACCACCATGATCCGCTACTACGGGCCGGTGCGCTCGACCATGATCACCGCGCTGGTGCCGGGTCTGTCGGCGTTGGCGGCGGCGCTGTTGCTGGGCGAAGCCCTGCCCTGGAATGTGCTGGCCGGGCTGGCCCTGGTCAGCGCCGGCATTCTGTTTGGCGTGCGCCAGAAACGCTGAGCCCATGCGCCTCCTGGCTTTTGACACCAGCACCGAGGTCCTGTCGGTGGCCTTGGGCGCACCGGTGCATGGCGAACACCGCACCTGGGCCCACAGCGGCAGCGGTGGCGCGCAGGCCTCGCATACGCTGATTGCGACCGTGCACGACCTGTTGCGCCAGGCCGGACTGCGGCTGGCAGATCTGGATGCGATTGGTTTTGGCGCAGGGCCGGGCGCATTCACGGGCTTGCGCACCGCTTGCGCGGTGGCCCAGGGCTTGGCGCTCGGCGCAGGTCTGCGGGTCTTGCCGGTACCGTCTTTGCTGGCGCTGGCCGAAGAGGCGCGTTTTCACCAGCACTGTGCTGCGCGCGGGCCTGATGTGACGGTACTCACGCTGCTCGACGCCCGCATGGGTGAGGTCTACGCCGCCACCTATGTGTTTCAGGACGGGCATTGGCTGACGCTGCGCGAACCGTGCTTGACCAGCCCGCAGCAAGCCGCCGCCTGGCTGGCCGCTTTGCCGCCCGATGGTCTGGTGGCGGGGAATGCGCTCTCCGCCTATCCCGGGATTCTGGGCGGCTGGTCCGGCCCGGTCTTGCCGGCTATTGGTCCGACGGCACAGGCCATCGTGCGTCTGGC
Source organism: Comamonadaceae bacterium (assembly GCA_947446885.1). Taxonomy (GTDB): domain Bacteria; phylum Pseudomonadota; class Gammaproteobacteria; order Burkholderiales; family Burkholderiaceae_C; genus Allorhodoferax. The sequence goes on from CANFHZ010000141.1 coordinate 2,805, forward strand.
ACCGGCGCAGTTGGCCGCCGGGCTGGCGGTGGATGCAGCCGACGCCTTGCCCTTGTATGTGCGCGACAAAGTGGCCCTGACTACGCTGGAGCGCGAAGCCGCCGCCCGCGCCAAGCACCATGTCTAAGCGCAAACCGCAGGCCGAGACCGAGGCCTATTTCGCCGCGATGGAGCTGCCCGATCTGGACGCGGTCATGGACATCGAGCAGCGCGTCTACACACACCCCTGGAGCCGCGCCAGTTTCACCGATGTGCTGGACAGCGGTTACGCGGTGCAGCTGCTGAAAGCGGGCGATACCCTGCTGGGCTATTTTGTGGTGATGCAGGGCGTGGATGAGGCACACCTTCTCAACATTGCCCTGGCCCCGGAGTACCAGCGCCAGGGCTGGGCCCCGCTGATGCTGGATGCGGTGGCAATCTGGGCCCGCGCCCGCGCGGCCGACTGGCTGTGGCTGGAAGTGCGCAGCGGTAACACCCGAGCCCAGGCCGTGTACCGCGCGCGCGGCTTCGAGCCGGTGGGGCGGCGCACCGGCTACTACGCCGCAGGGCGCTGCCAGCGCGAAGACGCGGTCGTCATGCGCCTGGCCCTCTAGCGCTGCCCCCGTACCATCTGCCCTCCATGTCCCAGCCATCCTCCCTGCAACTCGACACCCGCCAGCGCGCCATGCTGGCCGAGATGGGCGTGCGCGTCTGGTTGCCTGAGGGCGCTGTGGCTGCGCCGCAGGTGCCCGCCGCAGTCCAAGCGCCAGTATCCCTTGCCCTTGCCGATATGGCGCAGGCGGCAGCACCGGTGTCCCTGCAGCACGCCGGCCCAGCATCCAGGACAGCCAGTGCGACGACGGCCAGTCCTCCTGCCGCCGCAATCCCCGCAAGGGCCTCCTCCGGTGCTGGCTTTACTCCCGGACCACTCCCCCTGCTGCAGGCGCTGGACTGGCCGGCGCTGGTGCAAGCGGCCGGCAGCTGCCAGGCCTGTGCGATGTGCCAGGGCCGCAAGAACACCGTCCTGCATGTGCCCGAGGTGGCGGGTCAGACCGCCGATTGGCTGGTGTTGGGCGAAGCGCCCGACGCGGACGAAGACAGCCAGGGGCAGCCCTGGGTGGGGGAGGCCGGCGTTTTGCTGGACAACATACTGGCCGTTCTGGGCCTGCAGCGCCTGCGACCCCGGGAGCCGGGTGCGGATGCGCAAGCGGCGGATCCGGCGCGCAGCGTCTACGCCAGCCACGCCCTCCAATGCCGCCCGCCAGCGGGAAGCAGCCCGCAACTGGCCGAGGTGCGCCAGTGCCGCGCCTTTGTAGAGCGCGAGATTGCGCTGTTGCGCCCCAAGGTGATCGTGGCCATGGGCCGTCTGGCGGCGCTGGCCATGCTTGCGGACCGGCCGGAGCTGCTGGCCCAGCCCATGGGCAAGCAACGCGGTACCGTGCACCGGTTTCAAGGCATACCGGTGGTTATCACGTATTCACCGCACTACCTGCTGCGCAACAGCGCCGACAAGGCCAAAGCCTGGCTGGATTGGAACCTGGCTGCCGATGCCGTGGAGGCGGCTGCGCCATGAAGAAGCCGTCCTGGTCTGAGGGGCGTCTGTGCGGCTGGCTGGTGGTCTTCGCTTGCGTTTACGGCCTGCTGGTTCAGGATGCTGCGGCCATGAGCATCCGCGAGCTGCGCGCGCTGGAGCGCAGCAACCCCGAACACGGCGAAGACTATGCCCTGTACTACTTGCTCGGGACCATGGAGGCCACGCTGCACGCCGAAGCCGCTGCGGTGCGCGCCGGTCTGCCTGCGCGTATCTGCCTCAACGGACGCAGGCTGGAGCCGGACATGGCTGCATCGCTGTACCGCACCGAGTTGCGCCGCAACGCGGATTTGTATGAGGCTGATATGCCGGTGGCGCTGGTCTTTGCCAACGCCTTGGCGACGGTGTACGTCTGCCCGCAGTAGGGTCCGCAGTGATCCGCTTTCACGCAAAGCGGAACGCGCCTCAGAACTTGTACATCGCCTTGAAGCCGAATTCGTCGGTGGTGTTGGCGGGCTCCCATGCTGAGACCGAGTAGGCCGTTCCGCTTTTCTTGTAAGTCCAGGTGGCGCTATCGGATGCGGAAATATTCCAATACTTCCAGTACGGGCCGAATGACCAACCATCCGGGCGGCGGTACATGACCGATGCATTCAAGCCATAGCCGGTGGTTTGCCGGTTGTTCACATTGCTGGAGTCTGAATAGCCCCAGTTGTCCGCCACCGACAGGCCGCTGTACTGGTTACCCATAAGCAGGTGGTCGTATTCAACAGTGGTCTCAAACTGTGCGCCGCCTGAAACTGCGATGCGCCGCTTCACGCCAAGGGGAAGATAGAAGTAGCTGCTTTGCCGGTCATAAAAATAGGCGCCGCTGGATGTCGCCAAACCACCACCGGCCTGGCTGAGAAAGCGGTAACCCAGTCCCACA
>CANFHZ010000142.1 GCA_947446885.1 Comamonadaceae bacterium
AAGCCAAAAAGGCCTTTGACAAGCAGGGCTTGAAGATTGAGCTGGGCGTAAAAGTCGGCGACATCAAAGTCGCCAAGAAGGGCGTGTCCGTAGCCTATACGAACGCCAAAGGCGAGGCGCAGACACTGGACGCCGACAAACTCATTGTCTCGATTGGCCGCGTGCCCAACACGGCCGGCCTCAACCCGCAGGCTGTTGGCCTGGCGCTGGACGAGCGCGGCGCGGTGGTGGTCGATGCCGATTGCAAAACCAATGTCCCCGGCATCTGGGCCGTGGGCGACGTGGTGCGCGGCCCCATGTTGGCGCACAAAGCGGAGGAGGAGGGCGTGGCTGTCGCCGAGCGCATCGCCGGGCAGCACGGGCACGTCAACTTCAACACCATCCCCTGGGTCATCTACACCAGCCCCGAAATCGCCTGGGTCGGCCGCACCGAGCAACAGCTCAAAGCCGACGGCGTTGCCTACAAGGCCGGCACCTTCCCCTTTCTGGCCAACGGCCGGGCCCGCGCCCTGGGCGACACCACCGGTATGGTCAAGTTTCTGGCCGACGCCACCACCGATGAAATCTTGGGTGTGCACATCGTCGGCCCCCAGGCCAGCGAGTTGATCGCCGAGGCCGTGGTCGCCATGGAGTTCCGCGCAAGCAGCGAAGACATCGCCCGCATCTGCCACGCCCACCCCACGCTCTCGGAGGCGACCAAAGAGGCTGCGCTGGCGGTGGACAAGCGCACCTTGAACTTCTGAGGTTTTCACCGGATCGGCTAAACCGGCCTACAGTAGGCTATTTTTACAAGTTTGATAGTCAAGATACGCTGAAAACCCCGGCCTCACGCATCAATCACCCTGCGCGTGAACTGTTCCAGATAGTCCATCAGCTGACTCGCTCCATCCGCTGCCTGGGCTTCGTTGCCGGAGGAGATGGCCTGGGCCAGGACCATGTGGCGGCGGGCGCCTTCGGTGATTTCGCCAGCGTTCTGGTAGCGGTACCAGAAACGGCGGCACTGCACGACCAGCGGAACCACGGCTTTGACGGCGGCAAAGTTGCCGCAGGCGGCGTGGTTCACATGGTCCAGCGCCTGGTCGGCGGCCATGTATTCATCCAGATTGCCGCCCTGGCTGGCGGTGATCATTTTTTCTGCGCACAAGACCAGATCGGCACGCTGCGCCGGGCTGGCCCGGCGGGCCGAGCAGGTGGCGATGAGTTGCTCAAGGACGCGGCGCGTTTCGATCACGTCCAGGTGGTCCACCACGTCGATAGCGGACACCGTCAGCCCCCGGCGCGGTTGTTGCACGATCAGGCCGATTGCCACCATGCGCATCAGCGCCTCGCGCACGGGGGTGCGTCCGAGCTGGGTCATCTCGGCGAGTTCGGCCTCGACCACCGTCGAACCCGGGGCAATTTCCAGCTTGGAAATCATGGCCTCGATGCGGTCATAGGCCAGGTCGGTGGCGCGGCGCTTGGGCACTAGGGGCTTACTGGTCTTGGGGGGCGTACGGGTACTCATGGGCAGGGCGGGTAAGTCGCTGGCGAAATGGTAAGCGATGCGTTTTCTTCGGCCATCAGGCCAAGCGTGCCCACGCGCGCGGGGACGAGCGGCGGACGCGGGGAGGGCGCTTGCCAGCCCCACAGGTGCTGCGCGGCCGCCCCGCAGACCCGGCCCTGGCAGGCACCCATGCCGCAGCGGGTGGCCAGTTTGGCCTCCGTCCAGCCGGTGCAAGCGGCTACGTCGGCAAAGACCACGTCCTCGCAGCGGCAAAAAATAGTGTCCGGCCGCGCCAGCCCGCTCAGGGCAGGGGCCAGAACAAAGTGTTCTGCTACATGCTTCCCAAATGCGGCCCAGTGGGTGCGTTCGGCGAGGGCTTGCTGTGGCACGGTCTGCCCGGTTGCGGCCAATCCGGCAATGCGCCCCTCGGCCATGGCCCGCTCCACGCCACCTGCACCCGTGCATTCGCCCGCAGCAAAAACACCCGGTAGTGATGTCGCTTGCCGGGTATCTACCGCGACCACAGTTTTGCCATCGGCATCTTCCGCCGTGGCGCACCGCAGCAAGCGGCCCAGCTCGGCATTGGGAACCAGCCCGAAGCCCACCGCCAGCCGGTCGCAGGCCAGGGTGTAGTCGCGCGCCCCTTGGCGCAGTTGCACCGCCTCCACCCGCTGCGCGCCCTGTGCAGCAATTACATGGATGCCGCTGCGGTACTGCGTGCTCAGCAACCCCAGCGCCTGAAAAACCTTGCCCGGCCAGCGCCACAGACCGGCGCTAAACCGGGCAATCTGCGCCGCGCTGGCCTGTTCGGCCACGCGCAGCACATGGGCTCCGGCACGGCGGGCACTGGCCGCTGCCGCCAGCAGCAAAGGCCCGCCGCCCGCCAGCACGATGCGCTGACCGTGTACCGGCAGCCCGCTTTTAATCAGTGCCTGCAAAGCACCTGCGCCAGTAACGCCGGGTAGCGTCCAGCCGGGAAAGGGCAGCATCAGTTCGCGTGCGCCGGTGCAAAGAATGAGCGCGTCAAAAGCCTGCAGCCAGGCGTGTTCGGCGTTCTCCAGCAGCAGCGCGCCTGGGCCCTGCGCCGCTACCACCCGTGTACCGCACAGCAGGCGCACCTGGGGCAGGGCGGCCAGGTCCGCTTGCAGGCTGCGGGACACTGGCTGCGGCGCAGCGCCCGGGCCACCGCGCCAGATCTGGCCTCCGGGGGCGGGGTTGTCGTCTACCACCGTGATGTGCCAGCCCGCCTGGGCAGCGGCCCGTGCCGCGCTTAAGCCGGCCGGGCCCGCGCCGATGATGAGCAGTGCGCGCTTGTGGCCTGGTCGCGTGGTCTGTGCCATGCCCTGTGTCTGCTCCTGCGTCATGGGGTGGGTGTGGGTTTGGGTCTGGGTCTGGGGGCGGTGATGCCGGTCTGAATCTGCATGCCGTTTTCGCACACGGTCTGGCAGGCCAGGCGCATCTGCCCGTTGACGCGCAAGCGGCATTCCTGGCAGATGCCCATGCCACACAGCGGGGCACGCGGCTGGCCGCTGACCGCGCTGCGGGCCAGTCCGTCGCCCCCGCAGGCCAAGGCCGCTGCCACGCTGCTGCCCGCAGCGACGCGCACGTTGCGCCCGTCTACGCTGCAGTGCACCCAGTCCGTGGCGGTGCCGGGGGTTTTCATGCGGCCACCAGAAAGCGGCTGGCCTGGTAGGGCCGGGCGTCCAAGGTGCAGGCTGCGCCAGTGATCTGCGCGGCGATCAGCTGCGCGGTGGCTGGGGCGGTGGTCACGCCCAGGCCCTCATGGCCGACGGCCAGCCAGAGCTTGTCACGGCTGGGATGCGCGCCGATCAGCGGCAAACCGTCGGGCGTGGCAGCCCGAAAGCCGGCCCAGCTGCGCGTGATCTGCAAGCCCTCCAGCGCGGGCATATAGGCCAGGGCGCAGCGCAGCATGCGTGCCAGCATGGCAGGTTCCACCGCCGGGTCGGCGCTGTCGAACTGGCGTGAAGAGCCGATCAGCAACTGCCCGCTGGGGCGCGGCTGCACGTTGAAGGCCACCGACGCGCCGCTGGCCAGATGCGCACTTTTGACGTAGCCCAACTCGACCAACTGGTGTTGCACGGTGCCGGGGTAGCGGTCGGTAATCGCCAGGTGGCCTTTTTTGGGCTGCAGCGGTAGCTCGGGGCACAGGGCGCTGGACTGCACGCCCCCGGCAAGCACCACGGCATCGGCGCGGCGCCGCCCACCGCCTTGCAGATGGACTGCGCCGTCGTCTATCGCGCGTACGCGGGCTCGCTCGGTGCGGATGGGCACGCGGCCATGGGTGAGCAGCCAGCGGGCGGCGTTGGGGGCATAGACCACGCCGTCATTGGCCACGCGCAGCGCGCCGCGCAGGCCCGGGCGCAGTGCGGGTTCAGCATGGGCCAGTGCGGCGGCGTCCAGCAGTTCGCTGTGGACACCCGCTGCACGCAGGCGCAGTTGTTTTTCGTGGGCGGCCTGCATTTCTTCGTCATCGGCGGCAATCCACAAGGTGCCGCAGTGGCTGTAGCCGCAGCCGGCGTCCATGCGTGGCACCAGATCCGCCCACAAGCCGACCGACGCGCTGCTGAGCGCCAGCTCGGCCGGGTTGTCGTCCATCACCACCAGATGCCCCATGCCGGCTGCCGTGGCTGCGCCTTCGGCAGCGTCAATCACCAGCACCTGCAGGCCCTTCTGCGCCAGTTCGTAGGCGCAGGCGGCACCCACAATGCCTGCGCCGATGACGATGGCGTCTGCATCCATGCCCGGCCCTTTAAAAATTAGAGTGAAACATCAATAAAACAAAACATCACCATGTTTTATTTCATTAAATTAAGAATGTCGGTGTGCAGTGCGCGTGCCATCTGCACGCCATGCACCTGGCTGTGGGCACGGGCTTCAAAGCGGCGTTGGGACGGCAGGCGCGCGCCCTGGCCAGTGATGGCGGCAAACAATGCTTCGGCGGCGGCCTGATCGTGCGCCGGGTCACGGCCGGAAAAAAAGCGCGGGTCGAAAGCCAGAATCAGCTCGCCATGGTGCGGCGCGCCGCCCAGGCGTCCGTCCAGGGCCAGCGACTGCGCACTGGTGAGGTCGCCGATCAGCGGCCCCGCCATCAACTCGATCATGGTGGCCAGGGCCGAGCCCTTGTAGCCGCCAAAGGTCTGCATCGCGCCGCGCTGCAGCACTGTGGCGGCGTCGGTGCAGGGCTCGCCGTCTTCATCCAGCCCCCAGCCTGCGGGCAGGGCGCGTCCGCTGCGCCGGTACAACTCGATCTCGCCACGCGCGACGGCGCTGGTGGCAAAGTCGAACACATAAGGGTGCGCACCCGCACGCGGCCAGCCAAAGGCCAGTGGGTTGGTGCCAAACACGGCGCTGCGCCCGCCCGCCGGGGCCACGCAGGCGTGGGCGGGCGTCATGGCCAGCGCGCACAGGCCGTGTTCGGTGAGTTGTTCGACCTCAGGCCAGAGCGCTGAAAAAT
>CANFHZ010000143.1 GCA_947446885.1 Comamonadaceae bacterium
CCAGCAACCAGTGAAAAACCCGTGTCGGCAGATCCCAGATCAGCTGCGGTGCCAGGCGGGCACCGTCCACCTCGTCAGGCGCGCTCATTTGGGAATCCGCACGCTGTCTTCGTCAAAATCACCGCGCGCAGCAGCGCTGTGGCAGGCAGCGCAATTGGCTGCGCTCTTGATGCTTGCACGCTTCCAGACGGACGCAGCCACTTCGTGGTGCTGGCGGATAAACCAGTCGCTGCGGCTGATGCGGAACTCGGGGCTGGCTGCAGAGCGGCGCGCACTGGTGGCCGCGTTGGCCAGCAACCAGGCGCTGATCTCCTGCTGTGTTTTGCTGTCCAGTGAGGCATCCACGCCGTAGTGCTTGTCCAGCCCCGCCATGATGCCGCGCCAGTTGGCCTGCCCGGTGAGGAAGGGCGCATAGGCCACGTGGCAGCTGCTGCACTCCGCCGTGAAGGCAGCGGGCGCGCCCTTGATGGAGGCAACGGTTTCGGCGCGGGCCAGCACAAGCAATGAGGGTAGTACGCACACCAAAAATACGCCGAAGGCGCAGCGGGGAAAAGCGGAATAGTTCATAAGGTCCTTGGGTTCGCTCACTTGAAGCTGATCAGCCAGGTCAGTACATCGGCTTTTTCACGGGCCGTGCATTCGCGTGCCAGCACGTCTTTGCAATTGCGGCGGAACCACTTTTCGACTTTGGCCGCATCGGTAAAGCGCTGGGCGTTGAAGGCGGGCGCCATGGGCTCAATCACTTTATGGGTCACCGCGTGCTCACCCTTGGCAGTTGGAACGGCGCCATGGCAGGCAGCGCATTTCCACTCGTTGCCGTGGGTTTGGTTGAAGAATTCCTGGCCCCGTGCGGCACTGCCCGGGCCTTCCCCCGCGCTGCGTGCTGCCGCATTAAAACCATCCAAGAGTGTGGCGGGCGTGTCGGCCATCGCGCCAGCAGCGGCCAAACCCAGCGCCAAGGCAGCGGCGCCGCGAAAAAAACGAAACCATTCCATGCAGGACTCCAAAAAAAACCCATTCGGTGGGTGCGAGCCAGTTTAGGGAGATTGCGCAACGCGAGGCTGACACAGGTCAAGAAAAAGCCACCCGAAGGTGGCTTTTAAGGAGTTTTGCGCCAGATTTACCGGCGATTTACGCCAGGTTCACACCAGTTTTGGACTGCAGGAATTCGCGGGTTACGCCCGGCGCCATTTCGATCACTTTCAGCCCCTGCGGTGTAACGTCCATCACCGCCAAATCGGTGATGATGCGGTCCACCACGCCGACGCCGGTCAAAGGCAGGGTGCAGTTGGGGAGGATCTTCATATCCTCAGTGCCGTCCTTCTTTTTGGCCACATGCTCCATGAGCACGATGACGCGCTTCACACCGGCCACCAGGTCCATCGCGCCGCCCATGCCTTTGACCATCTTGCCCGGAATCATCCAGTTGGCCAGGTCACCGTGTTCACTGACCTGCATGGCGCCCAGGATGCTCAGATTGATCTTGCCGCCGCGGATCATGGCAAAGCTCTCGTGGCTGCCAAAAATGCTGGAGCCCGCAATCGTGGTCACGGTCTGCTTACCCGCATTGATCAGGTCGGCGTCGACCGCGTCCTCGGTGGGAAAAGGCCCTATGCCCAGCATGCCGTTTTCGCTTTGCAGCCAGACTTCGATGTCGGACGGCACATGGTTGGCCACCAGCGTGGGGATGCCGATGCCGAGGTTGACATAAAAGCCGTCTTGCAGCTCCTGTGCCGCGCGCGCGGCCATTTGGTCTTGGGTCCAGCTCATGCTCAGGCTCCTGCTTTCTCGGTGATCGTGCGTTTTTCGATCCGCTTTTCCGGCGCGGCGTTGAGCACCAGGCGGTGCACATAAATACCGGGCAGATGGATGTGGTCGGGCTCCAGCGCGCCGGTCTCCACAATTTCTTCTACCTCGACCACCGTGATCTTGCCCGCCATGGCCACTGCGGGGTTGAAGTTGCGCGCGGTCAGGCGGAACTGCAAATTGCCCGACTTGTCCGCGCGGTGCGCTTTCACCAGGGCCACATCGGGCACCAGCGCACGTTCCATCACATAGGTTTCGCCATCGAATTCGCGCAGCTCCTTGCCCTCCGCGACGATGGTGCCCACGCCAGTCTTGGTGAAAAACGCCGGGATGCCGGCGCCGCCTGCCCGCAGCTTTTCTGCCAAGGTGCCCTGGGGCGTGAACTCCAAGGCCAGCTCGCCCGCCAGGTATTGGCGCTCGAACTCTTTGTTCTCACCCACGTAGCTGGAAATCATTTTTTTTATCTGCCGCGTCTGCAGCAGTTTGCCCAGGCCGAAGTCGTCGACGCCTGCGTTATTGGAAATTGCGGTCAGGTTTTGCACGCCGCTGTCGCGCAGCGCATCAATCAAAGCCTCGGGGATGCCGCACAAGCCGAAGCCGCCGACGGCGATCAGCTGTCCGTCGCGGACGATGCCGTCAAGCGCAGCGGCGGCGCTGGGATAAATCTTGTTCACGCTGGGGTTCTCCGGAAGTGCACCTTGTCAGATACAAGGTCTGCGCGGATTCTACGGTTAGCCCCTCTGCGCAAGGGCCAGACGCACGCGGGGCCACAATCACCCAAGCGCTTAACGGAACCGCCATGACACCACACCCCACACCCCAGGACGCCTCCCAGCACGATGCCGAACGCCTGACCGCGCTGGAAATCAAAGCCAGCTTTACCGAAGACCTGCTCGACAAACTCGACCAGACCATCATCCGCCAGCAAGCCCAGATCGACGCGCTGATCCACGAAGTGCTGCATCTGCGCCAACAACTATCCGACCCGCAAACGGCAGCGCAGCGTACGCTGCGGGATGAACTGCCGCCGCACTACTGAACGCAGGCCGGGCTTGAAACAAGGGCCCCCATAATCTGTCGCAAACCCCACTCCCTACCGTCTTATGCCCCGCTATCCCCTGCCCGACCTGAACACCCTGCCCCCGGACATTCGCGAGAAGATTCTGGAAGTGCAGGAGAAATCGGGCTTTGTGCCCCATGTTTTTTTGATGCTGGCGCGCCGCCCGGCCGAGTGGCGGGCGTTTTTTGCGTACCACGATGCGCTGATGCTGCGCGCCGAATCCAGCCTAACCAAGGGCGAGCGCGAGATGATCATCACCGCCACCAGCGCAGCCAACCAGTGCCTGTACTGCGTGGTGGCGCACGGCGCCATACTGCGGATTTACGAGAAGAAGCCGCTGGTAGCGGACCAGGTCGCGGTCAACCACCGCAAGGCCGACATCAGCCCGCGCCAGCGTGCCATGCTGGACTTTGCGATGAAGGTCTGTCTGCATAGCCACAGCGTCGAAGATGCCGATTTCGCTGCCCTGCACGCCCACGGTTTTGACGATGAAGACATCTGGGACATTGCCGGCATCACCGGGTTTTTCGGCCTGTCGAACCGCGTGGCCAACGTCAGCAGCATGATGCCCAACCCCGAGTTTTATCTGCTGGGGCGGGTACCCAAGTCCACGTAGCACGGGCGCGGTCTTTCAACATGTTCCTGCCACGCCTGCACTGCCCTGCGCGCCGCAACGCCGCGCGTGCGGGCGTCCCGGGTGCGCTGGCCTGCCTGCTCATGGCCTGCGGAAGCGCGCTTGCACAAAGCAGCCTGTCGCTCCAACCCGAGCTGCCCAGTACCCGGGCACCCAAAGCCGCTTTCCAGTCCAGCAGCTTTGCAGTTGCCGCAGCCAACCCGCTGGCCACGCAGGCCGGCTACGAGATCCTGCGCGCGGGCGGCAGCGCGGTGGACGCGGCGATTGCCGTGCAAATGGTGCTGGGCGTGGTGGAGCCGCAAAGCAGCGGCATCGGCGGGGGTGCTTTTTTGCTGCACTTTGACGGCAAAAAAACCCAGGCTTTTGACGGGCGCGAAGCGGCACCCTCGGGCGCACGGCCCAACCTTTTTCTGGACGCAAAAGGCGCGCCCATGCCCTTCGAGCAGGCCATGGTGGGCGGACGCGCAGTGGGGATTCCCGGCGCGGTGCGCATGCTGGCGCTGGCGCATCAGCAGCATGGGCGGCTGAGCTGGGCCAAGCTGTTTGCGCCGGCTATCCGGATCGCCACCGAGGGCTTTCCGATCAGCGAACGCATGGCTACCCTGCTCGCGGCGGATAAGTGGCTGCGCCTGGATCCGGCGGCCTCGACCTACTTTTACAACAGCCAGGGCCAACCCTGGCCACAAGGCCACGTGCTGACCAACCCCGAGCTGGCGGCCGTGCTGACCCGCATCGCCACCGAAGGGAGTAACGCGCTGATGCTGGGCGAGCTGCCGCAACGCATGTCGGATCTGGTGCGCAAACACCCCAGCAACCCTGGCACGCTGGCCCCGCTGGACATGTCCAACTACCGCGCCTATGTCCGCGAACCTCTGTGTTTTGACTACCCGGTCCCCACGCAGCAGCAGGAATACCGCATCTGCGGCATGCCGCCACCCAGCTCCGGGCAGCTGGCCATCGGCCAGATTCTGGGCACCCTGCGTGCGCTGGGCGATCTGCCCCCTGCCCTGCAAGACGGCCAGCCCACGGCCGAATGGCTGCACGCCTACACCGAAGCCGCCCGCCTGGCCTTGGCCGACCGCCAACTCTTTGTCGGCGACCCGCTCTCGGTAGCACCACCGGGCGGCAGCTGGTCCCGCCTGCTGGAGCCCGCATATCTGGCCAAGCGCGCACGCTTGATCCATACCAAAGGCCCGCGCATGCCCCAGGCCACCGCGGGCGATCCCACCGGCAGCACCAAACCCGTGGCCTATTCGCCCATGCCTGCACAAACCGAGCACGGCACCTCGCATATCTCGGTGGTAGACGCCCACGGCAACGCCGTGGCCATGACCAGCAGCATCGAGGCCGCCTGGGGTTCGCACATCATGGTCAACCGGGGCCTGGGGCTTGCGGGGGGCTTTTTGCTCAACAACCAGCTCACCGATTTCAGCTTCAGCCCCACCGG
>CANFHZ010000144.1 GCA_947446885.1 Comamonadaceae bacterium
GGGGTCTTGTATGGAATGGGATGGTTTGCTGTTGCTCAAGGCAGCGGTGATGGGTGTGGTCGAGGGCTTGACCGAGTTTTTGCCCATTTCTTCGACAGGCCATTTGATTCTTGCGGGCTCCCTGCTGGGTTTTGCCGATGAGAAGGCCAAGGTTTTTGACATCGCTATCCAGACCGGTGCCATCTTTGCGGTCATCCTGGTCTATTGGGAAAAAATCCGCGCCACCGTGCTGGCTTTGCCCAGGGAGCGCTTAGCGCAGCGCCTAGCTCTGAATGTGTTTTTGGGGTTTTTGCCAGCCGTGGTCCTGGGCCTGCTGTTTGGCAAAGCGATCAAAGCGCATTTGTTCACGCCGCTGGTCGTGGCCACGACATTTATTGCAGGTGGTTTGGTGATTTTGTGGGCCGAGCGGCGCCAGGCCGTGCGTGACGCCAATCCCTTGGCGTATGCCCTGGTGGTTCACAGCGTGGACGACATGTCCGCGCTGGACGCGATCAAAGTCGGGTTGGTGCAATGCCTGGCCATGGTGCCGGGAACCAGCCGCAGCGGCGCGACCATCATTGGCGGGATGTTGCTGGGGCTTTCGCGGCGGGCTGCAACCGATTTCTCGTTTTTCCTGGCCATTCCTACGCTGATCGGTGCGGGGGTGTACAGCTTGTACAAGGAGCGTGCACTGCTGAGCGTGGCGGACCTGCCCCTGTTCGGTGTGGGCCTGTTCTTTTCTTTTGTGAGTGCCTGGCTGTGTGTGCGCTGGTTGTTGCGCTTTATTTCCACCCACAGTTTCATGGGATTTGCCTACTACCGCATTGTGTTTGGCGTGGTGGTGCTGGCCACCGATTGGTGGGGTCTGGTGGTGTGGGCCAGCTAAGGGCGCCAGGGTTCACGCAGGTTCACGGTTTCAGCAAGGCCCTGAGCTGGTAGAGCGCATCCATCGCCTCGCGGGGGCTCAAAGCGTCGGGGTTGATCGCTGCCAGCGCGGCCTCCACCGCGCTGGGGCCCTGCGCCAGCGTTTCGGGCGCTGCCGCAAACAAATCCACCTGCGCTTGTGAGGCCGCCGCGCTGTTTTCCAGCGCCTGCAGCGTGTGGCGGGCCTGGTTCAGCACCGCAGCCGGAATCCCCGCCAGACGCGCTACCTGTACGCCATAGCTGCGGCTGGCAGGGCCGGCTTCCACCGCATGCAAAAACACGATATCGCGCCCCGATTCGGCGGCGCTCACATGCACGTTTTGCGCGGCATGGTGGGTGGCGGGGAATTCGGTCAGCTCAAAGTAATGCGTGGCAAACAGGGTGAAAGCCTGGGTCTTGTCGTGTAGCTGGGTGGCAATCGCGCTGGCCAGGGCCAGGCCGTCAAAGGTCGACGTGCCACGCCCGATCTCGTCCATCAGCACCAGCGACTGCGGCGTCGCGCTATGCAAAATCTGCGCCGCTTCCACCATCTCCAGCATGAAGGTCGACTGCGCGTTGGCCAGGTCATCGGCCGCGCCGATGCGGGTGTGGATGGCGTCAATCGGCCCGATGCGGCAGGCGCTGGCCGGCACATACGAGCCCACACAGGCAAGCAGCGTGATCAGCGCCACCTGGCGCATATAAGTGGACTTGCCGCCCATGTTCGGGCCAGTGATGATTTGCATGCGCTGGCGCGGGCCCAAGTTGGTGTCGTTGGCGATGAAGCTGCCGCTGCTGTGCGCGTTCAGGCGCTCCTGCACCACCGGATGGCGACCTGCAGTGATGACGATGCAGGGCTGCTCCACCAGCTGTGGACAGCACCATTCCAGCGTCACCGAGCGCTCAGCCAGCGCGCACAGCGCGTCCAGTCCGGCCAGCGCGCGGGCCAGCCGTCCCAGGGCGGGCACGTGGGCCTGCAGCGCGTCCAGCAGTTGTTCAAACAGCCATTTCTCACGCGCCAGGGCACGCTCCTGGGCGCTCAGGGCCTTGTCTTCAAAAGCCTTGAGCTCGGGCGTGATGAAGCGCTCGGCGTTTTTCAGGGTCTGGCGGCGGCGGTAATCCTCGGGCACTTTGGCGGCCTGGCCTTGCGTGACCTCAATATAAAAACCATGCACCTTGTTGAACTGCACCCGCAAGTTCGCAATGCCGGTGCGGCTGCGTTCGCGCCCCTCTAGGTCCAGCAAAAACGCATCGCAGTGGGTCTGAATCGCACGCAGCTCGTCCAGATCGGCGTCAAAACCATCCGCAATCACACCGCCGTCGCGCACCAGGGCCGCTGGTTCGGCTGCGATCGCAGCGCGCAGCAAGGCGGCGCAGTCGGGCGGCGCGTTTAAATCCGTCGCGATGCGGCCCAGCAAACCGGGAGTTCCCGAAAGGCTCCCGCCCAGCAGCGTGGCGCGTTCCAAGGTTTGCAGCAGCCCCACCAGTTCGCGCGGGCGCACCTGGCGCAGGCTCAGTCGGGCGCTGATGCGCTCCACATCGGCGCTGCCTTTGATGCGCGCACGCAGACTTTGCCAGTCGGGCGGCTGCGTGGCGTCCGGGGCGCTTGCATCGCTTTCGCCGCGTAGCAAACCAATCGCCTCCAAGCGGGCGCGGGCCTGGCTGCGTTCGCGCCGGGGTGTGAGCAGCCAGCTTTTGAGCTGGCGGCTGCCCATGGCGCTCATGCAGGTGTCGAGCAAGGAGAACAGCGTGGGTGCGTCTTCGCCGCGCAAGGTTTGCACCAGTTCCAGGTTGCGCCGCGTGCTGGGCGGCAGGTCTAGCAGATCGGCGTCGCGCTGTACTTCCAGCGCAGCAATGTGGGCCAGCGCGCGGCCCTGCGTGTGTTCCGCATAGGCCAGCAAACCGGCGCTGGCGGCGTGCGCCAGCTCCAGCCCCTGCGCACCCCAGCTGTCCAGCGTGGTGACATGCAAAGCATCCATCAACTTGCGCTGGCCCAGCGCAGCCTCAAACTGCCATTCCGGCCGCGCTGCCAGCGAAATGCCGCTGCCTTGGCGTATGCGCCGCAGCCGCTCTTCAAAACTGTTGGCCACGCCGCTGCTGAAGATTAGCTCGCTGGGGCCCACGCGTACCACCCAACCGGCCAGCTCCTCGGTCGTGCATTCGGCCAAAAAAACCACGCCTTGGGTCACGCTCATCCAGGCCAGGCCGCAGCGGTTACGCCCGCCCTGGTGCACCGCCAGCAGCAGCGATTCAGATTTCTCGTTGAGCAACTCCGCGTCCGTGAGCGTGCCGGGCGTGACCACACGCAAGACTTTGCGCTCCACCGGTCCTTTGCCGCCGACTTCGCCCACCTGCTCACAAATCGCCACCGACTCGCCGTGGCGTATGAGTTTGGCCAGGTAGCCTTCCATGGCATGAAAGGGCACGCCCGCCATCGGAATCGCTTGCCCCGCACTTTGGCCGCGGTGCGTCAGCGTGATGTCCAGAATGCCCGCCGCCTTGTGCGCGTCGTCAAAAAACAGCTCGTAAAAATCGCCCATGCGGTAGAACAGCAGCGTGTCAGGGTGCTGCGCCTTGATGCCCAGATACTGGGCCATCATGGGAGTGTGTTTCGCGGTGTCAGGCCCGTCTATGCGGGACTGGATGGAGTCTTTTGAAGTCAATGCCTTGGCTACCTTGAAGGAATCTTCCGACCGGATCCTTGCCGCTTTCCGGGCACAAGTGGGTCGCTGTGATTGGTGCAAGTGTAGAACGTGAAAACGGCCCCGACGTCAGTATCTGACGGGGGCCGTCATGGCATGCCTTATTGCGCCGGGTTGGCTCGGTGGTAAGGCGTCCGTGGGATTGGTTAGCCGCGGCTCAGAATTTCCTCGCCAAGAATCTGTAGGATTTTTTGTCCGTCGGCGCTTGCCCAGTTCCCGGCCAAGACCGACAGGAGTGCGGTGGTGGTGGTCAATTCGACGCCGCCGCGCTCCATCTTCCGGAACGCCATTTCATCAGCGAGCGGTGAGGGCGAACCGGATGCATCAACCACTCCGGTGACGGAAAAGCCCTCAGCGCAAGCGCTGATTGCTGGTGGAGCAAGGCAGACGTCTGTGGTGATTCCAGCCATGATGAAATGGGTGCGGCCCGTCTTGCGGCATGCATCAGCGAACGCGGGGTCATCCCACGCATTCACTACACCCGGACGCTTTACGCGCGCGGCAAAGGCGTTCGGGGCTATTGACTCCAATGCCGGCAAAAGTGGCCCCTGCTGATGATCCTCCATGCTGGAGGTGAGAACGATGGGCATACCCAAGGCGATGGCGGTGCGGGCCAAAGCGCGGGTATTGGCCTCGATCTCGCCGTGATCAACCGTTTTGGCAAAGTTCATGGTGCCGATCTGGTGGTCAATCAGGATCATGGCGGCGTTGGTTGCGGTAGGTTTCCGGCTGGTCATAAGAGTGCCTTTCAGAGCGTGGGTTGGAAAAACGTGAAGGGGTGGCTTGCGTAAGCGGTCAAGCGTCGTAGGTTGCTCACTGTTGGAGTGCCGCGCCGATTTCCTGGATACGTCGCTCCCCAGCAGCCAGATGTGCAGCGGAGGAGTGCACCGAGTAAGAACCCAGTGCCAGCTCCTGCTGCGCCTTGGTCGCTGATGCCACGAGAAATGCGCAGTCGCCTTCGGCATGAAAGTGCAGCGCGCCGCTGCCTTCTTCAAAAACGGCCAATTCGCGCGTGAGCCGCTCGCCGCTGACTTCCAGCGCACCGGACTGCGCGAATGTCCAGGCGATGTTGTGCAGGCCCGGGGGCTGGTAGGTCCAGCGCTCGCCCGCCCGGAGCTGCACCCAGAGGTAGCACGCGTCGAAGGGCGCATCAACCGGGCTGTACAGGCCCGCGTAGCGGCCAAGCAGCAGCGTGATCGGCCCTTCGCGGGGGACGTCATGCGCTTGGAGAAAGATGGCGCTGGGTTCGGTGAGCTCATGCGAGGGCGGCAGGGCAAACCAGGTTTGAAATGCCAGCATCTTCGAGCCATTGA
>CANFHZ010000145.1 GCA_947446885.1 Comamonadaceae bacterium
ATGGCACAGGCAAACGCATGCAAGACGGTGGAGCGGTGGCTGTACAAAACACCTTTGGGGTTTCCAGTTGTGCCGCTGGTGTAGCACAGGCTGGATGCGGCGTTTTCATCAAAACCTGGCCAGTTGTATTGCGCGGACTGGGCCTGCAAAAGCGCTTCATAGCTGTGCAGATTCGGAATACCGGTGTCGGCGGGCAGCGCGTCGGCCTCGCAAAAAGCCACGTAATGTTGGATGGTGGTGCAGCGGCCATGGATGGCTTTGACAATGGGCAAAAATGTCATGTCAAAACACAGCACCTGGTCTTCGGCATGGTTGGCAATCCAGACAATCTGATCCGGGTGCAGGCGCGGGTTCAGCGTGTGCAGAACCCGCCCGGAGCCGCTGACGCCAAAGTAGGACTCCAAATGCCGGTAGCCGTTCCAGGCCAGCGTCGCCACCCGGTCACCGAATCGCAAACCCAGGGCGTCCAGCGCGTTGGCCATCCGCCGGGCGCGCTGCGCGACCTGGACGTAATTCGTGCGGTGTATATCGCCTTCTACACGCCGCGAAACAATTTCGGCGTCTGCGTGGTGGCGTTGTGCGAAATCAATCAGCGACGAAATCAGCAGCGGCTGGTCTTGCATGAGTCCGAGCATGACAACAACTCCAAAGAAGGCACGAGGCCGTTGCAGAAAAAGGCGCTCGCATGGTAATTCAGAACCACGCCGCGTCCGGGTATGCGGATTCGCCGACAATCCGCCCCATGCTTTTAGCCGAACGCCAAGCGCCAGCCCCCCACGCCGCCTACCCGGGCGCAATGGACACCACCGCACCCTTCGACACCGCACGCATGCGCCAACTCGGCGCGGCATTTTTTGCCGAACAAAACCCCAGCCCACTTCCGGCACCGCACTGGATTGCCCACGACCCGCAGACCGCACATGCACTGAACATGCCGACAGGCTGGGAGCAGGACGATGCCTGGCTGCACACGCTCAGCGGCAACCCCGGCCTGCCGGTGCAGCCGCTGGCCACGGTGTACGGCGGCCACCAGTTCGGCGTCTGGGCCGGGCAACTCGGCGATGGGCGTGCAATTTTGCTGGGTGAGCGCCAAGGGCTGGAAGTGCAGCTCAAAGGTGCGGGGCCTACGCCGTTTTCACGCCGGGCCGATGGCCGTGCCGTCTTGCGCAGCTCGGTGCGCGAATTTTTGGCCAGCCAGGCTATGCGCGGCCTGGGCATTCCCAGCACACAGGCCCTGTGCCTGACCGGCTCGCCCGCCACCGTGTGGCGCGAGCAAGCCGAGACCGCTGCAGTGGTGACCCGCGTTGCGCCGAGCTTTATCCGCTTTGGCCACTTTGAACACTTTGCAGCGGCGGGCGAACACGAATTGCTGCGACGGTTGGCCGATTTCGTGATCGCACACCACTACCCTGCCTGCCACGACGCGTCCGAGTCACCGTACCTGGCCCTGCTGCGCGCGGTCACCCAGCGCAGCGCCGAGCTGGTGGCGCTGTGGCAGTCCGTAGGGTTTTGCCACGGGGTTTTGAATACCGACAACATGAGCATCTTGGGCCTGACGCTGGACTACGGTCCTTTCCAGTTCCTCGACGCATTTGACCCGGCGCACATCTGCAACCACTCCGACACCCAGGGCCGCTACGCCTTCAACCGCCAACCGGGCGTGGTGTACTGGAACTTGTTTTGCTTGGGTCAGGCGCTGCTGCCACTCATTGACGACCAGGACGCCACGGTGGCGGTGCTGGAAACCTTCAAACCCATCTATGCGCGCGCTTTTGATCTGGCTATGGCGCGCAAGCTCGGGTTTGCAGCAGCCGACCCAGCGCTCACCCCGCTGCACACCAGCGCGCTGGAACTGCTGGCCGCGCAGCGCGTGGACTTCACCTTGTTTTGGCGTCGCCTGAGCCTGCGCGGCGCCGGGCGTGAAGACAGCCCGCAGCGTGTGCAAGATCTGTTCATCGACCCCAGCGCTGCGCTGGCTTGGCTGGAGACTTTTGACCGCGCACACGCGCAACTGTCTGCGCTGTCACAGCCTCTTTCTATGCTGCGCACCAACCCCGCCGTGGTCTTGCGCAATCACCTGGGTGAACTGGCTATACGCGCCGCCCAGGGTGGCGACTTCGCCCCGCTTGCCCAGCTCCACAGCGCGCTGGATACGCCCTTTGATGAACCGCTTGCCCATCCGCAATTCACTGCGCTGCCGCCCAGTTGGGCACAGGAAATTGAAATCAGTTGCAGCTCTTGAACACATCTTTTTTTCACCCGCCTACCTCGTTCGCCATGCCACCCACCATCCAGAAAACCGACGCCCAATGGCGTGAGCTACTTGCCGCCAAAGGGGCCGAACCCCTGGCCTTCCAGGTCACCCGCCAGGCCGCCACCGAGCGCCCTTTCACGGGTCGTTATGAAACCCAGTGGGCCCGCGGCGTGTACCGCTGCATTTGCTGCGACGCCTTGCTCTTTGAATCCAGCACCAAGTTCGACGCCGGTTGCGGCTGGCCCAGTTTCCACACCCCGGCCGACCCGGCGGCGATTGCAGAACACCGCGATGCCAGCCTGGGCATGGTGCGGGTGGAGACGGTGTGCGCCCAGTGTGGCGCGCATCTGGGCCATGTGTTTGACGACGGCCCCGCCCCCACCGGCCTGCGTTACTGCATGAATTCGGCATCACTGCAATTTGAGGCAGCCGCTCCTGAGGGCGACACCACGCCATGAAACTGCTGCTCGACTTCTTTCCCATCTTGCTGTTTTTTGTCAGCTACAAACTCTCTGACATCTACACCGCAACCGCCGTGCTGATGGCCGCAACCACCGTGCAAATGGCGGTGATTTATCTGCGCGAGCGCAGCCTGCAAACCATGCACAAAGTCACGCTGGCGCTGGTGCTGGGTTTCGGCGCGATGACGCTGGGTCTGCACGATGAGCGCTTCATCAAATGGAAGCCGACGGTTCTGTACTGCGGCATGGCGCTGGCGCTGGCAGTGGCGACCTGGGTTTTCAAAAAATCGCCGATCAAAGGCCTGCTGGGCAGCCAGCTGGAATTGCCAGACCCCGTGTGGAGCCGCCTGAACGTGGCTTGGGTGCTGTACTGCGCTTTCATGGCGCTGGCCAATGCCTACGTGGCGCACAACTTCACGACCGAGGAATGGGTGGACTTCAAATTGTGGGGTTATGTATTCCCCTTGGCCTTTATTCTGGGACAAGGCGTTTACATCTCCCGCCACATGCAGACCAGCGCCGATGACGAGGTTGCACCATGAGCGAGATCCGCGCGGCAGACATCGAGGCACGCCTGCGTGCGCACTGTGCACCCAGCGCTCTGGAGGTGATTGACGAGAGCGCGCAACATGCAGGCCACGCCGGGGCCGACGCCAGTGGCATCGGCACGCATTTCCGGGTACGGATTGCTTCACCTTTGTTTACCGGTTTGTCCCGCGTGGCGCGACACCGCCTTGTGTATGATGCTCTGCACGATTTTCCAGAGCGTGGCCTTCACGCCCTTGCGATCGAAATCCTGGCCTGATGGCCTTTCACACCATCCCCCCTTTCGTTTTCTCCCTGTATCCATCCCACTAAGGAATTTGCATGACTACGTACTTCACCCGCAGCGCCATGGCCGCGCTGCTCGCCGCTGCCAGCCTGGGCGCTATGGCACAAAACATTGCCATCGTGAACGGCAAAGCGGTTCCCAGCAGCCGCTTGGAAGCCATGCTGCGGCAAATGGAACGCGCAGGCAAGCCCGCGCCTGCGGAAGCTGCGGCGCAAATCAAAGACCGTTTGGTTCTATTTGAAATCCTCAGTCAGGAAGGGCAGAAGCGCGGGCTGGATGCCACCGACGACTTCAAAGCGCAAGTCGAGTTGATCCGGCAAAACCTGCTGGTCAATGATGTGATGGCCGACTTCCAGAAAACCCATGCGCCTACCGACGCCGAAGTGCAGGCCGAGTACGACAAATTCGCAGCCGCCAACAGCGGCAAGGAATACAAAGCCAGCCACATCCTGGTCGAGAAAGAAGACGAAGCCAAGAAAATCATCGCCCAGCTGAAAAAAGGCGGCAAGTTTGCGGACATCGCCAAAAAATCATCCAAAGATACGGGCTCCGGCGCCAAGGGTGGTGAACTCGATTGGGCCAGCCCCACGTCTTACGTGAAGGAATTTGCCGACGCCCTGGTCGCATTGGGCAAAGGCAAAACCAGCGAGACTCCGGTCAAGTCGCAATTCGGCTTCCACATCATCCGCGTGGACGATGTGCGGGAAGCCCAGTTGCCCAAGATCGAAGAAGTCAAGCCACAAATCGTGCAGCAGCTGATGCAACAGAAAAGCAGTGCGTACATCGAAGAACTGCGCGCCAAAGCGCGGATTGAATAAGGCGTCGCGCGGCAGCGCCCGCTACGGCAGCAAAAAGCCCGGTTCAACCGGGCTTTTTTTCGTTTGAGCGCGCGCTAGCCCACCCACTTGCGCGCGTTACGCCAGATCTGCGCCCAAGGGCTGGCCGCGTCCAGATCCAAGGAGGTCCAGCTCATCTGGATGTTGCGAAACACCCGCTCAGGGTGGGGCATGAGAGCGGTGAAGCGGCCGTCGGCGGTGGTGACGCCCGTCAGCCCGCCTGGACTGCCGTTGGGGTTGAAGGGGTAGGCCTCGGTGGGTGCGGCGTGGTGGTCCACAAAACGCAGTGCTGCCAGCGCCTGCGCCGCATCGCCGCGGCGGACGAAGTTGGCGAAACCCTCACCGTGCGCAACTGCCACCGGCAGGCGCGCTCCGGCCATGCCGCGCAAGAAAATCGAGGGCGAGTCCAGCACCTCGACCAGGCTTAAGCGTGCCTCAAAGCGCTGGCTCTGGTTGGTGGTGAAACGCGGCCAGTGCTGCGCGCCGGGAATGATGTCGGC
>CANFHZ010000146.1 GCA_947446885.1 Comamonadaceae bacterium
ATCAAAGTCCACGGTAACCCGGCGCACCCGCAAACCGGCGGCGCACTCTGCACCAAAGTCGCCCGCTACCCCGAACGCAGCTACCACCCGGACCGTATCTTGCAGCCCATGCGGCGCATCGGCCCCAAGGGCGCGGGCCAGTTTGAGCCGGTGAGCTGGGACGTGGCGCTGGACGACATCGCCGCCCGCCTGGGCGACTTGGCGGCACGCGGTCTGCAGCAAGCGGTACTGCCCTACAGCTACGCCGGCACCATGGGCTATGTGCAGGGCGAGGCCATGGCCATGCGCTTTTTCAACCGCCTGGGCGCATCGCAGCTGGAGCGCACCGTCTGCTCCACCGCAGGCGGGCAAGGCCTGACCTACACCCTGGGTGGCAAAGTCGGTATGCGGGTGGAGCATTTTGCCGACGCCCGGCTGATCCTGATCTGGGGCAGCAACGCGATTGGCAGCAACCTGCATTTCTGGCGCTACGCCCAAGAGGCCAAACGGCGTGGCGCGCGGCTGGTGTGCATAGACCCGCGCCGCACCGAAACCGCCGACAAATGCCACGAACACATCGCCCTGCTGCCGGGCACCGACGCCGCGCTGGCACTGGCCTTGATGCAGCAACTCATCACCCACGACTGGCTGGACCACGACTACCTGCGCGAACACACGCTGGGCTGGGAGTCACTGCGCGCGCGCGCCCTGGAATGGCCGCCGGAACGCGCTGCTGCCGTATGCGGCATTGAAGCCGCGCAGATCACCGCACTGGCGCGGGCCTATGGCGAGACCGCCCTCGCCGGGCAGCCGGTGGCGATCCGCTTGAACTACGGCATGCAGCGCGTGCGCGGCGCGGCCAACGCGGTGCGGGCCGTGTGCTGCCTGCCTGCGCTGGTGGGCGCATGGCGGCACGCGGCTGGCGGGCTTTTGCTCAGCAGCTCGGGCACGCACACCAGCAACGACGCGCTGCTGGAGCGCCCCGACCTCAGCCCCAACACGCGCGAACGGCTGATCAATATGAACACCATAGGCGACGACTTGCTGCGCCCGGCCAGCCCGGAGTTCGGCCCGCGCATTGAGGCGGTCGTGGTCTACAACTGCAACCCGGTGGCGATTGCACCGGACTCCAGCAAAGTGGCACAGGGCTTTGCCCGCGAAGACCTCTTTACCGTGGTGCTGGAACACTTCCAGACCGACACCGCCGACTACGCCGATTACCTGCTCCCCGCCACCACGCAGCTGGAGCACTGGGACATCCACAGCAGCTACGGACATACCGATGTGCTGCTCAACCGGCCCAGCATCGCGCCTCTAGGGCAAGCGAAGCCCAATACCGAGATATTCCGACTACTGGCGGCGCGCATGGGCTTTACCGAGCCCTGCTTTGCCGACGACGACCTCAGCCTGTGCCGCCAGACCTATGGCGACAGCGTGGACTTCGACGCGTTGCTGCACGATGGCTTTGTGCACCTGCCCTGGCCGGATACGCCGTTTGCAAATGGCGGATTCCCCACACCATCGGGCAAATGCGAGTTCAGCAGCCCGCGCCTGGCTGCGGCCGGGCTGGACCCGCTGCCCGACTATCTGCCCAATTACGAGCGCCCCGCGCCCGGCAGCCGCTACCCGCTGGCCATGATTTCACCGCCGGGACGCAATGCGCTCAACTCCAGCTTTGTCAACGTGCAGTCTCTGCACCCCACACCGGGCCCGACGCTGGAAATCCACCCGGTTGACGCGGCTGCGCGCGGTATCGCAAACGGAGCGCTGGTGCGCGCTTTCAATGACCGGGGCAGCTACCTGTGCCGCGCTGAAGTGAGTGCGCGGGCGCGCCCCGGCGTGGTGGTGGGTTTGGGCATCTGGTGGCGCAAGATGGGGCCGGGCGGCACCAATGTGAATGAACTGACCAGCCAGGCCCTGACCGACCTGGGCCGCGCGCCGACGTTTTACGACTGCGCCGTGGAAGTCGAGCGGGCCAACACCTAAAGCAAGCGCTTAGAAGCGCTGCCCGAATTTCAGCACCCGCGTGGCAATCCAGGTCTCCGCCAGAAAACACACGAGTGCGGCGAGAAAACAAATCACCCCGGCCAGAAAGCCGGAAAACGCCAGGCGCAGGCCTTGGTAATCCAGCGTTTCGCCTAGAAACAGCACGATGATGGTCAGGCCAATATTGACCGCGCACAGCGTCAGCAAAGCAATGCTGCCATTGGCCAGCAGCCCCCGGGTGCGCAAGTCGACCAGCTCGCGCCGGTCCGATGCGTCCTGCTCCATGTCGCGCTCATGCTTCAAGCGCGCCTCAATAAACCGCGCCCGGTCAATGATGCGCGCCAGCCGGTTCGAGACCGCGCCAATCATGCCGGCCACCGCGGTCAGCAAAAAAACCGGGGCGATCGAGAGCTGAATCCCGTGGGCGACGGTGTCGGGGTCTAGGAAAGTGGACATGCGGGGGTGAGGTAGGAAATCAGGGGGCAGTATGACGGTTTGGAACGCATACCGGCGTGTTCATGAAGGCCAGGGCAGGGTAGGAGTAGCCATAAATACTGTATATATAAACAGTTAATATCACTCGGACCCAATTAACCGCTGTCCGCGTATCGATTTGGCTCCCCATCCGCATGCAACGCCCACACGACTACGCCGAGCTGCATTGCCTGTCAGCCTTCAGCTTTCAGTTGGGCGCATCGCTGCCCGAAGAACTGGTGCAGCGTGCCCATGCCCTGGGTTACCGGGCGCTGGCACTCACGGATGAATGTTCGGTAGCAGGCATGGTGCGCGCGCATGAGGCGGCGCGGGATGCGGGCTTGAAGCTGCTGCCAGGCGCGGAGTTTTGCGTCGCGGCATCCGGCGCAGAACAGGGTGCAAAAGGCGCTAACGCGCCGGATGCGCTATTTCGTTTCCTGGCCCTGGCGCACGACCTGAACGGCTGGGGCAATTTGTGCGCATTCATAACCAGTGCCCGCCGCGCTGCGCCCAAGGGGCAGTACGAACTGCGCTGGCAGTCGCAAAAAAATGCTGCGGCAGTCGCAGTCGGTTTTGAGGCCTGGCCCACGCTGGATCACAACGAAATCATTTTGCTGCTGCCGCCCAACTTGCCGGTGGAGAAAGCCTGCACCATCGCAGTGGCTGCACGCGCACGCTACGGCACGGCGGTCTGGCTGGGCCTGTCACGCAGCCTGGGCACGCAGGACGCGCGCAATACCCTGCGCTTGCAGCAGATTGCGCAGTTCAGCGGCGTACCGCTGGTGGCCGTGGGCGGGGTGCAGATGCATCTGCGCTCGCGCAAGCCTTTGCACGATGTGCTGACCGCCGTGCGGTTAGGCCTGCCGCTGACGCAATGCGGGCGCGGCTTGCAGCCCAACGCCGAGCGGCATCTGCGCAGCCGTGCGCGCCTAAGTAACTTGTTTGATGCGGCCCATCTGGCAAATACCCTGGTGGTGGCGCAACGCTGCAATTTTTCGCTCAACAGTCTGCGCTACCACTACCCGCTGGAGGCCGTGCTGCCGGGCCACACCCCGGCGCAAACCCTACGCCAGTACACCGAAGAAGGCGCGCTGCTGCGCTACCCCGGTGGCATGCCGCAGACCGTGCGCGCACAAGTGGAGACCGAGCTGGCGCTGATTGCGGAGCTGCGCTACGAGATGTATTTTTTGACGGTACACGACATCGTGCGCTTTGCCCGCAGCCAGGACATCTTGTGCCAGGGACGCGGGTCGGCGGCGAATTCGGCAGTGTGCTATTGCCTGGGCGTCACCGAGGTAGACCCGGCGCGCACCAGCGTGCTGTTTGAGCGCTTCATCAGCCGCGAGCGCGACGAGCCGCCCGATATTGATATGGACTTTGAGCACCAGCGGCGCGAAGAAGTCATTCAGTACATCTACGCCAAATACGGGCGCGAGCGCGCGGCGATTACCGCGGTGGTGACCCGTTACCGGCCACGCAGTGCGCTGCGCGATGTGGGGCGCGCACTGGGTATTCCCGAAGCCCTGATTACCGCCATGGCCAAAGAACACCCCGGGATGTACGGCCGCACGGTGCTGCCGGATCGCTTGCAAAGTGCGATTGAAAGCATAGCGAAGGTCACAGTTTCTTCGCCGGTCGCAAGCCGGGACGGTAGCGCGCCCAGCTCCGTGTCCCCCGCCCGCTGTGCGGGCTCCTCCTTTACCTACGCTGAGCACGCTACCGTCCCGGCATCGCCAACGCCGCGCCGCCTGCAGCTATGGCTCGATCTGGCCACCACTTTGCAAGGCTTCCCGCGCCACCTCAGCCAGCATGTGGGCGGCTTTGTGCTCACGCAAGGGCCGCTCACGCGCATCGTGCCGGTGGAGAACGCGGCTATGCCCGAGCGCAGCATCATCCAGTGGGACAAGGACGACCTGGACGCGGTGGGCTTGCTCAAAGTGGACGTGCTGGCCCTGGGCATGCTCAGCGCCATCCACCGTTGCCTGGATTTGGTGGGCCAGCGGCGCGGCAAACCCATGCGTCTGCAAGACATTCCGGCCGAAGACCCTGCCACCTACGACATGATTTGCCGCGCCGATACGGTGGGCGTGTTCCAGATCGAGAGCCGGGCGCAGATGAGCATGCTGCCGCGCTTGAAGCCGCGCTGCTATTACGACCTGGTGGTGCAAGTGGCCATCGTGCGGCCCGGCCCCATCCAAGGCGGCATGGTGCATCCGTATTTGCAGGCCCGCGCCAACCCGCAAGCCGTGCAGTACGCCAGCCCA
>CANFHZ010000147.1 GCA_947446885.1 Comamonadaceae bacterium
ATAGATGTGAAGGAGTGACTATGCGATTATTTGAATTCACTGATGCCAATGAGCAGCTTGCTTTGTGGAAGCTGATAAGCGACAGCGTGTGGGCAGCAATCGCATCACAAGCAGATACAGAGCGCATTGCGAAGCAACGTCAGTCTGTGAGTACAAAAAAATCAACTCAGCGAAAATCAGTCAAAAAATCAAAATCTGCTGCTGCGCCAAAGCCAAAGAAGCTACCCAAGAAGCAGCAAGTGACTGCTAAGTCAGCGCAGCCCCCAAAGCAGCAAAAGTCCCCATCACAGACTCAGAAGCCACAACCCTTGCCTAAAGTGTTCAGCAGCACAGCTAGATCCAACTTAGAAGCGCCACAGACGCAAATTGACAGTGCTGCTAGTCTCGCAGCACAGATTCGTTCAAAGCGTCTACAGCATGATCCCAACTCAGTTGCAAACATTCAGCGTCAGCTCTACCCACTTGTTAACAGTAATGTGGTGAAGCGTTTGACGAGCTGATGCCTGCTGATCTGTTCCACATTGAACAGACTCGTGCGACTGGAAAAATCAGCAAATTTTGTGCTGGCTATACTATTTTGCAGAGATGAAACAGTCTTCTCTTTTGACAAGTTTCGTTGATGCAGACTTCTCGAAGTAGTATACTACTTTGTATACTACTTTTCGAAAAGTCTATATATATCAATGACTTGCCATTATTCAGATGACGTTCGGGACGTAGAGACCGGAGGTTCGAATCCTCTCACCCCGACCATTTTTCAGGTCAATCAAGCCCACTTCCTGTCAAGGGATGTGGGTTTTTTTATTGCCAAGGCGTCAATTTACTGTATACAATCACAGTACTCGGAGGCCATTCAAGCCGCAAACTGAAAGTTGCGGCAAGCTGTGGTGAACGAAGACGCGCCATGTCCCCATGGGCATTTTTTAGGCAAAAAGCAGGAGAAAGCAAATGAGCACCGTTGCGAAAACCTTGGCATCCGTTCCTGACACGACCGCGCAGTGCTGGAGCGCCGTAAAACCCACCATTACCCATTGCGCGCTGTTGGTATGGCGCTGGCTGTAACAGCCGGAGATTCCTGTAGCGATGAGGGCTTCAGGTAAGCGTTTGAACGAATCCTGTCGCGGCGCTAGGCCGCACGCCCGTAAAAGCCCATTCGCTCCGCATCACTGAACATGACGCCCGGCTTTTCGTAATAGGAAAAGACGGCAATGAATCGGTCCACTGCGCCTTTCACCGTCGTCACCCTGTGGGCTGTGTTTTTGCCGCGAAAAACGTTGAGCGTGCCGGCTTGCAGCCGGATACGTTTGACCTGCGGGTCCCTCCCCTCCAACAGCTCTGCCACGCCGGCGTAATTGGGATCGTTGGCAGAGCGCAGTTCGCTGCGGTATTCGAACTCGCCTCCGATTTCAGGTGCTTGTAAAAGCAAGGTGGTGGTGAACTCCGAGCGGTCAAAGTGCCAATTGAGCGCTTCGCCCGCGCGGTAAGCCATGACGTTTACGGCGGCCAGCGGATCTTGCATGACATGCAACTGCGCTTTGCCCATGGTGGCGGCAAGGAATCGGGCGAAGGGTGGGTATTGGTAAATGGACATGACCACGCTGTCCGAAATTTGATCGGCGCACAGTGTGTGGTTAATCGTCTCCACCTTGCGCAGCGCAGGGTGCTGGGCTTCCAGGCCCGGTATCTCCGGCTGAAAGTAAATATTGTGCAGGCGCTTATGGGTGTAAGACTGGGTGTCCATCACCGGCTTGATGTGGGCGACCAGTTTCTGGACTGCGTCCGGCCTCACAAACCCCTCCAAATTGAACATTCCCTGTGTATCCAATTCGGCAACGGCCTGCGCCACCATCGCGTGCCACGCCTGGCTGCCCTCTTTGTCCAAGGGATAGCGATCCAAGTCAAGAATATTCTTCATTTGCATCTCTCCAAATACATCGGCACGAATTGACTAACTCGGCGCAAGCCGCAATAGCACGGCGCCGCTCAAGACCGCGGCTTGGTGTTTTCCGGGTCGTACAAAGCGCCGTAACCGACGGCTTCCACCTTGACCGGGTAGACGTCATCAAAGTACTGGATCTGCAACTCGCGCCCGACTTGGCAATACGCCAAAGGCAGGTAGGCCAGCGCGATGTTCTTGCCTATGGTCGGGCCAAAGGCGATGCTGGTGGTGTACGAGCGGCGGCCCTGGCTGTCGATCAGGGTTTGGCCGGTTGCGGGGTCCATCACCGGCAGGTTGCCCAAGGGGTAGCGGGCCACACCGGTGCTGTCAATGTTGTGCGTCATGGTGAGCGTGCACAAATAAGCCGGCTGGTGTTCGCGCTCGCGGAACTTCAGGTGCGCTGCTTTGCCATGGAAGTCCGCCGCCTTGACTTTGGGGCGGGCCAGGTCGCATTCCATGAGGTTGTACTCCGTGAGCAGATCGGCATTTTGCAGGCGCAGGCTCTTTTCCATGCGGCGGCTGTTGGCATAGGTTTCCACGCCCACGGGCGTCACGCCCAGCGCGAACAAGGCATCCCACAGGGCCAGGCCGTCTTCGTATTTGAAGTGCAACTCCCATCCCTGCTCACCCACATACGATATGCGGAAGGCCAGCACCGGCACACCTGCAATGGTGAGATTGCGAAACGCGGTGAAGGGGAAGTTTTCATGCGTCCAGGCCTCGGGCTCATCGGCAATCTTTTGGATGGTGGCGCGGGCATTCGGCCCCCACACGCCCAGGCAGCCGTAGGCCGTCGTGGTGTCCGTGACCTTGACGTTCGCGCCCCGGTCCTGCGCCATGCGCTGTATCCACACCAGGTCGCGGTGACCGGCATCGGCACCGTCAATCACACGGTAGTGGTCCTGGGCCAGACGCAGCACGGTCAGGTCGGCGCGCACGCCACCTTTGCCGTCCAGAAAATGGGTGTACACGCCCTTGCCCACCGGCGTATCGCCACCCACTTTGGCCACGCAGATGTACTCCAGCAGATCCGCCGCGTCGGGGCCTTGCACATCAATCTCCGCGAAGTGCGAGATGTTGATCATGCCCACGTCTTCGCTCATCTTGAGGTGCTCGGCATTGGATACGCGCCAGAAATGGCGGTTGTCCCATTCATTGGCGCGCACGGGCACCTTGTCGCCGTAGACGGCTAACAGATGCTCGTTGCTGGCGTAGCCATGCGCGCGCTCCCAGCCCGAGAGCTCCATGAAGTAAGCGCCCAACGCTTTTTCACGCTCGTAAAACGGGCTCTTGAAAATGCCGCGCCCGGCGCTGTAGGGCTCGCGGTTGTGCACCGGCGGGTTGTAGATCTTGAAAGCACCCTCGTAGCAGCGGTCATGGATGTACTGCTCATCCTGCTGGTAGGGGTAGATGCGGGCCACGTCGATCCGGGCATGGTCGATGTGGGTGTACCCGTCGGTCATCCAGTCGGCCACGATTTTCCCCACGCCCGGGCCGTCTTTGACCCACACCGCTTCGGCGTACCACAGGCCGCGTACTTTGGACGACTCACCAATCGAGGGATTGCCGTCGGTGGTCACCTGTAAAAGGCCGTTGAAGGAGTATTTGTCGTCATAGCCCAGTTCGGCCAGGATGGGCGTGAGTTCAATCGCACGCTCCAGCGGTGCCATGATTTGGTCCAGCTCCAGATCGCGCTGCGAAGGCGACAGGCGGGCCTGCTCTTTTTCCAGCAGGTCGCGCGGGTGGCACATGCGCGGGTTCTTCTCTTCGTAGTAGCCCCATTCAATCTGTCCACCCTCCGGTGTTTTGGGATCACCCGTATCGCGCAGATAGGCCGAATTACCCTGGTCACGCAAGAGCGGATAGCCGATGTCTTTCCCGGTACCGGCAAATTCCAGATAGGGTTTGAAGAAGGTCAGCGGATGGTCCACCGGCATGATGGGCAGGTCTTCACCCGCCATGTTGGCAATGAGGCGGCCCCACAAACCGGCGCAGACCACCACGTATTCGGCGGCGATAAAGCCTTTGGTGGTTTCCACGCCTTGGATGCGGCCGTTCTCAATGCGCAAGCCCGTACAGGCGGTGTTGGCAAAGGACTGCAGTTTGCCGCTGGCGACCGCCGCGTCGACCAGTTCGCCCGCCACCATTTGGGAGCGGGGTTTGACCAGGCCCGCATCCGGGTCCCACAGCGCGCCCTGCACCATGCTCTCGTCGAGCAGCGGCATCTTGGCCTTGGCCTCGGCGGCGCTGATGAGTTCGACCCGGTTGCCGAAAGCCTTGCCCGAGGCCACGCGGCGTTTGAGCTCCTGCATACGCTCGTCGTCACCGACGCGCGCCACTTCAATGCCGCCAATGCGGTCGTAGCGGCCCATCTTCTCGTAGAAGTCGATGCTGTACTTGGTGGTGAAAATCGTCATCTGATCGTGCATCGTGTTGAAGCAAAAATCAGAGGCATGTGCGGTGGAGCCCACATCGGTTGGAATCGCCGACTTGTCGATTCCGACGATGTTGTCCCAGCCCCGTTCAATCAAATGGTGCGCCACCGATGCGCCGACGATTCCGCCTTGGCCAATGATGACCACTCGCGCGCGTTCAGGAAATTGGGCCATGTTTGCGCATGCTCCTACAGAAATTGAATATGGGGACCTTCTGACTGAGCTGACAGTGTATTCAGCCCTGCGACCTTGAAGGATTCAATTGCGACAGGCGTTTTCACAATG
>CANFHZ010000148.1 GCA_947446885.1 Comamonadaceae bacterium
ACCGGTAATTTCGAGGCCGCGCAATGCGTGACGCTGGCTGAATTAGAGGCCATGGACGAGTCGCAGCGCCTGGCCACTCTGCTGCCAGTCGACGCGCTGCTGCAAGGTTTTGGCCGCGTCACATTGGATAGCGACAATGCCGGACGCTTTTTGAGCGGCTTGCGCCGCCGGGGTGATTGGCCCGATTGCGCGCAGCTTGCGGTGTATGGACCGGCACCGTCTGGCACGCACGACGCGCTGCTGGGTTCGGCGCATAGCGTGGCGGGGGAGTTGATTCCTACGCGCCTGCTCAGCCCCGTAGAAGTTTCCCAATGCGTGGCGCAACACAGCGCGACCACGCAATTTGAATCCGTAGTTCTTTAAGAAAGTTGACCCATGAGTAGCAAACAAATTCGCAACATCGCCATCATTGCCCACGTCGACCACGGCAAAACCACCATGGTCGACCAGCTGCTGCGCCAGTCCGGCACCTTCGCCGACCACGAAAAAGTCGTCGACACCGTGATGGACAACAACGCCATCGAACGCGAGCGCGGTATCACCATCTTGGCGAAGAACTGCGCGGTCAGCTGGATGGGCACGCATATCAACATCGTCGACACCCCCGGACACGCGGACTTCGGCGGCGAGGTCGAGCGCGCCTTGTCGATGGTGGATGGCGTGGTGCTGCTCATCGACGCGCAAGAAGGCCCCATGCCACAAACCCGCTTTGTGACAAAGAAGGCACTGGCGCTGGGCTTGAAGCCCATCGTGGTGGTCAACAAAGTGGATAAACCCGGCTCCAACCCGGACATGGTCGTGAATGCGGCTTTTGATTTGTTTGACAAGCTCGGCGCGACCGACGAGCAGCTCGACTTTCCCGTGGTCTACGCATCCGGCATCAACGGCTGGTCGTCCTTGGAGCAGGGCGAGGCTGGGGAGCAGTGGGGGCCGGACATGTCGGCGCTTTTCAACACCATTTTGAGCCACGTTCCCGCCCAGTCGGGCGACCCGGCGGCATCCCTGCAGCTGCAAATCTCCGCTTTGGACTTCTCCACTTTTGTCGGTCGCATTGGCGTGGGCCGTATCAGCGCGGGCACGATCAAACCCGGCATGGATGTGTTGGTGATGTCGGGCGCTGACGGGCCGACCGTCAAGGGCCGCATCAACCAGGTGCTGAAGTTCCAGGGCCTGGACCGCATTCAGGCGACCGAGGCCGGACCGGGCGACATCGTGTTGATCAACGGTATTGCCGATATCGGCATCGGCGTGACGGTGACCGATCCGCTTCGCCCGGCGCCGCTGCCCATGCTGAAGATTGATGAGCCCACGCTGATCATGAACTTCTGCGTGAACACTTCACCCTTGGCCGGACGCGAAGGCAAATACGTTACCAGCCGCCAGTTGTGGGACCGTCTGCAAAAAGAGCTGCAACACAACGTCGCTTTGCGCGTGCGTGAGACCGACGAAGAGGGTATTTTTGAAGTTGCCGGTCGCGGCGAATTGCACCTGACGATTCTGCTGGAGAACATGCGCCGCGAAGGCTATGAGATGGCGGTTTCCAAACCCCGCGTGGTGTTCCGCGAGGTCAACGGCGAGCGCCATGAGCCCATTGAAATGGTCACTGCCGACATCGAAGAGCAACACCAGGGCGGCGTAATGCAGGCATTGGGCGAGCGCAAAGGTGAGTTGGTGAATATGGAGCCCGACGGACGCGGACGGGTGCGCTTGGAGTACCGCATTCCGGCACGCGGCCTGATTGGCTTTACCAATGAGTTCATGAACCTGACGCGCGGCTCGGGCCTGATTTCCAACATCTTTGACAGCTACGAGCCGCACAAAGGCGACATCGGTGGCCGCAAAAACGGTGTGCTGATTTCCATGGACGACGGCGAAATTTTCACCTACGCCCTGGGCAAACTTGACGACCGTGGTCGCATGTTCGTCAAACCCAATGACCCCGTGTACGAGGGCATGATTGTCGGTATCCACAACCGCGACAACGATTTGGTTGTTAACGCCACCCGCACCAAGCAATTGACCAACTTCCGCGTCAGCGGCAAGGAAGACGCGATCAAGATCACCCCGCCGATTGACCTGAACCTGGAATACGGCGTGGAGTTCATTGAAGACGACGAGCTGGTCGAGATCACCCCCAAGAGTGTGCGCCTGCGCAAGCGCCACCTCAGCGAGCACGACCGCAAGAAAGCCGCGCGCGGCCTGTAAATAAAAGAGTTTGTCGTGGCAGGGGCCTCGGCCCCTGCATTAGCGGTGGTGGGTTTTCATGGCGCGTTCCACCTCGCGCTTGCCTTCGCGGTCCTTGATCGTGTCGCGCTTGTCATGTTCGGCCTTGCCCTTGGCCAGGGCGACTTCACATTTGATCTTGCCGGCTTTCCAGTGCAGGTTGATGGGTACCAGCGTGTAACCTTTTTGTTCGACCTTGCCGATCAAGCGCAGGATTTCGGCTTTGTGCAGTAGTAACTTGCGGGTGCGCACCTTGTCCGGGCTGATGTGGGTGGAGGCGGTGTTGAGCGGGTTGATTTGCAGCCCGATGATGAACAGTTCGCCGTTGCGCACCACCACGTAGCCATCCGTCAACTGAACCTTGCCCGCGCGCAGGGACTTGACTTCCCAACCCTCCAAGACGATACCGGCCTCGAAGCGCTCTTCAAAAAAATAATTGAAAGCGGCCTTCTTGTTGTCAGCAATGCGGGAGGAGGTGTCGGGTTTTTTGGCCATCGTGGGGGGCAAGGGGGACTGAATACAATCCCGCGCAGCCTGCCATTCTATGAAAACCGTTCACAAGTCCGTTTTGATCTGGTACAGCCCGCAGGAAATGTTCGCGCTGGTCACCGATGTGCCGCGCTACCCCGAGTTTTTGCCATGGTGCGATCGCTCCGCAGTTCTCGCCGAAGACGCGCAGGGCATGACGGCCGAAGTCGGCATTTCCTTGGGTGGAATCCATCAGAGCTTTACCACCCGCAATACCCACCGTGCACCCGAGGCCATTGACCTGCAACTGATCAAGGGTCCCTTTTCCCAGCTCAGTGGGCAGTGGCTTTTCAGCCCGGTCGGTGATGGCACGCAGCGCGCATGCAAGATTGACCTGACGCTGAACTATGGCTTCAGCAGTGCGACGCTCAGCGCCCTGGTTGGCCCGGTATTCGACAAAATTGCGGCCACCCTGGTCGATGCCTTCGTCAAACGCGCGGAACAGGTTTACGGCGGTGCCTGATATCACGGTGGTCTGCGCAACCGGCCCGCGCCAGGTACTTGAGGTGCAGCACACGATTGGTTCTGCGAGCACAGTCGCCCAGGTTTTGCAGGATCTGGCACAAACGCTAGGCTGGGATTTGGCCGCATTCCAACAGGTGTTGGACGATGGCCGTTTCGGAGTTTGGGGCAAACCGGTGGCTCCCGACCGGGTACTGGTCCCGGGCGACCGACTGGAGCTGTACCGCCCCCTCACGGTCGACCCCAAAGTGGCGCGCCGCGAGCGCTTTGTCCGTCAGGGCGCCAAAACTGCCGGCTTGTTTGCCAAGCGCCGTCCCGGTGCCAAAGCCGGCTACTGAGAACCGCCGCCCGCGAACCCCTAGGTACAATCGATTTTTTGGAGCTTTCACCATGCGCCTCCTTGGCAAAGCGCTGACCTTCGACGATGTGTTGCTGGTCCCCGCGTACTCCCAGGTCCTCCCCAAGGACACCTCGCTGTCCACTCTGTTCTCCCGCAACATCGCCCTGAATCTGCCCCTGGTGTCGGCCGCCATGGACACGGTGACCGAGGCGCGCCTGGCGATTGCCATCGCGCAAGAGGGTGGCATGGGCATCGTCCACAAAAACCTCACGGTTGCCGAGCAGGCTGCGCAGGTGGCCAAGGTCAAGCGCTACGAGTCCGGCGTGCTGCGTGATCCGGTGGTCATCACCCCCCATTTCACTGTGCGCGAAGTCATGGCACTGTCCGAGCAATTGGGCGTATCCGGATTCCCGGTGTGCGACGGCGGCAAAGTGGTGGGTATCGTCACCGGGCGCGATTTGCGTTTTGAAACGCGTTACGACCAACCGGTTAGCGACATCATGACGCCCCGCGAGCGCCTGGTGACGGTGCCGGACGGCACCACCCTTGTCGAAGCTAAGGCGCTCCTGAACAAGCACCGACTGGAGCGCTTGTTGGTGGTTAACGCCGCTTTTGAGCTCAAAGGCCTGATCACGGTGAAAGACATCACCAAACAAACCAGCTTTCCCAACGCCGCGCGCGACGCCCAGGGCAAGCTGCGCGTGGGGGCAGCGGTCGGGGTGGGCGAGGGCACTGAGGAGCGTGTGGAAGCGCTGGTGCGCGCAGGCGTGGACGCCATCGTGGTCGATACCGCGCACGGCCACAGCAAAGGCGTGATTGACCGGGTGCGCTGGGTCAAGCAAAACTATCCGCATGTCGACGTGGTAGGCGGCAACATCGCCACCGGCGCGGCGGCGCGTGCGCTGGTGGAGGCGGGCGCGGATGCGGTCAAGGTCGGCATCGGCCCGGGCTCTATTTGCACGACCCGTATCGTGGCCGGCGTGGGCGTCCCCCAAA
>CANFHZ010000149.1 GCA_947446885.1 Comamonadaceae bacterium
GCCAACTGCCCTTGCGGCAGCGCGCAATCCAAGACATAGGTTCCCGTTCCAACGATGTGTAGTAATCGTTGGATTCTGCCTGCAGGGGCGGGCAGCGCGCAGTGCATGCTTGCTAAAAGCCGGAAAGAAAAAAGGCCCGACGTGGAAGTCGGGCCTGCACGTGGCAAGAGCGCCGGTGCCGTGTACAGGGCGGGACTTTTAACCCGCCCAGCGAGAGGCTTAGCGTGCGGCAGCAGCAGCCGGGGCCGAGGCGCGCGCCAGTGCCTGCCGCTCCTCCAACGCTAGGTGCGGGCCCAAGCCGCTGGGTGCGAAGTGCGTCCGCCAGAAGCCCGATGCCGCTGCCGCGCCGCTGCCGGGCTTGACAGAAACGCCGCAATCCAGCATCGCCATCTCCGCACCGTTGATGGCGGCCATCAGATGGATTTCGTTCATATCGCCCAAGTGCCCGATGCGGAACAACTTTCCGGCAACCTTGGACAAACCGCCGCCCAGCGACAGGTTGTACCGGTGGTAGGCGCGCGCGATCACATCGGTGCCCGCAATGCCGGCGGGCAGCATAACGGCTGATACGGTGTCGGAGTACCACTTCTCCTCCTTGGCGCACAGGTTGAGCTGCCAACCCTCGGTGACCGCCGCACGCACGCCCCGGGCCAGGTAGCGGTGGCGGGCAATGATCTGGTCCAAGCCCTCTTCTTCGATCATCTTCAATGCCTCAACCAGACCGTACATGAGCGACAGGGCCGGGGTGTAAGGGAAGTACCCGTTGGCGTTGGCCTGCTGCATGTCGACCAGGTCGAAATAGGCGCGCTTGAGTTTGGAAGTGGGATACATGGCCAGCGCTTTGGGGCTGGCGCACAAAATGCCCAGACCCGCAGGCAGCATCAGGCCTTTTTGTGAGCCGGAGACGGCCATGTCAACGCCCCAGTCGTCAAAGCGGAAGTCGATACAACCCAGCGAGGACACGCAGTCGACAAACAACAATGCCGGGTGCTTGGCCTCATCCAGCGCCTCACGCACGCCAGCGATGTCAGACACCACGCCGGTCGCGGTTTCGTTTTGGCAGGCCAGAACGGCCTTGATGCGGTGCTGCGTATCGGCTTTCAGGATGTCGGCGTACTGTTGGAGCGGCACGCCAGTGCCCCACTCGCAGTCCACGATCTGTACATTGAGACCGAGTCGCTCACACATGTCGATCCAGAGGTGGCTGAACTGCCCAAAGCGCGAAGCCAGCACCGTATCGCCGGGGGAAAGGGTATTGGTCAATGCTGCTTCCCAGCAACCGGTGCCGGAGGACGGGAACACAAAGGGGGTTCCGACCTTGGTGCGGTACACCTTCTTCAGCCCGACCATGATGGTGTTGGTCAACACGGGGAAATGGGGCGAACGGTGGTCTTCCATCGACACAACCATGGCGCGCTGAATCCGATCCGGAACATTGGTGGGACCGGGGACGAAGAGAAAATTACGACCTGCCATGGCTATCTCCTAAAAGAATTGTGGTGAGAACGATGGAATGTAGAAAACTGAGCCAACTAAGTAAATTCAGACTTTCCTTGCCTAGGATTCAGAA
Organism: Comamonadaceae bacterium; assembly: GCA_947446885.1. Classification (GTDB taxonomy): domain Bacteria; phylum Pseudomonadota; class Gammaproteobacteria; order Burkholderiales; family Burkholderiaceae_C; genus Allorhodoferax. The sequence goes on from CANFHZ010000149.1 coordinate 1,571, forward strand.
AAATTGAATGTCCGCGGCACCCTGGCGCTACCATCGAAGCGCAACCCCAGGTCAAGGAATCCCATGAACCGCATCAACGCCAACGGGCAGGAATTTTGTTACCTCAGCGCTGGAACCGGCCCGAAAGTGCTGCTCCTGCACGGCTTTCCCGACATCCCGGCGACGTGGTCCTTCCAAATGGAGGCGCTGGCGCAGGCAGGTTACTGCCCCATCGCGCCTTACCTACGGGGCTACCACCCCAACCCCATACAAGCCGGAGCCTTCTACGACAAGGCGACCTTGGTTCAGGACCTGTCCTGCCTGATAGAGGCATTCGGTGGCGGAGAGCCTCTATTTTTCGTGGGCCAGGACTGGGGGGCCATCATCGGCTACGCGCTGTGCGCCGCGCGCCCTGATCTGGTGAAAAAAGCCGTGCTCATGGCCGTCCCGCACCCGGCCATCGTTGCCACGCACCTGCTGACACCGAAACACGTGCAGCGTTCATTCCATTGGTGGTTTTTTCAGCAAGCGGACTTCCCTGAAAAAGCCCTCATGGCCGAGGACATGGCCTTCATCGATTTTCTTTGGCGCGAATGGTGCGCACCGGGCTACGAAGACAGGGAGCACATCCAGGCGGTCAAAGCCTGCCTGCGCGAGCCCGGCGTGCTATCCGCCGCGCTGGCCTACTACCGGGCGATGTTCAACCCGCTGCGCGCCGATCCCCTGCTGGAGTCCCTGCGCGCAGACATGGGACGCACCATCACAGTTCCCACGCTGGCGCTGTGCGGTGCACAGGATTTACGTGCGGAATTGATGGTCGCGCAAGAGGCCTACTTCAACGGCGGCTACCAATACCGCGAAGTTGCCGGGGCAGGCCATTTTCTTCACCGCGAGCAGCCGGCGGCGGTCAACCGCCTGGTACTAGACTGGTTGCGCGATGGCGGCTGACCCCACCGGGTGACGGCCTTAGTGCAGCTTGACCGTCGGGTTGGTCTGCTTGGTGATCATGCGGGCCAGGGTGTAGAGCGTGGTCTTTAAAACCCCGTGTATGGCCAACTCGTGTAATTTGTACAGCGACAGGTACATCAGCTTGGCGAAGTAGCCTTCAATCATCAGGTTGTTACCAATCAGCCCGCCCATCATGTTGCCCACGGTGCTGAACTTGCCCAGTGAGACCAACGAACCGAAGTCTTTGTAGAAATACGGCTTGAGCGGCTTGTTGGCAAAGCGGCGCTTGATTTGCAAAAACAGGTGCGAGGCCTGTTGGTGCGCGGCCTGGGCGCGCGGTGGCACCATGCCAGCACGGCCACCCGCCGCATCCCCGCAGGGGCAGGCGGCGCAGTCACCCAGCGCAAAAATATCGGGGTCGCGCGTGGTTTGCAGGGTTTCGTTGACCACCAACTGGTTGATACGGTTGGTCTCCAGCCCACCAAAGTCTTTCAAAAAGTCCGGGGCCTTGACGCCAGCGGCCCAGACCACCAGCTCGGAATCGACCACCCGCCCATCCGCCAGACGCACGCCGGTTGGCATCACCTCCATCACCTTGGCCTGCGTCAACACCTGCACGCCCAGGCGTTCAATCAAAGCCTGCGTGGCCGCCGACAGGCGCGGGGGCAAGGCAGGCAGGATGCGGTCAGCGGCCTCAATCAGGCTGACCTTGATGTCTTTGTCCGCGTCGATGCGGTTCAGCCCGAAGGCCACGACCTCACGCGTTGTGCGGTGTAACTCGGCGGCCAGCTCCACGCCCGTCGCGCCCGCGCCGATGATGGCCACATGCAGCTGGCTCTGGTGAATATCGGCAGTCTGGTTGTGCGCACGGATACAGGCATTCACCATCTTGGAGTGGAACTGCTTGGCATCGTGCTGGGTCTCCAGACGCAGGGCAAATTCGCGCACGCCTTGGGTACCAAAGTCATTGCTCAAGCTGCCAACACAAATCACCAGCGTGTCGTAAGCGATGCGCTGCGTTGGCGTCACCGGCAAGCCATCGCGGTCAATGTAGGGCGCCAGCTCAATCGACTTGCTCTGGCGGTCCAGACCCTTGAGCTCACCAATGCGGAAGGTGAAATGGTTCCAATGCGCCTGCGCCATGTAGTCAAGCTCGTGGTCGCCAAAGTCCATGCTGCCCGCGGCAATTTCATGCAGCTTGGGCTTCCAGATGTGGGTGCGGTTTTTATCCACCAAGGTGATGTGCGCCTTAGCCCCGCGACCATAGGCTTTGCCCAGTCGGGTGGCCAGTTCCAGGCCGCCGGCACCGCCGCCGACGATTACGATTTTGTGCAGGTCTTGGGACATCGTTGATTCCAGCTAATCGGGCCCTATTGTCAGGGCATAGTCGCGCGGTGCCCCACCTGAACCGCCAAGCCTGCGAACAGTGCTGCCGATGGTGTCGGCGCGGCCCGGTTCAAAGAAGCTCGGGCGTCAGCGCTTGGATGGCCTGGTAGCTGGTCAGGAAAACCCGACCGTGCAGGGTTTTCAGGAAATCCGTTTTCTGCAGCTTGTCCATCAAGGGGCCTTTGATCTCCGAAAAATGCAGCGCGATGCCGCTGTCGTGCAAGCGCATGGCAATCGCGTGCAGACTCTCCAGCGCGCTGGCGTCGATGTCGTTCACTGCGGAACATTGCAGCAAGACGTGGCGCAGGTCCGGCCGGGCAGCCACCTCAGCGTTGATGCGGTCCTCAATCGCGCGGGCGTTGGCAAAAAACATGCTTGCATCCACGCGCAAACACACCAGGCGAGGGCTGACCCGCACCGGGTGGCGCGCAACGTTGCGGAAATGCTCTGTGCCGGGCATGAGTCCCACCGTGGCGATGTGGGGGCGGCTGGCGCGCAACAAAAACAAGGCTAGAGAGACCACCACGCCCAAGACCAGGCCGGTCTCCACGCCTGCGGCGAGCGTTGCGAGCAAGGTGGTCGCAACCGCCACGAAATCCAGTTTGGAAAAGCGCCAAGTCGAGCGCAACATGCCGAAATCCACCAGC
>CANFHZ010000150.1 GCA_947446885.1 Comamonadaceae bacterium
GGCTCAAACTGGCCCGCGCCCTTGGGGCCGATGCGCCGCATGGGCTGCAAGATACGGTCCGGGTGGTAGCTGCGTTCGGGGTAGCGGGCGACTTTGGTGCAGAGTGCGCCGCCGGTTTGCGGGTGCGCCGGGTTACCGTGGACTTTGATGGCCACGCCGTCGCGTACCGTGGTGACCATGGAACAGGTATCGGGGCAGTCGTGCGGGCAGGCGCCGATGACTTCGTGGGTGTCGTGTTGGGTGGCGATAGGCATGGCGGCGGAAACGGGAACCGGCAGTGAATCAGACAGGGTCGGCGGCGTATTTTTCGCGGGCGATGCGCAGCAAGCCGTCAAAAATTAGGTTGTCCACCAGCTCAAAAGGGTGGTTGATGCTGGGTGCCATCTTCCAGGCTGCGCCGCCGGTCATCAGGCACAGCGCTTCGGTGCCGCAGCGCGCGTGCGTATGCTGGACCATGCGTTCAATGGCCCCTGCAATCGCGAAGGTGCCGCCGCTGGTCAGGGCGTCGCTGGTGTTGGTGGGAAAGCTGCGCACCTCGCCGGTGGGTACTTGCAGGCCGGCAGTGCCGGATTCGAGTGCGCGCAGCATGATGCCGTGACCCGGCAGGATCAGGCCGCCCAAAAAATTGCCATGCGGATCCAGCGCGTCGACCGTCACTGCCGTTCCGACCATGACCACCACCAGCGGGCGCGCAGGGCCAGCGGCGCACATGCGGTGGTAGGCGCCGATCATGGCGACCCAGCGGTCTGCACCCAGGCGGCTGGGGTGGTCGTAGCCGTTGTGGATGCCGGCCTCGGCCTCCTTGGGGACGACCCACTGCGCCGTGGCGTCCCACATCTCCATCTGGTCCCGCACCCGGCGGCGGACTGCATCACCGGCGACCACGCAGCCCAGTACGTGTGTCGGCGCGCGCAGCGCGCGCCAGGCACCATCGGCCAGTTTGTCGATGTTTTGCAAAAATTCCGCGCCCTGCGCCAGCAGCGTAGCCCCCGGCGTGGCGGCAGCGTAGTGCGCCCATTTCAGGCGGGTGTTGCCGATGTCCAGAGCGAGAAAAGTCATGCGGTGCGGATGGTTTTCTGCATTATCACCAGCGGCTGTGAGGGGCGCAGCTTGGTGCGGCTTGGGGCGTCCTGCTTGCGGGATGCGCTACAGTGCGGGCTCGGTTGACGTTTACGTCAACGTCAACCAGCGCCAAACCACACGCTTCCGACCCGGATGCGCCCGCGCCCTGCTCCGCCCGCCCTCGATACCGCACCAGAAGACCGACCATGACTGACTTGTCCGCCGAATTCAAAGCCCTTGCCGAATACCGCCCCCGCAACAAGGTGCGTTTTGTCACCGCAGCCAGCCTGTTTGACGGGCACGATGCGGCCATCAATATCATGCGCCGCATTTTGCAAAGCATGGGCGCGGAGGTGATCCACCTGGGCCATAACCGCTCGGTCGATGAGGTGGTGAGCGCCGCTTTGCAGGAGGATGCGCAGGGTATTGCGCTGAGCTCCTACCAGGGCGGGCATGTGGAGTATTTCAAGTACATGATGGATTTGCTGCGCGCGCGCGGGGGCGATCAGATCCAGGTGTTTGGCGGTGGTGGCGGTGTCATCGTTCCCAGCGAAATTGCCGAGCTGCAGGCCTATGGCGTGAGCCGCATTTTCAGCCCCGAGGATGGCCAGCGCATGGGCCTGGCCGGGATGATTGGTGAGATGGTGATGCGCTGTGACCGCGACATCAGCGGCCATGCGCCGCGCAGCCTGGACGCGATCCGCGGCCACAGCGAAGCCGCCTGGCGCGCGCTGGCGCAGCTGATTACCGCGCTGGAAAACCACCAGGGTGCGGGCGACGGCGGTGCGGTTGATGCGACGCTATTGAAAGCCTTGCGCGAAGGCGCTGCGGCGGTCAAAGTGCCGGTGCTGGGCGTGACCGGAACCGGTGGCGCAGGCAAATCCTCACTGACCGACGAGCTGATCCGCCGCATCCGGCTGGACCAGGGCGACGCCTTGCGGATTGCGCTGATTTCCATAGACCCCTCGCGGCGAAAAAGTGGCGGCGCGTTGCTGGGCGACCGCATCCGCATGAACGCCATCGGCCCCTGGGCCAGCGGCGCGGGCGCGCAGCGGGTCTATATGCGCAGTCTGGCCACACGCGAGTTCGGCTCGGAGATCAGCGCCGCCTTGCCTGACGTGATTGCAGCCTGCAAGGTGGCGGGTTTTGATCTGGTGATCGTCGAGACCTCGGGCATAGGCCAGGGCGACGCGGCCATCGTGCCGCATGTGGACATTCCGCTGTATGTGATGACACCCGAGTTCGGCGCAGCCAGCCAGTTGGAAAAAATCGACATGCTGGACTTTGCCGCCTTTGTGGCCATCAATAAATTCGACCGCAAAGGCGCTGCCGACGCGCTGCGCGATGTGGCCAAGCAGGTGCAGCGCAACCGCGAAGCCTGGAGCGTGCCGACCGAACAGATGCCGGTGTTCGGCACCATGGCCGCGCGCTTCAATGACGACGGCGTCACCGCGCTGTACCAGGCGCTCAAGGAACGGCTGGGCGAATGCGGTGTGCCCTTGCAAACCGGGCGTTTACCCCCGGTGGCGGTGCGCCACAGCAGCAACCAGACGCCGGTGCTGCCCGCCGCACGCACCCGGTATCTGGCCGAAATCAGCGACACCGTGCGCGGCTACAAAGCCCGCGCCCGCGCCCAGGCGCAGCTGGCCCGCGAGATCCAGCAATTGCGCGCTGCGGCCAGCATGCTGGAGGTGGGCAAACCCGGCAAAGCACGCGCCGCCGAAGCCGCACGCGATCTGGCCGCCCAGCGCGAACAGCAACAAGACGGCGCTGCACGCCAACTGCTGGCCGGCTGGCCTGCGCTGCGCCAGGCCTACAGCGGCACCGACTATGTGGTCACCGTGCGCGGCAAAGAAATCCGCACCGCCTTGACCACCACCTCGCTGAGCGGCACGGAAATCCGCAAGGTCAGCCTGCCCACCTACCACGACCAGGGCGACATCCTGCAATGGCTGATGCTCGATAACCTGCCTGGCAACTACCCCTACACCGCTGGCACGTTTGCCTTCAAGCGCGAGAACGAAGACCCCACGCGCATGTTTGCTGGCGAGGGTGATGCCTTCCGCACCAACACCCGTTTCAAGCTGCTCAGCGACGGCATGCCGGCCAAGCGCCTGTCCACCGCCTTTGACTCGGTCACGCTCTACGGCAACGACCCCGACCCGCGGCCCGACATCTACGGCAAGGTGGGCAACTCGGGCGTGAGCATTGCGACCTTGGACGACATGAAGGTCTTGTACGGCGGTTTTGATTTGTGCAGCCCCAGCACCAGCGTGAGCATGACCATCAACGGCCCTGCGCCGACGATTCTGGCCATGTTCATGAACACCGCGATGGACCAGAAGATGGATGCGCTGCGCGCCGAACTGGGCCGTGAACCCACGGCGCAAGAGGCCGAGGCCGCCCGCGCTTGGGTCCTGCAAAACGTGCGCGGCACGGTGCAGGCCGACATCTTGAAAGAAGACCAGGGCCAGAACACCTGCATTTTTTCCACCGAGTTTTCGCTCAAAGTCATGGGTGATGTGGCGCAGTATTTTGTGGATCACCAGGTCCGCAATTTTTACAGCGTGTCCATCAGCGGCTACCACATTGCGGAGGCCGGTGCCAACCCGATCAGCCAGCTCGCGTTCACCTTGTCCAACGGCTTCACGTTTGTGGAGGCCTATCTGGCGCGCGGCATGCATATCGATGACTTTGCGCCCAACCTGAGCTTTTTCTTCAGCAACGGCATGGATCCTGAGTACACGGTGATGGGCCGCGTGGCACGCCGCATTTGGGCGGTGGCGATGAAAGAAAAATACGGCGCGAATGAGCGCAGCCAGAAACTGAAATACCACATCCAAACCAGCGGGCGCAGCCTGCACGCGCAAGAGGTCCAGTTCAACGACATCCGCACCACACTGCAAGCGCTGATCGCGATATACGACAACTGCAACAGCCTGCACACCAACGCCTTTGACGAAGCGATCACCACGCCCACCGAAGACAGCGTGCGCCGGGCCATGGCCATACAGCTCATCATCAACCGCGAGTGGGGGCTGGCGAAAAACGAGAACCCGTCACAGGGCAGCTTCATCATTGAAGAGTTGACGGAACTGGTGGAAGAAGCCGTGTTGGCCGAGTTCGAGAAAATTGCCGAGCGCGGCGGTGTGCTCGGGGCCATGGAAACCGGCTACCAGCGCGGCAAGATCCAAGATGAATCGATGACCTACGAGATGCGCAAGCACACCGGCGAGCTGCCCATCATCGGCGTCAACACCTTCCGCAACCCGCATGGCGATGCCGTGCCGCAAAAGCTGGAGCTCGCGCGCAGCACCGACGACGAAAAACAAAGCCAGCTGAACCGGCTGCAC
>CANFHZ010000151.1 GCA_947446885.1 Comamonadaceae bacterium
AGCCCATCCAGTGAGAACAGGGTTTCGATCAACAACGAACCCGTAAAAAACGCGCCCACAAACGCCGCCGGAAAACCGGTAACCAGCGGAATCAGCGCATTGCGCAACACATGCTTCCACAGCACACGGCCTTCGCTCAAACCTTTGGCACGCGCGGTCAAAACATATTGCTTGCCGATCTCTTCGAGAAAGGCGTTTTTGGTGAGGATGGTGGTGACCGCAAAGGCCCCCAGCACGCTGGCCGTGACCGGCAAGGTGATGTGCCATAGGTAGTCCGTGACCTTGGCGCCCCAGCTCAGCGTCTCCCAGTTACCTGAGGTCAAACCGCGCAGCGGGAACCATTGCAACTGCCCGCCGAACACCACCAGCAGCGCCACGCCCAGCACAAAGCCGGGAATCGCGTAACCCACCAGCACCAGCAGGCTGGTCCAGGTGTCAAAACGGGTACCGGCACGCACCGCCTTGGCAATACCCAGCGGCACGGAGACGAGGTAGCTCAGCACAAAAGTCCACAGCCCCAAACTGATTGACACCGGCAGCTTCTCGCGCACCAGTTGCCACACGGTTTTAGGGTAGAAAAAACTGCTGCCCAGATCAAAGCGGGCAAACTGCCCCAGCATCTGCATAAAGCGCTCGGGCGCAGGTTTGTCAAAGCCGTAGAGCGTGCGGATTTCTTCGATGCGCTTGGCGTCCACGCCCTGGCGGCCCCGGTAGCCTGCGCCACTGGCCGCAGCGCCCTCGCCGCCGCTGTCACGTCCCTGGAGCTGGGACACCATTTGTTCCACCGGCCCGCCGGGCACAAACTGGATCACCGCGAATGTGACCAGCAGCACACCCAAAAGCGTGGGCACCATCAGCAGCAGGCGTTTGACGATGTAGCTCAGCATGCTCAAGGCTCCCCACGCAGATTGGCCGGGCTGGCCCACCAGACAGACTGGATCCAGCTCTCGGGTTGGTAATAACGCGGCGTCACCGATGGCTGTTCAAAACGCCCGGCCCGCCAGGCCACACGGTGCACGCTGCCGTACCAATGCGGCACGGCGTAATGGCCGTGGCGCAGCACCCGGTCCAGTGCCTTCACAGCGGCCACCAGTTGCGGCCGGGTCTGGGCGCTCACGACGCGGTCCAAGAGCGCGTCCACCGCTTTGTCCTGGATGCCGATGATGTTGTTGGAACCTTCCACGCTGGCGGCCTTGGAGCCGAAGCGCTCCAGCAATTCGGTGCCGGGCGCTTCGCTGCCGTGGATGCGGTTGCTGATGATCTCGAAATCAAAAGCGTCAACGCGCTTTTGGAAAATGGTGGGGTCCACCACCTTGTAGTTCACCGCGAAGCCCAGCTTCTCCAGGTTTTTGGCATAGGGCGTGACCACGCGGCCCATGGAGCCGGAATCATCCAAAAATTGCAGGGTGAAGGCCTCACCCTTGGCATTGCGCAAAGCGCCGTCGCGGTAAGTCCAGCCGGCTTGCGCCAGCAGGTCGCGCGCCTGGCGCAAATGGTCGCGCAGGGTGTGGCCGGAGGCCGGGTCCAGGCTGGTGGCGGGCGGCAGCGGCACGGGCTGTGTGAAGACACCGGGCGGAAGTTGCGCACGCAGGGGTTCGAGCAGTGCCAGCTCGTCGGGCGCGGGCAGATCTTTGGCCTCGAAATCGCTGCCCACAAAGTAGCCGCGTACGCGGGTGTAAGCGTTGTAGAACAGCTGGCGGTTCATCCACTCGAAATCCATGGCCAGCTCGATGGCCTGGCGCACCCGCACGTCCTGGAACTTGGGCAGACGGGTGTTGAACATAAAGCCCTGAAAGTCGCCCGCGTTGCCGTGCTGCAGTTCGCGCTTGATCAAGCGGCCGCTGTCAAAAGGCTTGCCCTTGTAGGCGCGCGCCCATTCGCGGGCGATAAAGGCCTGTATGTAATCAAACTCGCCGGCCTTGAAGGCCTCAAGTTGTGCGGTGGGGTCTTTGTAGAGGCGGTAGACGATGCGGTCAAAGTTGTACATGCCTTTGCGCACATTGAGATCTTTGCCCCAATAGGCCGGGTCGCGCACGTACTGCACATCCTTGCCAAAGTCGACCTTGCCGATGCGGTACGGCCCCGAGCCGATAGGCAGGTCGGTCACGATCTGGTCCAGCGGCTTGCCCGCGCCCCAGCTGCGCGGGAACACCGGCAGGCCCCCCACGATCAGCGGCAACTCGGCGTTGGCGCGCACAAAGTCAAACCGGATACTGCGCTCGCCCAATACCGTGACGGCCTTGACCTCGCTGAAATAGGTGCGGAATTGCGGCGCGGCCTCTTTGCTGATGAGCTTGTCAAAGGAGTGCTTGACGTCGGCAGCCAGCACCGGCTCGCCGTTGTGAAAGCGCGCCAAGGGGTTGAGCGTGAAGATGACTGAAAGTTTGTCGGGTGCCAGCGCAATGTCTTGCGCGAGCAGGCCGTAGGCGGTGGTCGGTTCTTCGGCGTTGCCCGTCAGCAGGGTCTCGAAAACCAGGCTGGACAAACCCGGCGGCGCAGTGCCCTTCAGCGTGAAAGGGTTGTATTTGTCGAAGCTGGAAGCCCGGGTGGGCGCGACCATGGCGATCTGCCCGCCCTTAGGTGCGTCGGGGTTGACGTAGGCAAAGTGGCTGAACCCGGCGGGGTAGCGGATGTCGCCGAACTGCGCATAAGCGTGAGCGCACCAGGCGCTAGCGCTTGGCAGCAAGGCCCCCAGCAACAACAGATTTCGCAGAACATCCAGCATCGGCCTATTCTGCAAGAGTTTTAGCCGGACTATGCTCAGGGCTTTTGCGGGTGCACGCCCGCGCATCTTGCAGCCCGGAGCCCGTATGTCCATGAATGCCTTGGTCCCCTTGATTGAACTCACCCGTGGCGGCTACGCCGAATGCACACATTTCGGCGCCATCGCTGTGGTCAACACACAAGGCACGGTGCTGGCGCAGGCCGGTGATGCGGACTTTGTCACCTTCACCCGCTCCACGCTCAAAGCCTTTCAGGCCTTACCGTTTGTGGAGGCGGGTGGCGTACAGCGTTTCGGCTTCAGCACACCCGAAGTGGCCATGCTCTGCGCCAGCCACAACGGCGAGGCCAAGCATGTGGCGGCGGTGGACAGCATGCTGGACAAGAGCGGCAGCAGCTACCAGCGCCTGCGCTGCGGCTGCGGCGTGCCGGGCCTGTATTCGCTGATGGACAAAAGCGCGCCCGAGGGCCTGCAGTTCGACGAGCGCCACCACAACTGCAGCGGTAAACACGCGGGTTTTGTGGCGCACTGCCTAGGCCAGGGCTGGAGCGTGGACGACTACACCGACCCGGCGCATCCGCTGCAACAGGCCGTGGCCAAAGACGTGGCCCGCGCGGTGGGCATGGAAGTCTCGGCCATGCGCATGGGTATTGACGGCTGCTCAGCCCCGAACTTCGCCATTCCCCTGTCCAAACTGGCCTACGGCTACGCCCGCTTGGCCAGCGGCACGCGCGATGCCGAATTCGGCGCCAGCTTCGCGCTGCTGGGCGGGGCCATGAGCGCCCACCCCGACATGGTGAGCGGTACCGGCCGCAACGATGCCGCCTTTATGGAAGCAGGCCGGGGCGACTGGGTCACCAAAATCGGAGCCGATGGCGTGCAGGTCATAGGCAGCAAGAGCCGGGGCGAAGCACTGGCCATCAAGATCAGCGACGGCAACAAAACCGCGCTCTACGCCGCCGCAGTGGAAACCCTGGACCAGCTCGGCTGGATGGACGATGCGCAGCGCAGCGCACTCGCACCCTGGCGGGCTGGCGACATCCTCAGCGCGCGCGGCGCCGTGGTCGGCCAGCGCCGCCCGGCCTTCCGCCTGCAAACCCCCTGATGAAAAAGCCCCCTGCCGTAGAATCCTTCGCAGCAACAAGCACCCCAGGAAGCGTGGCAGAGTGGTCGATTGCACCGGTCTTGAAAACCGGCGACGGGAAACCGTCCGTGAGTTCGAATCTCACCGCTTCCGCCA
>CANFHZ010000152.1 GCA_947446885.1 Comamonadaceae bacterium
ATCGAAGAAGGCCTCACCGACGAGACCTTCATCGCCAACCGCACCAGCAATTACGAAGCATTGCGCGAGAACGTCAAGGGCTACAGCCCGGAGGCCATGGCCCCGATTTGCGGCATCCCCGCAGAGACGCTGCGCGAAGTCGCCCGCGCCTTTGCCAAAGCCAAGGGTGCCATGATTTTGTGGGGCATGGGCATCAGCCAGCATGTGCACGGCACCGACAACGCACGCTGCCTGATCGCGCTGGTCAGCGTCACCGGCCAGATCGGCAAACCCGGCTCCGGCCTGCACCCGCTGCGCGGCCAGAACAATGTGCAGGGTGCGTCCGACGCCGGCCTGATCCCCATGATGTTCCCCAACTACCAGCGCGTAGACAACGCCGCTGCGCACGCCTGGTTTGAAGATTTCTGGGGTACCAAGCTCGACGAAAAGCCCGGCTATACCGTGGTCGAAATCATGCACAAAGCGCTGGCTGAGGACAGCGATCCGCACAAGATCCGTGGCATGTACATCATGGGCGAAAACCCCGCCATGAGCGACCCCGACCTCAACCACGCCCGCCACGCGCTGGCCAGCCTGCAGCACCTGGTGGTGCAAGACATTTTCATGACCGAGACCGCCTGGCTGGCCGACGTCGTGCTGCCCGCCACCGCCTGGCCGGAAAAAACCGGTACCGTCAGCAACACCGACCGCATGGTGCAACTTGGCAAGCAAGCGCTCACACCTCCGGGGCAGGCGCGCGCGGATTTGTGGATCTTGCAAGACCTGGCCAAGCGCATGGGCCTTCCCTGGGATTACCAGGGCGCGCACGACGGGGTGGCCGCTGTGTACGACGAGATGCGCCGCGCCATGCACGCCGCCATCTCGGGTATCACCTGGGAGCGCTTGCAGCGTGAATCGAGCGTGACCTACCCCTGCCTGAGCGAAGACGCACCCGGGACGCCCACGGTGTTCATCGAAAAATTTCCGACCGCCAGCGGTCGCGTCAAGCTGGTGCCGGCCGACATCATCCCCGCCAACGAGCGGCCTGATGCCGAATACCCCTTCGTACTCATCACCGGCCGCCAGCTCGAACACTGGCACACCGGCAGCATGACGCGCCGCGCCAAAGTGCTGGACGCCATCGAGCCCATGGCAACTGCCTCGATGTGCGGCGCAGACTTGAAGGCACACGGCATGGAGGCGGGCGACATCATCACCATCGCCTCGCGCCGGGGTGAAGTGGCCTTGCATGTGCGCCGCGACGACGGCACGCCGCAGGGCGCGGTCTTTGTGCCCTTTGCCTACTATGAGGCGGCGGCCAATGAGCTCACCAATTCCGCGCTCGACCCCTTCGGCAAAATCCCCGAGTTCAAGTACTGCGCAGTTGCCATTCGCAAGGGCGGCAGCACGCGTGAGAACGCCGGCTTTGGCGTCAACGATGCGGCGCTTACGCACTAAATGCCCACGGCAGATCTGCCGCGCCTGACGCAGGCACAAGCGACGCTCACGCGCGCGGTCGAAGTTGTTGACGAGCATGGTCAGACCCGGCAACTCGACATCCCGTGTGAGCGCCCGCTCACGGTCTATGTGGACAAGCGCGAACTCGTCACCTTGATGACGCTGGGCGCCCACCCCGAGTGGCTGGTGCTGGGCTATTTGCTCAACCAGCGCCTGATCCGTGCCGCAACCGAAATCGAATCGATTACCGTCGATTGGGAAGTCGGTGCCGCCGCTGTGAAAACCCACCACGGCATTACCGATCTTTCAGAGAAAACCGCCAAGCGCGTGGTCACTACCGGTTGCGGCCAGGGCAGCGTCTTCGGTGATCTGATGGCCGACGTAGACACGATTGCGCTGCCCGAGGCCACGCTCACGCAAAGCGCGCTGTACGGCATAGTCAACACCATCCGCCTGCACGACAGCGTGTACAAGGCAGCCGGATCGGTGCATGGTTGCGCGCTGTTCCAGGCCGATACCTTGCTGATGTTTGTGGAAGATGTGGGCCGCCACAACGCCATCGACGCGATTGCCGGATGGATGGCGCTGCAGCCCAGCGACAGCCCGCCCGGCAGCGCGCAGCAACGCAGCGGCCTGCGCGCCGATAACAAAGTTTTTTACACCACCGGCCGCCTGACCAGCGAGATGGTCATCAAGTCCGCGCAAATGGGCGTGCCCATCGTCATCTCCCGCAGTGGCATCACCCAGATGGGCCACGCCGTGGCGCAGCGGCTCAATTTGTGCGCGATAGGGCGGGCGACCAACAAGCGTTTTTTGTGCTTCAGTGCGCCGCAGCGCTTGGTAAGGGACGCGCAGCTTGCAGAATGAGGGCTTAAGGTCCAGACGGAGTTGCTCGTCGGTGTCGTGACCGTTTTATGCTGTTCAGCCGGTGCGCGCGGGTCTATCATGGCGGCACGCCGTTGAAGGCCAAGCAAGCAGGAGTACCCATGAAAATCTCGGTATCCACCACCATCCCCGCGCCCATCGAAGCCGTCTGGCGGGCCTATACATCCCCCGATGACATCAAGCTGTGGAACGCCGCGTCGTCCGACTGGCACACCACTGCCGCCACCGTGGACCTGCGGGTGGGCGGTAAATTTTCATCGCGCATGGAGGCCAAAGACGGCTCCTTCGGTTTTGACTTCGCCGGGGAATACACCCTGGTCGAGCCACCGAATCGTCTGGCTTATGTGTTCGGTCCGCGCAGCGCGGATGTTGAATTTTTGGCTACAGCAGCCGGTGTGCTGGTCACCATTTGCTTTGACCCCGAGACCGAACATCCGGAGGAGGCGCAGCGTGAAGGCTGGCAATCCATTCTGGACAACTTCGCCCGCCACGTGGTGGTCCGCCACCACGCCCACTAGCGGGCGTATCGGGCGGCGCTGGCCCAGCCCTGAGGCTGGCTCAGGGGCAGCGCTCAGCTCTGGTAGTCGCTGATGGGCACACAGCTGCAGAACAGGTGCCGGTCGCCGTAGACGTTGTCCACACGTCCCACCGCAGGCCAGTATTTATGGTGTTTGAGGCTTTCCAGCGGGAACGTGCCCAGCCCGCGCGCATAAGGTCGGGCCCAATCGTCGGCCAGCACGCTGGCGGCGGTGTGGGGCGCATGGGTGAGCGGGTTGTCGTCGCGCGGCCAGACCCCAGATTCGACCTGGCGGATCTCGTCGCGTATGGCGACCATGGCCGCGATGAATCGGTCAATTTCGGCCAGGGTTTCGCTTTCCGTGGGTTCGACCATCAGGGTGCCTGCCACCGGAAAGCTCAGCGTGGGCGCGTGAAACCCATAGTCCATCAGGCGCTTGGCCACGTCTTCGGCGCTGATGCCCGAGGCTTCCTTGAGCGGGCGCAAGTCCAGAATGCACTCATGCGCCACCCGGCCGTTGTCGCTGGCGTACAGCGTGGGGTAGTGGTCGCGCAACTGGTGGCTGATGTAATTGGCTGCCAGAATCGCCGCCTCGGTGGCCTGCTGCAAACCTTCTGCGCCCATCATGCGGCAGTACATCCAGCTGATGGGCAGTACCGCTGCGTTACCCAGCGGTGCTGCAGAGATGGCTCCGACACCCGCGCTACCGGATCCGGGCAAATACGGCACCAGGTCTTCCACCACGCACACCGGTCCGACACCGGGGCCGCCCCCGCCGTGGGGGATGCAAAAGGTTTTGTGCAGATTGAGGTGGCTCACGTCGCCGCCGAATTCGCCGGGCGCGGCCACGCCGACCAGGGCGTTCATGTTCGCGCCGTCCACATAGACCCGGCCGCCATGACTGTGTACCAGCGCGCACAGTTCTTTGACGCGGGTCTCGAACACGCCGTGGGTGCTGGGGTAGGTGATCATCACGCAGGCCAGGTTGGCGCTGTGTTGTTCGCACTTGGCGCGCAAATCGTCCATGTCC
>CANFHZ010000153.1 GCA_947446885.1 Comamonadaceae bacterium
GCCAGCGCCGGCACCAGGATTGCCTTTGGCCACTGGGCCGCCTTGGGTTGGACGGAACGCGAGAACGTGTGGTGTCTGGATACGGGTTGCGTCTGGGGACGCAGCCTGAGCTCACTGCGCATCGATGGGCTGGACGCCCGTGGTGAATTCCTCGGCACCCGCTTAGCCGTTGATTGCAGCGACGGGTGCTGAGAGGGGCCTGCACCCGCTCGCGCCAAGCGTTCAGCCGCCAGCGGCGGCCTTCAAGTGGATTTGAACAGCGCTGCGACCACCCGTTTGGGCTTGATGTTGGCCGAAATGCTGCGCCCGCTGGTGGTCGGTTTAGCCGGCTCCCAGCTCGGTGCGGCGGGGGCGTCGCTGGGCTCATAGGGCTTGTCGAAAAACGGATCACGCGGTGCTGCCGCACGCGGGTATTCGCGCCGGGGTGCACGCTCGGTGTGCTCGCGCCGCTCGGCGCGGTCGCTGCGCTCCAGGCGCTCGCCACGGTCGCGCTCCACACTGTCACGCCGGGGGGGGCGCTCGGCCCCACCCATGTCCATGGGCTCGATCTCGCATTTTTTCTTGATCAGCTTTTCGATGTCGGCCAGCAGGCGCGCGTCATTACCGCCACCGACAAAACTCACTGCCAACCCCGAGGCTCCGGCGCGCCCGGTGCGGCCGATGCGGTGCACATAGTCTTCGGCGTTGAAGGGCAGATCGAAATTGAAGACAGCGGGCACGTCTTTGATGTCCAGTCCCCGCGCGGCCACGTCGGTACACACCAGCAAATCGACTTCGCCTTTCTTGAATGCGTCCAGCGCCTTGAGCCGCTCGTCCTGGCTCTTATCGCCATGCAGCGCAGCGGTGATCAGGCCTTCGCGCTCCAGCGAGCGGGCCAGGCGGGCACACCCCAGCTTGCTGTTCACAAAAACAAAGGCCTGCTTCATGCCGCGGGTGCGCAGCACCTGGTGCAGGGCAGCGCGCTTGTCGTCATCGCTGACGCTGTAAAAACGCTGTTCAACATTGGGCGCCGTGGCGTTGGAGCGGGCCACCTCAATGGTCACCGGGTTTTGCAGGTAGCTGCCGGCCAGGCGCTTGATCTCGGGCGAAAAGGTGGCAGAGAACAACAGCGTGGTGCGCTGCTTGGGCAGATAACTCAGGATGCGCTGCAGGTCTGGCAGAAAGCCGATGTCCAGCATGCGGTCCGCCTCGTCAAGCACCACGTATTCCACCTGGTTGAGCACCGCGCTCTTGGCTTCGATGTGGTCCAGCAAACGGCCCGGTGTGGCCACCAGCACCTCCACGCCCTTTTTTAGTTCAGCGGTTTGCGGCTTCATGTCGATGCCGCCAAACACCACCGCGCAACGCAGGTCGGTGTACTTGGCGTAGAGCTTGACCTGCTGCGCCACCTGGTCGGCGAGTTCGCGCGTGGGCAGCAAAACCAATGCGCGCACGGGGTGGCGCGCGGGCGAGGTTGAGGCGTTTTCGTGCTTGAGCATGCGCTGCAGCAGCGGCAGGGTGAACGCCGCGGTTTTGCCCGTCCCGGTTTGGGCTGCGCCCATCACGTCCTGCCCGGTCAGCACCACCGGAATCGCCTGCGCCTGGATCGGCGTCATGCGCTCGTAGCCCATTTCGGCCACTGCGCGGGCCAATTTGTCAGCGAGCTGGAGCTGGGCAAACGCCATGGTGGGCGCTGAATCGACCGCTTGTGGGGCGGTAGGGGCGGCGTCTGCCGGGGTATCAGGGTGGGAAGATGCGGTGGAATTCAAGTGCGTCAGATCGGTCATGCATAGCAGGAAAAGTTGCTATCCGTCCGATAGCAGGGCGCACCAAGAAGCGGCGCTACCCCGGATTATCCCCGATGCGTCATTTTTGCCGTCCGGCCGATTCGGCCAGCACCTGCGGATGCCGCTGCGGCCGCAGCGATCAGGCCTTGGGCAGGGTCACACCGACCTGCCCCTGGTACTTGCCGCCCCGGTCTTTGTAGCTGGTTTCACAGACCTCATCGCTCTCAAAAAACAGCACCTGCGCGCAGCCCTCACCCGCGTAAATCTTGGCCGGCAGCGGCGTGGTGTTGGAGAACTCCAGGGTCACATAGCCTTCCCACTCGGGCTCAAAGGGCGTGACATTGACGATGATGCCGCAGCGCGCATAGGTGCTTTTGCCCACGCAAATGGTCAGCACGTTGCGCGGGATGCGGAAAAACTCCACGGTGCGCGCCAGTGCAAAGCTGTTGGGCGGGATGATGCAGACATCGTCGTGGAAATCGACAAAGCTTTTTTCGTCGAAGTTTTTCGGGTCCACCACCGTGCTGTGGATGTTGGTGAACACCTTGAACTCGGGCGCGCAACGGATGTCGTAGCCGTAGCTGCTGGTGCCGTAGGAGATGATTTTTTTGCCATCGACCTGGCGTATCTGTCCGGGCTCAAAGGGTTCAATCATGCCGGTGGTCTCGGCCATGCGGCGGATCCAGGAATCACTTTTGATGCTCATGCGCGCTTTCTCAGGGTACGGGTTTACGGGGCGATTTTGCCCTGCACGCCTTCGACCAGAAAATCCATGGCCAGAATCTGCGGGTCCGTCAAGGTGTGCCCGGCAGCGATCACCACCCGACCGGTGTTGTCACGCAGCGCGGCAGCGCCGGCCTGAAAAGGGTGCAGCCGTCCGGCCGCGATGTCGCGCTGGCGCGCCAGCACCTCGTCCTGCACGCTCTTGGGCACCTTGGCGCCGAAGCTGCCGACCTGCACCATGCCTTCTTTCACGCCGCCCCAGATAGTGCCGCTCTTCCAACTACCGTCGAGCACTGCGCGGGCGCGGGATGTGTAATACGTGCCCCACTCGTGGGTGACCGCCAGGATTTGCGCATCGGGCGCAATGTGGCGCATATCCGAGTGGTAAGCGACGGCCCATTTGCCGCGCTCCTGCGCTGCGGCCATCACAGCGGTAGACGCGGTGTGAAACGCTAAAACGTCCGCGCCCTGGTTGAACAGCGTCATCGCAGCGTCGCGCTCGCGCGCCGGGTCAAACCAGGTGTTAAGCCAGATCAGCTTGACCGTGGCCTGCGGGTCAACCGCGCGCATGCCCAGGGTGAAGGCGTTGATGCCCTGCACCACCTCGGGAATCGGGAAGCCCGCCACATAGCCCGCCACATGGGTTTTGCTCATGCGCGCAGCGGCAATGCCCGCCAGATAGCGGCCCTCG
Source organism: Comamonadaceae bacterium (assembly GCA_947446885.1). Classification (GTDB taxonomy): domain Bacteria; phylum Pseudomonadota; class Gammaproteobacteria; order Burkholderiales; family Burkholderiaceae_C; genus Allorhodoferax. Next base: position 3,181 of record CANFHZ010000153.1, read on the forward strand.
TAATAGCGGGCGTTGGCGGCCGACACATTGGCTGCGGTCTTGTAACCGGTGATCGACTCAAAGCGCACATGGGGAAAATCCCGCGCTACCGCCAGCGTGGGTTCCATGTAGCCAAAGCTGGGCGTGAAGATCAGCGTGTTGCCCTGGCGCGCCAGGTCGCGGATCACGCGCTCGGCATCCGGGCCTTCGGCCACGGCTTCAACAAAACTGGTCTGCACCTTGTCGCCCAGCGCTTTTTGCACCGCCAAGCGTCCCAACTCATGCTGGTGGACCCAGCCCGCGTCGGTCACCGGGGTGACGTAGACAAAAGCCGCTTTGAGCGGCGCGGTGGCCTCGGGGGTGGATTGGGCGCTGGCACAGCCCGCAAAAAAAGCCAGCAAACAAGCCGCCACGCGTGTGGCTGCGAGGTTTTTGTACATGGTAGTCCTCTACATGGCCCCGGAACACACAAAGAAAAAGCCCGCCGGGGCGCGGGCTTGATGGGC
>CANFHZ010000154.1 GCA_947446885.1 Comamonadaceae bacterium
AACCGGCGGCAAGCAGTATCGCGTTGCTGTCGGCGAAAAAATTAAAGTAGAACAGATTGCTGCGGATGTAGGCCAAGAGATTGTTTTCGACCAGGTTCTGGCTGTCGGTAACGGCGCTGAATTGAAGGTCGGAACGCCCTTGGTGTCCGGCGCAACTGTGACAGTGACAGTGTTGTCACACGGCAAGCACGACAAGGTGCGCATTTTCAAAATGCGCCGTCGTAAGCATTACCAGAAGCGCCAAGGTCATCGCCAGCAGTTCACTGAGCTGCACATTGGCGCGATTGCCGCATAAGTATTGCAAAGGACATAAGCCATGGCACAGAAAAAAGGCGGCGGCTCTACGCGAAATGGGCGCGATTCCAAGCCCAAGATGCTCGGTGTGAAGATGTATGGGGGCCAGCTGATCAGCGCGGGTTCCATCATCGTCCGCCAGCGTGGTACCAAATTCCATCCCGGCACCAATGTCGGAATCGGTAAGGACCACACATTGTTTGCGCTGGTGGACGGCCACGTGGCCTTCACCGTGAAGGGTGCATTGAACAAGCCGACGGTGAACGTCACTGCGGCGTAACCGTCTGTAGCGACACCCCGAAACCCTGCGCCGCAAGCGCGGGGTTTTTTGTTTGAGATCCCGCCATGAAGTTTGTTGACGAAGCCTATATTGACATCGCCGCAGGTGATGGCGGAGCAGGCTGCGTCTCGTTCCGGCACGAGAAATACAAAGAATTCGGCGGCCCCAACGGCGGAGACGGCGGGCGCGGCGGCCATGTTTTTGCGGTGGCCGATCCGAGCCTGAACACGCTGGTGGACTACCGTTTTGCCCGCCGCCATGAAGCGCGCCGTGGCGAGCACGGTATGGGATCCGATATGTTCGGTGCCGCAGGGGCCGACATCACCCTGAAAATGCCGGTTGGCACGGTGTTGTCAGACAGCGAAACCGGCGAGGTCTTATTCGAGCTTTTACAGCCCGGCGAAGTCATCACGATTGCCAAAGGCGGGGACGGCGGCTTCGGCAACCTGCGGTTCAAGAGCGCGATCAACCGCGCGCCTCGGCAAAAGACACCCGGCTGGCCCGGAGAGAAGCGCAGTCTGAAGCTGGAGCTCAAAGTCCTGGCTGACGTCGGATTGTTGGGGATGCCCAACGCGGGCAAGTCCACCCTGATTACGGCCATCTCCAACGCCCGCCCGCGCATTGCCGATTACCCCTTCACCACTTTGCACCCCAATCTGGGTGTGGTGCGGGTCGGGCCAGAACAAAGTTTTGTGGTCGCAGATTTGCCCGGTTTGATTGAAGGTGCGGCGGAAGGCGCGGGGCTGGGTCATCTTTTCCTGCGCCATTTGCAGCGCACGCGGCTGCTCCTGCACATCGTCGATATTGCACCTTTTGACGAGGGTGTGGACACCGTCGCGCAGGCCAAAGCCATCGTGAACGAACTCAAAAAATACGACCAGGCCTTGTTCAAAAAGCCGCGTTGGCTGGTGCTGAACAAGCTGGACATGGTGGATGCCGATCAGCGGGACGCGGTTGTCGCGGACTTCGTCAAGCGCTACAAGTTCAAAGGCCCGGTATTTGAGATTTCAGCCTTGACCCGCGAAGGCTGTGAGCCGCTGATCAAGGCGATTTACAAGCACATCAAGGCACAGCAGGTTGCTGAACAGCCGGCGGTGGACGTGGATCCGCGTTTTGTGGTGGGGGATCCCGAGCTGCCAGCCCCAGGTTCCTCCGCCTGAGCGAGGCCAACGTGCACACCGCAAAAAAGTCGTCCATTTTGCGTAAGGCCCGGCGTGTGGTCGTCAAGGTCGGCTCCAGTCTGGTGACCAACGAAGGCCGTGGCCTCGATGAGGCCGCTATTGGCGAATGGTGCCGCCAGATGGCGCATCTGGTGCGCCAGGACTGCGAGGTCATCATGGTCTCCAGCGGCGCGATCGCCGAGGGCATGAAGCGCCTGGGCTGGAGCCAGCGGCCCCATGCCATCCATGAATTGCAGGCAGCGGCAGCGGTGGGGCAAATGGGTTTGGCCCAGATGTACGAGACCAAGTTGCGGGAAAACGGTCTGGGCAGCGCGCAGGTGCTACTCACCCACGCGGATTTGGCCGACCGGGAGCGTTACCTCAATGCCCGCTCCACGCTGCTGACGCTGATCGGGCTGGGCGTGGTGCCGGTCATCAACGAAAACGACACGGTCGTTAATGACGAAATCAAATTCGGCGACAACGACACCTTGGGCGCGCTTGTCGCAAATCTTGTCGAAGCCGACGCGCTCATCATCCTGACCGACCAGGCCGGGCTGTTCAGCGCCGACCCGAGAAAAGATCCATCGGCACGGTTGATCGAGCAGGCCCGCGCCGGTGATCCGGCACTTGAGGCCATGGCCGGCGGCGCGGGCTCCAGCATTGGTCGCGGCGGCATGATCACCAAAATTCTGGCTGCCAAACGGGCGGCCGGGTCCGGGGCATCTACCGTCATTGCCTGGGGGCGGGAGCCCGACGCGCTGATCCGGCTGAAAAACGGGGAGAGCATTGGAACCCTGCTGCTCGCACCGACCCAAAAAACCCAGGCGCGCAAGCAGTGGATAGCCGATCATCTACAGGTACGCGGAGCGGTGTGGGTAGACGGCGGCGCGGCAGTCAAGGTGTGCAAGGAGGGCAAGAGCCTCTTGCCCATCGGCATGTTCCAGGTCGATGGCGAGTTCTCACGTGGCGACGTCATCGCAGTGCGCGATGAGCAGGGCGTGGAAATTGCGCGCGGACTGGCCAATTACGCCAGTGCCGAGGCCCGGCTTCTATGCCGCAAACCCTCGACCGACATTGAAAGCTTCTTGGGTTATGTGGCGGAGCCGGAAATGCTGCACCGCGACAATATGGTGCTCACGCGCTGAGCCTGTCGGCCAAACGCTAGCGCAGCGGCGTGCCGCTGTCGAGATCGCCGCTGCGTGGCTCGCGCAGCGGGCTGTTGTAGCGGGGAAGGTAGCGGGAAAGCTCGGTTAAAGCCATCTCATAGACGCCGCGCTTGAATTCAACCACCGCCTCCAGCGGTACCCAATAGTCGTGCCAGCGCCAGGCGTCGAACTCCGGGTGCTCCGTGGCGCGCAGGTTGACGTCCCAGTCCTGGCCGACCAGCGTTAGCAGATACCAGATTTGCTTCTGGCCTTTGTAGTGACCCCGCGCATCGCGGCGGATGTAGCGGTCTGGCACCTCGTAGCGCAACCAGTCCCGGGTTCGGGCAACGATGCCGACGTGTTCGGGCTGAAGCCCTACTTCCTCGTGCAGCTCGCGGTACATGGCCTGTTCGGGCGTTTCGCCGCGGTCAATGCCGCCTTGCGGGAACTGCCACGAGTGCGTCCGTATCCGTTTGCCCCAAAAAACCTGGTTTCTCTGGTTGAGCAGGATGATGCCGACGTTGGGCCGAAAACCGTCCCGGTCAAGCATAATCAAACCCCAATTTCTAAACTTGCACCATTATGCACGGGCGCATTTTCTCCGCCGCACGCGCTCCTAGTGCCGCAAACGCCACCCGATGAAAGCCTCCCAGTTCCTCATTTCCACCCTCAAAGAAGCACCTGCCGACGCCGAAGTTGCCAGCCATAAG
>CANFHZ010000155.1 GCA_947446885.1 Comamonadaceae bacterium
CAAGATGGATGAGAAGAACCACCACTTGCACAAGTCGGTGTTCATTGGCGAGATCAAGGCCGATGGCCAGTTCAACGTGGTGTGGAAGACACCCGGTCCAGTCAAGGCCAAGCCATGGAGCCCGTTCATCGAAGGCAACGACAAGAAGCCCGATGAGCCTGCCAAATAAGGTCTTCGGCGCGCATACCGCGCGCTGTTGACTTTCTGTGCCGCCGGTCACACGTACTGGCGGCACGGAGTCCTTCGAACCTTTGCGTGCGTGCGTTTTTCGGCGCACCATTCTTTATTTTTTTGACTGGTTTTGATGTTGTTTCTGCGTGCCTGTTGTGCTGTCTTGCTTGCCTGGTTCGCGAGCGCGCATGCGCTAACCCAACAAGAAGCGTCCGCCATGGCCCAGGGTGAGGGCAGCACCCGTGTGCAGGCGATTCAGGCTGCCGTTGCACAAGCCGATGCCGCCACACTGGCTTATATCCAGGCTTTGTCCGATGACGCCGTCAAAATCGTCGATGGCAAACCCTATGTTTTTCAGGCTGGCGTTGCCTTGGATCCGGTGCATGGTACGCCCGCATCACTTGGTCCCGCAGCGCTGGAGGCGGCGCAAGACGTGGTGAATAACAACCGCCTGCGCGGAGAACTTGACAACGCGCTGGCTGCACTGAAATTGCTCGCACCGGATGCGCTGGTGCGCCGCACCGCTGCAAAAAGTTTGCAGGGCCAGGTCGGTGAGGCACAGCTGCCGCTGCTGGAGCGTGCGCTGGCGCAGGAAACCGAATCGGATATCGCCCAGGCACTGGGCCAACTGCGGGCGGCTGCATTGCTGGCCAGTACGGACGAAGGCCGCCGCGTCGAGGCCGCACGGGTGCTGGGTGCCAGCAGCCAGGCGGCGACCCAAACCCTGCTGGCTGAACGCCTGGCTGTCGAACCGTCGCCTGCGGTGCGTCAGGTCTTGCAGCGCAGCCTGACCGATGTCAAAGCCCGCCTGGCCTGGGGCGACCGTGTTGGCGTGGTTTTCAGTGGTATCAGCCTGGGCTCCATCCTGCTGCTGGTGGCACTGGGTTTGGCGATCACCTACGGCCTCATGGGCGTGATCAATATGGCGCACGGTGAGTTGATGATGATTGGCGCATACGCCACCTACAGCGTGCAGGTGCTGTTTCAGAAGTTTTTTCCTGGCGCATTCAATTGGTACCTGCTGGCCAGCGTGCCGGTGGCTTTTTTGGCTGCGGCCTTGGTCGGCGCGGTGCTGGAGCGCGGCGTGATCCGGTTTTTGTACGGGCGTCCGCTGGAGACCTTGCTGGCGACATGGGGCATCAGCCTGGTGCTGATGCAAGCCGTACGCAGCCTGTTCGGCGCGCAAAACGTGGGTGTAGAAAACCCCGCGTGGATGAGTGGCGGTGTGCAGGTTTTCGGCAACCTTTCGCTGCCCTACAACCGCATCGTCATCATTGCGTTTGCGGCCTGCGTGCTGCTGGGTGTGGCCTTGTTGATTGGGAAAACCCGCTTGGGTCTGTTTGTACGCGCCGTCACGCAAAACCGCCCTATCGCCTCGTGCATGGGTGTCAATACCGCCCGGGTCGATACCTATGCCTTCGCCTTGGGCTCGGGCATCGCCGGGCTGGCGGGGTGTGCGCTCAGCCAGGTCGGCAACGTCGGGCCGGATTTGGGGCAAAGCTACATCGTCGACGCCTTTATGGTGGTGGTGCTTGGTGGTGTCGGGCAACTCGCAGGTACGGTGATTGCCGCGCTGGGCCTGGGTGTTTTGAACAAGTTTCTGGAGGGCCTGACCGGCGCGGTGCTGGCCAAGATTGCTGTGCTGGTCTTCATCATCATCTTTATCCAAAAGCGCCCGCAAGGTATTTTTGCGATGAAGGGCCGCAGCGCGGAGGCTTGAGTCGATGGCAGACCTGTCCGCATCTCCCGTTCTGGCTGACTTGCCGCAGCCCGCGCCCTTGTTGGCAGGCCGCGCACGCATGGCTTGGTTGGCGGCCCTTGTGTTCTTGTGCGCAGTCGTTCCCATGCTGAATTTGCTAGTGCCTGCTGGTAGCGTGTTCCACCTCAGTGATTTCATGGTGGCGCTGGTGGGCAAGATCATGTGCTACGCCATTTGTGCCTTAGCCATGGATTTGATCTGGGGTTACACCGGCATCCTCAGCCTGGGCCATGGCCTGTTTTTCGCATTGGGCGGTTATGCCATGGGCATGTACCTGATGCGCGAGATCGGGCTGGATGGCAACTACAAAAGCGCCTTGCCCGACTTCATGGTTTTTCTGGATTGGAAGACCCTGCCCTGGCACTGGATGCTGAGCCATAGCCTGTTTGCCACCCTGTTACTCATCGTCTTAGTGCCAGGCTGTGTGGCTTTGGTGTTCGGCTATTTCGCTTTCCGCTCGCGCATCAAGGGCGTGTACTTTTCCATCATCACGCAGGCGCTCACCTTTGCTGCCATGCTGCTGTTTTTCCGCAACGAGACCGGCTTTGGCGGCAACAACGGATTCACCGATTTCAAGCGCATTGCCGGGTTGCCGATTGCCACGCCGCAGATGCGCATGTTTCTGTTTGTCTTGACCGCACTCTTTCTACTGGGCTTTTATTTGCTGGCGCGTTATCTGGTGGCGTCCAAGTTCGGGCGCGTGCTGCAGGCGGTGCGCGATGCCGAATCGCGCCTCATGTTCAGCGGCTACTCGCCGCTGGGTTACAAGCTCACCATCTGGGTTATTTCGGCGGTGATGTGCGGCGTGGCCGGGGCCTTGTATGTGCCGCAGGTCGGCATCATCAACCCCAGCGAAATGAGCCCTGCCAATTCGATTGAGATCGCTGTATGGGCCGCGGTGGGCGGACGCGCCACGCTCATCGGCCCCATCGTCGGCGCGTTTCTGGTCAACGGGGCCAAGAGCTGGCTCACGGTGGCCTATCCCGAGTTCTGGCTGTATTTTTTGGGCGCGCTCTTTATCGTCGTGACCCTGTTCCTGCCGCAGGGCGTGATCGGGCTTGTACGCCGCCTGCGGGGGCCGCAGCCATGACGCCCGAGCTGATGGACCAGGGCGCGCAGCGCATCGCGGCCTTGCAAGAAGCCCAGATGCGGCAGGCGCTGCAAACTGCGTCCGGCGGGCGCGAGGCGGGGTTTGGCCGGCGCATCCACACCGAGGCGTTGGACCTGACCCACGGTCGCATCCTGTACCTGGAAGATGTGAGTGTGAGTTTTGACGGCTTTAAAGCCATCAACCGCCTGTCGCTCGACATCGCGCCCGGTGAGCTGCGCTGCATCATCGGGCCCAACGGCGCGGGCAAAACCACCATGATGGACATCATCACCGGCAAGACCCGGCCTGACGCGGGCAGCGTCTTTTTCGGCAGCACCATCGATTTGCTGCGCCATACCGAGGCGGAGATTGCCCAGCTCGGTATCGGGCGCAAGTTCCAAAAGCCCACCGTGTTCGAGCAGCTCACGGTGTTTGAGAACCTGGAGCTCGCCCTCAAAACCCACAAAGGCGTGGCGCAATCGCTGCGCTACCGCCGCAGCGCAGCCCATGAC
>CANFHZ010000156.1 GCA_947446885.1 Comamonadaceae bacterium
TCATCCACTGCATGCGCACATAGTCTTTGGCGTGGCCCCAGTCGCGCAGGGCGTCGATATTGCCCATGTACAGGCAGTCCTCCAACCCCTCGCGGATATTCGCCAGGCCCCGGGTGATCTTGCGGGTGACAAAGGTCTCACCCCGGCGCGGGCTCTCGTGGTTGAACAAGATGCCGTTGCAGGCGTAGATGCCATAGGCCTCGCGGTAGTTCACCGTGATCCAGTAGGCATACATCTTGGCCACCGCGTAGGGGCTGCGCGGGTAAAACGGGGTGGTCTCTTTTTGCGGTATTTCTTGCACCAGGCCGTACAGCTCGGAGGTGGAGGCCTGGTAAAAGCGTGTTTTGTTTTCCAGCCCGAGGATGCGGATGGCTTCCAGCAGGCGCAGCGTGCCCATGGCATCGACATCGGCGGTGTACTCGGGGCTCTCGAAACTGACCGCCACATGGGACTGGGCGCCCAGGTTGTAGATCTCATCAGGCTGGGTCTCCTGCACGATGCGCACCAGGTTGCTGGTGTCGGTCAGGTCGCCGTAATGCAGCTTGAAGTTGGCGTTTTGAATATGCGGATCTTGGTAAATATGATCAACCCGCTGGGTATTGAAGGCGCTGGCGCGGCGCTTGATGCCGTGGACCACATAGCCTTTTTGCAGCAACAGCTCGGCCAGATACGAGCCGTCTTGGCCGGTGACGCCGGTAATCAATGCGACTTTGGCAGGGGTACTGGGGCTTGTGTTTGGCATAAGGTGTCCAACGGGGCGATGGTCTACAGGCAAATAGGTCTAGATTCTAGGCGGGTGCGACCGTGCACTATCCTCAGTAGCCTGCGCATTGCTGAGCGCCTTCCAAGGATGAATCTTCCCCGATGAAAAAAGAAACCCTGGGCTTGTTACTGGGTCTGGTGGGCGTCACCGTCTTCGCCATCACCCTGCCCATGACCCGTCTGGCCACCGGCACGGCGGACGCCCCGCTGCTCTCGCCCTGGTTTGTTACTTTTGCCCGGGCGGTGCTGGCTGGCACTTTGTCCATCATCGTGCTGCTTGCTACGCGCTCCCCCTGGCCGCAAGCAGAACACCGCGCGCCGCTCTTTATGGCGGTGCTGGGCAATGCCTTGGGCTTTCCGATTTTTTTAGGATTTGCGCTGCGCTTGGTGCCGTCCAGCCACGCGGCAGTTTTTACTGCTTTGCTACCCCTGGCAACGGCGGCGGCGGCGGCCTTGGTGCTGGGGCAGCGGGCCCGTCTGGGTTTCTGGCTGTGTGCGGCCCTGGGCGCGGGACTGGTGATGGTTTTTTCCACGCTGCGAGCCGCATCGCAAGGCCACAGCCTGAGGCTGGAGTGGGCCGACGCCCTGTTGCTGGGTGCGGTGCTTGCAGCCGCCCTAGGCTATGTCTACGGCGCGAAAGTCACTCCCAGTCTGGGCGCGGAGCGGGTCATTTGCTGGGTCTGTGTGATGGCCTTGCCGGTGACGATCCCCGGCGCGCTTTTGACCTGGCCGGGCCAGGCCATCCCAAGCTCGGCCTGGCTGGGGCTGGGCTACGTCGGCATTTTTTCCATGTGGGCCGGGTTTTTTGCCTGGTTTCGCGGTCTGGCCATCGGCGGGGCGCTGCGGGTCAGCCAGGTGCAACTGCTGCAACCTTTCATCTCTATCGTGGCGGGCTTTTTGATTTTGGGAGAAGGTTTTGAGGCTCTGACCCTGGGCTTTGCCCTGGCCGTGGTGGTGACGGTTTTCTTGGGCCGGCGCTTTACGCTGCCGCCTACCGCACCCACACCGACGCACGCCGAAATAGCCGCACCACACATGCCGGAGCCACCAACACCCCCCGCAGCCACCCCCAACCCGCCATGAACCACGACGTCCTGATCGCCGCCAGCCTGTTCTCGTTTGTCAGTTCGATCACGCCGGGGCCGAACAACATGATGATGCTGGCCTCCGGGGTGAATTTCGGCTTTCGCCGCAGCGTGCCGCACTGGCTGGGCATTTGCGGCGGCTTCACCTTCATGCTCAGCGCCGTGGGCCTGGGTTTACACACGCTGCTGGCCGAACACCCTGCGCTCTACGACGTACTGCGCTATGCCGGCGCGGCTTACCTGGTCTGGATGGCCTGGCGGCTGGCCACGGCCAGCGCCGCGCCCGCTGCGCCGGACGAGGGCGCGCCGGACAGCGACGCCCGCCCGCTCGGTGTGCTGGGCGCTGCCGCCTTCCAGTGGGTGAACCCCAAGGCCTGGGTCATGGCAGTAACCGCCATGAGCACCTATCTGCCTGCACGCGCCCAGCCCTTGGATGTACTGGCCCTGGCGCTGCTCTTCGGCGTGATCAACCTGCCATGCGTGGCGTGCTGGGCTGGTGGCGGCGCGGCCCTGCGGCGCTTTTTGCAAGACCCGCTGCGCCTGCGCATTTTCAACATCAGCATGGCGCTGGCGCTGCTGGCCTCGCTGTATCCGATGCTGGTGACCTGAGGGGACAACCGCCTGCCGCCACCGGCGGATTCAGACCGCCTTCAAAAGCCGTGCCCGGCGCTTATGGCCTTTGAGCAGTTTGACAGCCTTCTGGTCAAAGGACAGAAACTCTTCTGCGCCAAGCAATTCGCCTTCAAACGCGATCACGCCGTCGGCGAAGTCACCCCCGGCCTCCAACAGCGCCAGTCCGGCCAGCACCGCAGGGGTGTTGCAGACCACATTGCGCACTTGCATCAAGGTGCGTACCGCGTGGGAGACTTGTGCCGGTGTGTAACGGTAGCCGCGCAACAGCACCCACACCATTTCACAGAACACGGTCGCAGGCACTGCAATCAGGGTGGCCTTTTGCAAGGCCTGCAGCGCAGCGGCCGCTTGGGCGGGATCGTCTTGCACCGCCAAGCGCACCACCACATTGGTGTCCAGCGTGACCTTCACGGCTCTTGCGCCCAGGATTGGCGGCTGAGCGTATTCAACTCATCCAGAGTCAAGGAACGGGCGGGCGGGGGCAAGCAGCCGACAAACGATTCCAAACCGCGCGGGGTTTTGACGTGCAGGGCCAATACGCCACCCGCCAGTTTGTCCACTTCTAGCTGCTGCCCTGGTGCAATACCCAGATGTTGCAGCAAACCACGGCGCAAAGTAATTTGGCCCTTGGCAGTCACAGTCAGTGCAGTCATTTGGGGTTCTCCATCGGAAAAGTAAGGTAATAGTACCTTACATACTCCGCCGATACTGACCGCCCACCTCAAACAGCGCGTTCGTGATCTGCCCAAGTGAACAAACACGCACGGCGTCCATCAGCACCTCAAAAACATTGTCATTGGCGATCACGGCCTGCTGCAGGCGGGCGAGCATCTGCGGGGCCTCGGTGGCATGGGCAGCGTGGAAGGCGTGCAGCCGGTTCAGCTGGCTTTGTTTTTCGTCGTCGGTGCTGCGCGCGAGCTCCAGCTTTTGCGGCACGGCATCGCCATGCGGGTTGCGGAAGGTGTTGACGCCGATGATGGGCAGCTCGCCGGTGTGCTTGCGCATCTCGTAGGTCA
>CANFHZ010000157.1 GCA_947446885.1 Comamonadaceae bacterium
ACCAGGGCGGCTGCGCCGTCGTTGATGGACGAGCTGGTAGCGGCGGTGATGGTGCCGTCTTTTTTGAAGGCGGGGCGCAGGCTGCTGATTTTGTCGAGCTTGACTTTGCCGGGGCCTTCGTCGATGGACACCACGCGTTCACCGTTGCGGTCTTTCACAGTGACCGGCGCGATCTCGGCGGCAAACGCGCCGGATTCGATGGCGGCTTTGGCGCGCTGCACGCTGGTGGTGGCAAAGGCGTCTTGCTCGGCGCGGGTGAAGCTGTATTTGGCGGCGCAGTCCTCGCCGAAGGTGCCCATGCTGCGGCCGGCCTCGTAGGCGTCTTCCAGGCCGTCGAGCATCATGTGGTCATAAATTTTGTCGCTGCCCATGCGGTAGCCGCTGCGGCCTTTGAGCAGCAGGTAGGGCGCGTTGGTCATACTTTCCATGCCACCGGCCACCAGCACTTCGTGGGAACCGGCCAGCAGCATGTCGTGGCCGAACATGGCCGCGCGCATGCCCGAACCGCACATCTTGGACATCGTCACCGCGCCCGCGCTTTGCGGCAGGCCGCCCTTGAACGCCGCCTGGCGCGCCGGAGCCTGGCCCTGACCAGCCATCAGGCAGTTGCCAAACAAAACCTCAGTCACCAGATCGCCGCTGATACCGGCGCGCTGCATGGCCGCCGCGATGGCCACACCGCCCAGGTCGTGCGCGGACAGCGCTGAAAAATCACCCTGGAAACTGCCCATGGGGGTACGGGCGGCGCTAACGATGACGATGGGATCGGTGGCAGACATAAAGAACTCCTTGTGTAAAAAACTAGTGTGCGGAAGTGGGGGGAAAACGCTGGTCCTGGTCGTAGGGAAACACGTCGTGCACATAGCCTTGGGCGATGCGCTCTTTGTGGCCTTGCCAGAAGTCCACGTCAAGCAGGTCGGCGTGGTGCGCCATAAAGGCTTTGCGCACCAGCGGGTTGCCCAGCAAAAACGGCGCGAAGGTTTCGGGGAACACATCGCGCGGGCCGACGTGGTACCAGACTTCGCCGGACATTTCGTCTTCTTCGGTACGCGGCGCGGGTACGCGGCGAAAGTTGCAATCGGTGATGTATTCGATCTCGTCGTAGTCGTAGAACACCACCTTGCCGTGGCGGGTGACGCCAAAATTTTTCCACAACATATCGCCGGGAAAAATATTTGCTGAGACCAGATCTTTGATGGCGTTGCCGTAATCGACCACGGCCCGCTCGATTTGCTGCAGGGCAAAAGCCGCAGCGGCATCAGCGCCCTGCGCCACGCCCTCGACATCAAAAGCCTCTTGCAGATAGATGTTGAGCGGGATCATGCGCCGCTCGATATAGAGGTGCTTGATGATGACCTCTTGCTGACCGCCGTTGTCGATGATCTCCAACTGGCTGGGTGCGAATTTCTCGATTTCGGCGAGAAGCGCATCGTCAAAACGTTTGCGCGGAAACCCGACGCCGCTGTACTCCAGGGTGTCCGCCATGCGGCCCACCCGGTCGTGCTGTTTCACCAGCAGGTACTTACCCTTGATCTGCTCGCGGCTGGTGTCTTTGGGCGGCGGGTAATAGTCCTTGATGACCTTGAACACGTAGGGGAAACTGGGCAAATCGAACACCAGCATGACCATGCCCTTGATGCCCGGCGCGATACGGAACTGGTCGGTCGAATGGCGCAGGTGGTACAAGAAATCCCGGTAAAACAGGTTCTTGCCCTGCTTGGCCAGACCGAGCGCGTTGTAGATTTCGTTGCGGGGCTTGCGCGGCATCATGCTGCGCAAAAACTGCACGTAGGCCGACGGAATTTCCATGTCCACCATGAAGTAGGCCCGCGCAAAGCTGAACAGCATGAGCAAATCGTTCTCGCCAAACAGGGCAGCATCAATCACCAGCCCACCCGCTGCGTGGTGCAGCACCGGCAAGGCAAACGGCACCTCGGTAAAACCGTTGATGAGCTTGCCCACGATGTAGCAGCCCTTGTTGCGGAAGAACAGGCCTGACAAGGCCTGGACCTGGAAATTGGCGCGCAGCTTGGAGTCACCCAGACGCTGCAACATGGCCTGCGCAACATACCCGGCGTCGCGATCTAAATCTACAAACGGAACCTGCAGATCAAAGTCTTGCACCACACTGCGCAGCGTGGCATGGACAGTATCGCGCGTGGGGTAATAAGCCCGGTAAGTGGGCTGCGCGCCCAGAGCGCCGTCTTCGATGTACTCGGTGCTGACCGCAGGCCGCACAAAAATGAAGTCGTTCAAAAAGTACGAACGGTGCAGGATTTTGGTGGTGACGGAGTTAAAAAATGTCTCGGCCAGTTCGGGTTGGTGGTGGTCTACCAGCAGGCCGATGTAGTGCAGCTTGATTTGCTGCCACACCTCCATGGCCTGTTCGCCAGCCTTGAACTCGCGCTCAAGCCGGTTGCTGCACTCCTTGACGCGCAAGTCATAAAACTCGATGCGCTCACGCTGGGCGCGCTGCTGGCCGTGCCAGTCCTGCGTTTCAAATCGGTGTTTGGCGTGCGCGGACTCGGTGCGGAACAAACGGTAATGGCGGTTGAAGCCGTCCATAAGGGCTTGCGCCACCTCATAGGCCAAGGGCGAATCCAGACGTCTGGCGAAAACCGGCATGCGGTGTGCCCGGGTGCCTAGAGCGCGCGGCTGCGCGCGATCCAGCGCTGGTGCAGGGCTTGCAAAGCCAGCGCATAGGCGGGGGCCACCTCATCGCTGCTGGCAGCGGTGACCCGCATGTCCTGCAGCAAGCCGTTTTCCAGGCCATAGACCCAGCCGTGCACGACCACGGTCTGTCCGCGCTGCCAGGCGTCGGTGACGATGGTGGTGCGGCAAACGTTGCGCGCCTGCTCCAGCACATTGAGTTCCACCAGGGCGTCGACACGCAGGCTCTCATGCAAGCCATTCAAAAATTCTTCCTGCAAGTCGCGTACGTCTTGCACATGGCGCAGCCAGTTGTCCACCAGCCCGGCACGCTGGTTGGTCATGGCCGCGCGGATACCGCCGCAGTTGCTGTGGCCCACCACGATGATGTGCTGCACGCCCAGCACGTCGACCGCGTACTGCACCACGCTCAGCGCGTTCAGGTCCGAGTGCACCAATAGATTGGCCACGTTGCGGTGCACGAACAGCTCACCAGGCAGCAGATCGACCAGCTCGTTGGCAGGCACCCGGCTGTCGGCGCAGCCCAGCCACATGTAGCGGGGCTTTTGCTGTGCGCGCAGGCCGGTGAAAAAACCGGGGCGTGCCGCCTCGACCTTGGTGGCCCATTCGCGGTTGCGGTCAAATAAT
>CANFHZ010000158.1 GCA_947446885.1 Comamonadaceae bacterium
CCGTATTTCAGGCAGTGCACGCCGCCGGAGTTTTCGGCCACGTTGCCGCCTATGGTGCAGGCAATCTGGCTGCTGGGGTCGGGCGCGTAGTACAGACCCAGGGGCGCAGCCGCCTCGCTGATGGCCAGGTTGCGCACACCGCATTGCACGCGCGCGGTGCGGCTGACCGGATCCATTTCCACGATTTTGTTGAACTTGGCCAAGCTCAACGTCACGCCGCCGGGGTTGGGCATGGCCCCGCCGGACAGGCCGGTGCCCGCGCCGCGCGCCACCACCGGCACGCCCAGGGCGTGGCAGCCCCGCAAAACCGCTTGCACCTGGGCCTCGGTTTCCGGCAGCGCAACCAGAAGGGGGCGCTGGCGGTAGGCGGTCAGGCCGTCGCACTCATAGGGCACGGTGTCCTCGGTCTGGTACAGCAAAGCGTGCGATGGCAAGTCCACCGACAAGGCCGCAACCACCCGCGCCTGCAGATTTTTCAAAGCCTGGGCCTCCGAGGCTTGCAACAATTCGTGGGAGAAAAGGGATTGGGGCGCGTTCATGTCTGAACTGTAGGGCTTGGCACGGCCCGCTGGGTGAAGATTCTTGAAACCCTGCGTGAAATCAGGCCCCAACCTGCTTGAGCCATTCGGCAAACGCGGCGCACTCCCAACGGTCCAGGGTGCCGGTGCGCCAGCATAAATAGTGGGCGTGCGGGCTGGCCACCGGCGTGGTGAAGGCGGCGCTATTGCCCAGCGGCACCAGGGTTCCGTTGTTGAGCCAGGGCGCGCCCAGCTTGTGGCGCACCAGCGCAATCCCCATGCCCGCTGCCGCCGCGTCGCACATCAGGCCGATGTCATTGAACTGCGAGCCCTCGGTCGGCTCCGGCCAGTCCAAGTGCATAGAGGCAAACCAGGTACGCCAAGGCTCCAGTGGGCTGCGCAAGAGCGGCTGGTTCTGGATGCTTTGGGCGGTCTCAAAGGGGCCGTACTGGCGCACAAATTCAGGCGAGGCCATGGGCGTGACCACATCATGGGTGATGCACACATGTTCCAAATCGGCGTAGCGGCCAGCGCCATAACGCACCATCAGATCGGCGTCCTCTGCCACCACGTCCAGCAGGGGGATAGAGACCTGCATGGTCACGTCAATCTCGGGATAGGCCTCGGTGAATTCACGCAGGCGTGGAATCACCACCGAACGCGCAAACGTGGGTGTCACCGCCAGACGCAACTTGCGTTTGCCAGGTGCTGCGCCCATGTTGGGGAACTTTTGCAAGATCGCCAGCCCTTCGCGCACATAGGCCAGGTATTCGCTGCCCTCAGTGGTCAGTGAGAAGTCGGCGCGGCCGAACAACTTGGTGCCGATGATTTGCTCCAACTGGCGTGCCCGGTGGCTCACCGCACTGGGTGTCACACACAGCTCTTCGGCTGCCTGCGTCACGCTGCGCAAGCGGGCCAGGGTCTCAAAGGTCAACAGGCACTGGATGGGGGGGATACGGGCAATACTCACGGCTCAGCCTTTCAAACACCGCTTACTATAATTCGCGACCCATCCGGCGCCCCATGCGGGGCCCCAGTCGTGACCTGATCGCCCGGCTATCCCGGCCAGCGTCTTTCCCCGTGATCTTCCCCTTGCTGGAGCTACCGTGTCTGATCGTTTGGCCGTACTGCCCCAGTACCTCATCCCCCAAAAAGCCATCACGGCATTTGCCGGCTGGGTGGCCACGCGCCAATGGGGCCGCCACACCACGCGCCTGATCGCCTGGTTCGTAGCCCGCTACGGTGTCAATATGACCGAAGCTGCCGAACCCAACATCGCGGCCTACCCCAGCTTCAACGCTTTTTTTACCCGCGCCCTGCGCGCCGACGCCCGCCCTCTGGCGGCAGCCGACTTTGTCTGCCCGGTCGACGGCGCGGTCAGTCAGCTCGGAGCCATTGACCACGACCGGATCTTCCAGGCCAAAGGCCATGACTACAGCTGTGTCGCGCTGCTGGGCGGCGACAGCGCCGCCGCGCAATTTGAAGGCGGCAGTTTTGCCACGATCTACCTCAGTCCGCGCGACTACCACCGCATCCACATGCCCTGCGACGGCACGCTGCAGCGCATGGTTTATGTGCCCGGTGATTTGTTCTCGGTCAATCCGACCACGGCACGGGGTGTGCCGGGCTTGTTTGCGCGCAACGAGCGGGTGGTCTGCCATTTCGCTACGCCACACGGGCCGATGGCCTTGGTGCTGGTGGGGGCGACGATTGTGGGCAGCATGGCCACGGTATGGCACGGCCTGGTCAACCCGCCGCGCCGCCCGCAGGTCACGGTCTGGGACTACGGCAGCGCGAAGGCAGCTTCACCCTCTTTACGGCAGGGCGCGGAGATGGGACGCTTTTTGCTGGGCTCCACCGTGGTGCTGTTATGGCCCCGGGACACGATCACCCTCAACCCGCAATGGCATGCCGCCAGTCCGGTATGCCTGGGCCAGGCGATGGGACGGAAAACCTTGTGACTGAGGGGTGGTAGGGCAACAGGCTTGCCCGAAACGGGCCGCTTGAAAAGAATCGGCGTACCTGCCGCTCAGTGCATCACAACCGGGTTTTGCGCGAGTTCAGCGTACTGCGCCAGGGTCTCTTCAACCTCTTCCTGCGTGGGTGTATTGACCTGCCAAGCCATGATGTGCTGCTGAAACAGTTCAGCCCAGGATCCGTCCAGGTACACCTCTTTGCCGGACCGCTTGTCCACAATTTCAAAACCGTGGCGTGCGAGGGTGGGAATGCCGGCCGGGAACCGTTCAGAGGTCTCAGGGCTGAGCACCGTGTCGCTGGGCCCGCCGATGCGGATTTCGCCCTCTGACTGCGCCTGCGCCTGCATATTGGCAAGCATGTGTGTCACCGTGAAGGTATCGGAGTCGTACAGCAGGTTCATGGGTGCATCTTAGCGCCAAAACCGCGCGGGCCCGGCCTCAGGGGGCAAGGGTTTGGGACCAGCGCAAGTCGTAAGTGGTTCCGGAAGGCTCGGTGATGCGGATGCGCACCGGCAGGTAGTCCAAAGCGGGGGCGGCCCAGACCTCGCCTTTCGAGCCCCGCGATCCCTCAAACGCAGGGGGCTCGCTATGACTTAAATACAGAGTCTGCATGCGTCCGCCCGGCAGCTCCAGCGTTTGCGCGGACCCGACCACAAAGACAATCGACCGCAGGGCGCGGCTGTC
>CANFHZ010000159.1 GCA_947446885.1 Comamonadaceae bacterium
ACTCGGTCTCGGTGACAAAGTCCACGCCGCGCGCCAGCCAGCGGAATCCCACGTTGAGCGCGGCCGTGGCCATGCCCAGCGGCTCGTCGCTGGCCAAAAAATCCTCCAGCGTGTCAAAGGCCGGCGGTGACAGGCGGCTGGCGTGCACAAAGTCCATCAGGCTGCTCTGCCGCCCCGCGCTCTCGGCCAGCACCAGCACGCGCTGGCCTTGCACTGCGGCCTGCGCCATATGGGCTTTGAGTTGCACCAGCGGGTCTTCGGCCCCGCGCACCGCCGCCACCATGGGCATGGGCGCCATTTCGGAAAAAGCGCCTTCGGTGGCTTCGGCCGGCGCGCGCAAGGCCAGTTGGGCGTAGTCTTTGGCGCGGGCATAAAACTGCTCGGCGCTCAAAAACAGGGCCTCGGGCGGCAGGGCGGGGCGCTCGGGGTCGGTGCGCACGATGCGGAAACGGTCCCGGGTGTCGAGCCAGAAGCGATGAAAGGCCGCCTCCAGATCACCGTGTAGCACGATGGTCGCCGCTGTGCCCAGATAGTCGAACACGGTGGCCGTCTCGTCAAAAAACAGCGGCAGGTAGTACTCGATGCCCGCTGTGGCCACGCCCGTGCCCATGTCTTTGTAGACACGGCTTTTGGTCGGGTCGCCTTCAAGCAGTTCGCGCCAGCGGCTGCGGAATTTGGCGCGCGCCGGCTCATCCATAGGGAACTCGCGTCCGGGCAGCAACCGCACTTCCGGGACCGGGTACAGGCTGCGCTGGCTGTCGGGGTCGAAGGTGCGGATGCTGTCGATCTCGTCGTCAAACAAGTCCACCCGGAAAGGCACTTGCGAACCCATGGGGAAGAGGTCGATCAGCCCGCCGCGCACCGCGTATTCGCCAGGGCTGACCACCTGCGTCACGTGGCTGTAGCCGGCCAGGGTGAGTTGGGCCTTGAGCTTGGCTTCGTCCAGCTTTTGCCGGGTCTTGAACGCAAAGGTGTAACCGGCCATAAAGGCGGGCGGAGCCAGTCGGTACAGGGCCGTGGTCGCCGGGACCAGCACCACGTCCACGCCCTGTTCATGGTCGCGCTGGCTGATGCGCCACAGCGTCGCCAGGCGTTCGCTGATCAGGTCCTGGTGTGGCGAGAAGGTGTCATAGGGTAGCGTTTCCCAATCCGGGAACAGCGCGCAGCGCAGCGCGGGCGCGAAGAAGGCCATTTCATCCAGCAAGCGTTGCGCGTCCGTCGCATCAGCCGTCACGATCGCCGTGATACGCCCGGCGGCTTTTTCGCGCTGCGCCAGCTGCGCGAGCACCAGCGCGTCAGCCGACCCTGGCGGACGCGGCAGGGTGAAACGTTTTCCAAGGGCCAGGGCGGGGAGGGTCATGCGGCAACAACAATACAAAAACCCCCGGCCAACGGGTGGACGGGGGCGGGTGAACAAGCGGCCCGATTCTAGAATGCCCTCCACCCGCCGCTATTGCCCTCTATGCGCACCGCCAACCCATCCCCGCAACCCGCCGCACCTGATGCAGCACGGTTTGCCTGCGCCGACCCGGCGGCCCCCCCGCGCTACTTTGCCCTGGTGCCCTGTGCGGGCAGCGGCAGCCGCGCGGGAACTGCCCAACCCAAGCAGTACCAACCCATTGTCGGCCAGCCCCTGGTCATGCATACGCTGCGGGCGCTGGCGGGTGTGGCGCGCTTGCACGGCGGCCTGGTGGTGCTCACGCCGGGCGACGACTTTGTCTGGCCCACGGGCGCGCAATGGCCCGGCCTTTTTGTGCGCGAGGCCTGCGGCGGCGCAAGCCGCGCCCACAGCGTGTTCCAGGGCCTGCAAGCCCTCGCAGATTTGGGCGTGCGCGATACCGACTGGGTGCTGGTGCACGACGCTGCCCGCTGCATGGTCACGCCGCAGATGGTGGACGCGCTGATCGACGCCTGCGCCGACGACCTGGTGGGCGGCCTGCTGGCCTTGCCGCTGCCCGACACACTCAAGCAGGAAGTGGACGGTCGCTCGCACACCACCGTACCGCGCGCCGACAAATGGCTGGCCCAAACCCCGCAGATGTTCCGCCTGGGTGCTTTGCGCGAGGCGCTGGCCGAGAAACGCGCAGACGGCTTCGCCGGTATCACCGACGAGGCCAGCGCCATGGAGTTGGCTGGCCATGCCCCTTTGCTGGTGGCGGGCAGCGCGCACAACTTCAAGGTCACCTATCCGCAGGACTTTGCGCTGGCGGCAGCGGTTTTAGAGCAGGTGTATCATGAAGGTACGTGAAATAAATTCGTACTGAAAAATTCATACTTAATGGTGCATATCCGGAGAACTCTATGGACTTGACGCTGGCCGAACGTGGACAGATTGTGATCCCCAAGGAGGCGCGCGATGCGCTGGGGCTCAAGCCGGGAACCAAGCTGCAGATGCGCGTCGAAGGCTCCCGCCTGGTCATCGAGAAGAAGGTCGCTTTGGACCTGAGTCGCTGGGTTGGGAAAGCGCTGGACGATGGCCTGAGCACCAACGCGGCTTTGTCGGAACTGCGCCAGCGCCCGGTGCCCTGGAAAGACGGTGACCCGGCCCCATGAAGACTGCTGTCGATTCCAGCGTGCTGTTTGACATCGTCAAGGGCGCACCCGGCGCTGCGGCAGCGCAGGCGTCGCTGGAGGAGGCGCTGTCGGGCGGCGGCCTGTGTGTTTGCGCGGTAGTGGTAGCGGAACTGGGGCGCTACTTCGCCAGCGCAGAGGACCTGCGGGACTTTCTGGCCGACTGCCAGATCGACCACGACCCGGTATCGTTCGAGGCGGCGCTGCAAGCGGCCCGCATCATGCGGGCCTACGCAGCCAACAAGGGCCCGCGCGAACGCGTAGCACCCGATTTTTTGATCGGCGCCCACGCGCTCACGCAAGCCGATGGCTTGATCACTGCCGATGCTGGTTTTTTCCGCCGTTACTTTGCGGGCCTGCGCGTGATCGCCCCATACAACGCATGAATCTGAGCACACGAAAGGCTGCACCATGACCATCCGCATCGGCGAGGGTTGGGACACGCACGCATTGGTGGAGGGGCGCGCCTTGATCCTGGGTGGGGTGCATATCCCCTTTGCCAAAGGTTTGCTGGGACATTCGGATGCCGACGCGCTCTTACACGCCATCACCGACGCCTTGTTCGGCGCGGCCGCCATGGGCGACATTGG
>CANFHZ010000160.1 GCA_947446885.1 Comamonadaceae bacterium
ACGCCGCCCAACAACTGGCTGTCCATTTTTGGCGGCAGTGCCTGGCAGTGGGACACCCGGCGCTTGCAGTACTACCTGCACAACTTTCTGGTCTCGCAGCCGGACCTCAACTTCCACAACCCGCATGTGCGCGCTGCCGTGCTCGACGACGTGCGCTTCTGGCTTGACCTTGGGGTGGACGGCTACCGGCTGGACACGGCGAATTTCTATTTCCACGACCAGGCGCTGCGCAACAACCCGGGGCGCGGCCAACCCGATCCCACCGACGCCTCGGTGGACCCGGTCAACCCCTACAGCCGCCAGCACCATGTGTACGACAAAAGCCGGCCCGAGAACCTCGGGTTCTTGAAGGAGCTGCGTGCCCTGCTGGACCGCTACCCCGGCAGCGCCATGGTGGGTGAAATCGGCGACGACGACAGCCTGGCCCGCATCGCCGAATACACCCAAGGCGGCGACAAGCTGCACATGGCCTATTCCTTTGACCTGCTCGGCCCCCATCACAGTGCCACGTTTTTGCACGGGCTTCTTGAGAAGTTTATGGCCACCGTGGGCGACGGCTGGCCGAGTTGGGCCTTGTCCAACCATGACGTGATGCGGGTTGCCACGCGTTGGGGCGGCGCGGAGCCCGACCCGCGCCTGCTGCGTCTGGCCGCAGCCTTTCAGATGGGTTTGCGGGGCAGTCCCTGCATTTACCAGGGCGACGAGTTGGGCCTCACCCAGGCGGACATTGCGTTTGAGCAACTGCAAGACCCTTTCGGCAAAGCCATGTGGCCCGAGTTCAAGGGCCGCGACGGTTGCCGCACCCCCATGCCCTGGGAAGCGCAGCAGGCGCAGGGCGGCTTCAGCAGCGCCCAGCCCTGGTTGCCGCTGCCGCCGCAACACTTGGCGCTGGCGGTGGACGCGCAGCGGGGCGACCCGCACAGCTTGCTGAACTTCTACACCGGCCTGATCCGCTGGCGCGCGCAGCACCCGGCGCTGCTAAAGGGCGGTATGCGCCTGCTGCCACTGCACCCGCAGGTGCTGGCTTTTGAGCGCAGCCAGGCTGGGCAGTGCGTACTCTGTGTTTTTAATTTCAGCGATGCAGCGGTGGACTGGCCGCTTCCCCTGGCGCACGCCGGCACACAGGCCTTGACGGGCAGCGGTCTGGAGGGCGCTTTGCTGGTCGAGGGCCATGTGGCGCTGCAGCCCTGGGGCGGCTACTTCGGTCTGGCGTGCTGAGCGCTGCCCGCTGCGCCCTACGCACCATGCTCAGCGACCACGATGTTTCCGCCCTGATGGCGGCCCGGCACGCCGATCCCTTTGGCGTTTTGGGCATGCATCTGAAGGCGGGGCGTTTGTGGGTCAGCGCCATGCTGTCCCATGCCCGCGCGGTTGATGTGGTGGAGCGCAGCACACAGCGGCTGGCGGGCAGCTTGGCGCGCCTGGGGGACAGCGATGTGTTCAGCAGCGCATTGGCCGGGCGCAGCGTGCCCTTTGATTACCAGTTGCGGGTCTATTGGCACCAAGGCGCGGGCGGTACCGCCAGCAGCACGCTGCTCGATGACCCTTACGCTTTCACCGAGCTGCTGTCCGACGCCGACACCTGGCTGCTCGCTGAAGGCTCGCACCAACGGCCTTACGAATGCCTGGGCGCGCATCCCGATACCCGCGCGGGCGTAGCGGGCACCCGCTTTGCCGTGTGGGCTCCCAATGCCAAGCGGGTCTCCGTAGTCGGCAATTTCAACCTGTGGGACGGTCGGCGCCACCCCATGCGCTTGCGCCACGGCTGCGGCGTGTGGGAAATTTTTCTGCCCCAGGTGGTGCGTGGCGACGTATACAAATTTGAAATTCTGGGCGCGCACGATAAGGTCACGCTCAAAGCCGACCCTTATGCATTCCAATCGGAATTGCGGCCCGGCACGGCCAGCGTGGTCTGTGGCCTGCCGGCCCGGCGGGCGATGCAGCCGGCGCGGGCAGCGGCCAATGCCTTGGCTGCGCCGATGTCCATGTACGAAGTGCATCTGGGTTCCTGGCGCAAGGCCGATGGCTGGCGCTGGTTGAATTACCGCGAACTCGCCGACACGCTGGTGCCCTATGCCCGCGACCTGGGTTTCACCCACTTGGAATTGCTGCCTGTCAGCGAGCATCCGTTTGACGCCTCGTGGGGCTACCAGCCGCTGGGCATGTTTTCACCTACGGCGCGCTTTGGCAGCCCGGAAGATTTTCAGTATTTTGTGGACGCAGCGCACGCGGCCGGGCTGGGTGTGATTCTGGATTGGGTGCCGGCGCACTTCCCCAGCGATGCCCATGGATTGGCCGATTTCGATGGCACGCACTTGTACGAATATGCCGACCCTAAAGAGGGTTTCCACCAGGACTGGAATACGCTGATCTACAACTTCGGCCGCTCCGAGGTGCGCAACTTTTTGATCGGCAACGCCTTTTATTGGTTGGAGTGTTTTGGTATTGACGGCCTGCGGGTGGATGCCGTGGCTTCCATGCTTTACCGCGATTACAGCCGTGCGCCTGGCCAGTGGATTCCCAACCGCCATGGCGGGCGCGAAAACCTGGAAGCCATGGATTTTCTGCGCCGCCTCAACCACCTGGTGGGCGTGGAGCGGCCCGGTGCGCTGATGATTGCCGAAGAGTCCACCGCTTTTCCCGGCGTGAGCCGCCCGCCCGCGCCCGACCTGGCCAGCGGCGGTCTGGGCTTTCACTTCAAATGGAATATGGGCTGGATGCACGATGCGCTGGACTACATGCGCTTGGATCCGGTGTACCGCCACCACCACCAGAACCTGCTGACTTTCGGGTTGATGTACGCCTTCAGCGAAAACTTTGTGCTTCCCCTCTCGCACGATGAGGTGGTGCACGGCAAGCGTTCGCTGCTGGGCAAGATGGCGGGCGACCCCTGGCAGCAATTTGCCAACTTGCGCACGCTTTACGGCCTGATGTGGGCTTACCCGGGCAAGAAGCTGCTGTTCATGGGGGGTGAGTTTGCACAGCCTACGGAATGGGCCGATGGCGGGAGCCTGCCGTGGCACCTGCAAGACCAGCCGGCCCATGCCGGTGTGCAGCGTCTGGTGCGTGACCTCAACCGCGTGTACTGCGCGTTTCC
>CANFHZ010000161.1 GCA_947446885.1 Comamonadaceae bacterium
AGACCAGGACGTTGATAGGTCGGGTGTGGAAGCGCAGTAATGCGTTAAGCTAACCGATACTAATTGCTCGTGCGGCTTGACCCTATAACTTTGATTCACGAAAGTGTTTCAAGGAAGTTATGCCAAGTTGACGCATTCAAAATCCCTGTACGGTGAAAACCAAGCAGGTCGAGAAATCGAAAAGCTGATTAGCTCTATAAATTGGTTTGTTTGACCGAAAGGTCATGCAGACAAAAAGTTATGCCTGACGACCATAGCGAGTTGGTACCACTCCTTCCCATCCCGAACAGGACAGTGAAACGACTCAGCGCCAATGATAGTGCGGATACCCGTGTGAAAGTAGGTCATTGTCAGGCTATTACCCCAGTAAACCCCCTGCATACGTGCAGGGGGTTTTCTTTTTGGTGCTTGCGGTTTGTCGTCCGTTTGCAATACGCGACGTCTAATTTGCCCGGCCTGCGCGGGAAGTGGCTACTAAATAAATCGCTCGATTAGGCTGGCAACGATCCCAGGTTGGTCATGGTGGAGCATGTGACCTGCCTCGCCTACCGTGACGACTTCCACCTGCGGGATCGCTCTAAGACGTGCGTGGTATTCGTATAGGGTGTATTGCCCCTTCCACCAGGTGTCCAGACTGCTTCCCTGCGCCTCGACGGATAACACGGGCATGGACAAACGACCGTAAAGCGCCATCACTTCCTCTAAACGGTGCAGGTTGGCGCTGACAAGCTTATGGCCGGGCTGCCCCAGAATTCGCCATTGCCCTTGCGTCGATTCTTCGGCCCAGTGCTGTGCAAGCCAATGTGCTTTATCGACGCTGAGCCTGGGATTGGTCTTCATCAGCCGACGCGCCACGCCTGCGACAGTTGGGTATGGATGCAAGTTCATGTGGCCAAGGTGCAGCCGTTTGAGTTCGTCCATCCAGCGGGCGTAGCGTTGGGGTGCCTGATCCGGCGTGGAAGCCGCCATGCCGAAACCCTCCAAATTAATCAGACGGCGCACCCGCTCCGGGCGGATGCCACCGTAATGCATCGCGACATTCCCGCCCATGCTGTGCCCGACGAGATTCACGGCGCCTTCCCCAGCGTAGTGATCGAGCAGAAAGTCCAGATCTGCCAGGTAGTCTGGAAACCAAAAATTGTCTGCGCCGTTCGCATCGGTTTTTCCGTAACCCCGCCAATCTGGGGCAATGATGTACTGATCTTGCAAAAATGCATCTACAACAAATTGGTACGAGGCCGCGACATCCATCCAGCCGTGCAGCATGACCAGCGGAATCGTGTCCGTCTTGGGCGTTCCCCACACTAGGACGTGGTAGCGCAGGTTGCGGATAGGAACGAATTCGCTGCGAGCCTGGCGTTTGACTTGGTACATTGCGCGCATGATAAGCAGACATGAACTCGCGCCAGCGGAAGTTGAACGGGAGCGTCAACGCAGCCTGGAAGATTTCATAAGGCCCCGGTGATGTCGCGGCGCTGGCAAAATCGTTCAGTTCGTGCAACTTGTGGTTCATCACCAAGGTCTCCCCATCTTATGAAAACTGTCCAGCTGGGTCAAAGTGATCTGCACGTACCTCCGATTTGCCTCGGTACCATGACTTTCGGTGAACAGGTGGGTGAGGCGCTGGCCCAAACGATTCTCGATCACGCACTGACGCGGGGGGTGAACTTTCTGGATACCGCTGAGATGTATGCGGTGCCGCCCCGCGCCGAGACCTTTCAGTTAACCGAGACCATCATCGGCAACTGGATCGCTAGCCGACCCGGTGTACGCAACACCATCACGATTGCCACCAAGGTCGCAGGTCCCTCGCGCGCCATGCCGTGGGTGCGTGGCGGGGCGGCGAATACGCGGGCAGCCGATATCGTTAGCGCCTGCGACGGCAGTCTGCGCCGTCTGCGAACAGACGTTATTGACCTGTACCAAATCCATTGGCCGAATCGCAACCTACCAATATTTGGATCCAGCTACTTCGACCCCACACGCGACCGCGAGGTGGCATCCATCCACGAACAACTCGAAGGTCTCGCGGTTCTTGTCAAGGCCGGCAAAGTGCGCGCCGTTGGAGTGTCCAACGAGTCGCCCTATGGTGTGCACGAGTTTGTGCGTCTGGCTGAACAACACGGCCTCCCACGCATTGCCAGCGTGCAAAACTGCTACTGCCTGACCAACCGCAGCCATGAGAATGGTTTGGACGAAACCATGCACCGCTTGCAGGTATCGCTGCTTGCGTATTCCCCTTTGGGCTATGGGCTGCTTACCGGCAAATACGACGCCGGGAGCATCACCGGCCCGATGGCGCCCGCCGATGCACGCATCGCACTGTTTGAGTCAGTGCGCATGCAGCGTTGGGGTCGCCCAGAGGCACTGAGCACCGCCCGCTTGTACAACACGCTGGCCCGAGCCCACGGGCTGACACCAACACGCATGGCACTGGCCTATTGCTACCAAAAATGGTGTGTCGCCAGCACCATTATTGGGGTCACCAGCGTAGCGCAACTCGACGAAAACATCGGTGCCTACGGAACCGTTTTGACGCCTGAGTTGCTCCAAAGCATAGACGCTATCCGCGCCGCACACCGCGATCCCACGGTGTGACGGCGGCGGCATTACTATGGCAAAAAAAGACCACGCCAGCGAAACCCCGGCCACCGCATGGCTGCGCCGGGCAGGCTTGGAATTCGGCGAGCATCTGTACGAATACGTGGAACACGGCGGTGCACAACGCGGTGCCTCCGAGTTAGGCTGGGATCCGTTTGCTGTGGTCAAAACCCTGGTCATGCAAGACCAGGATGCCAAGCCGCTGCTGGTGCTGATGCACGGCAACCGTACCGTATCCACCAAGAACCTTGCCCGGCAGATTGGAGCCAAATCGGTGCAGCCCTGCACCCCGGAGGTGGCGAATCGGCATAGCGGCTATCTGGTTGGCGGTACATCGCCATTCGCCACCCGCAAACCCATGCCGGTGTACATCGAGTCCAGCATCCTGCGCCTCCCGCGTATTCTGATCAATGGAGGGCGGCGGGGTTATTTGTTGGAGATTGATCCGCAGATCTGTGTAAGCGCGCTCGGCGCACAATCCGTGGATTGCGCGCA